>NZ_JBAKHU010000075.1:0-25598 GCF_036906895.1 Micromonospora sp. CPCC 206060
CGAAGCCACCGTCACCATCGCCATCATCGACCAGTGGCTCCGAGCCTTACGAAACGCGGCCTAGGCCTCGGGGAGCAGCACAGCGCTGGTCATGTCGCCGAGGAAGGCCCTGGCGTCGAGGTCCAGGGCGAGGTCTTGGTCGCCGCCGTAGCTGATGCCGCCTAGCCGGCTGACCTCGATGTACCAGGGGGACAGGCCCTCGCGCACACCGTCGGGGCACATGTTGGTGCCGCCCAGGTGCTCGGCGTGGAAAACCTCCCACCGGTCCGGTATCTCGACGTAGGCGTTGCCGGCCTCGGGAAAGGAGACCGGGGCGACCCCGGCGTTCGGGTCGTCGCGGCGCACCAGCCACACGGGGCCGAACACGCCGTACCGCTCCCTCAGGTGCACCGCGTCGGCCTCGCCGTCGGCGAGCTCAGGGGCGGTCGTGGGGCGGGTCACCTGCGGACCGCTCAGCTCCGTCTCGTCCAGCCACACCATGGCGAACAGGGAGGCGACGCCGTCGTCGGCCAGCTGCAACTGCGGGTGGCGCCGCGACCGGCCGAGTTCGGCCCAGAACGGGTGGTCGGGCTGCGCGACGTCGGCGCGCTGTCCGGCCAGAACCGCCTGCACCTCAGGCAGCGGGTCCTTGAAGTAGAGGTCGTCCTCCCACTGGAACACCGCGACGGCGACAAGATCGGGCCCGCGACGCCGGTACGCCTCGGGCAGCCGGAGCGTGAAACAGTGCACCATTGGCTGGCCGGTGCGCGGCGAGCGCGGCCAGGTCCGCACGTCGATGCCCGGCCCGTTCGGGCCTGCCCACCCGGCCGGCAGCCGGGGACGGTTACCGGCCTCGTCGGCGATCTCGTGTTCGTCGCCGGTCCAGATGTCGAACGCTTCCACTGTCACAGCCGGCACCCTACCCAACAGCGGCGACCGCTGATCTTCCGATGGCTACCGCCCGGAGTCGCCCCGGTCCGCCGAGACCGGGTCTTCCCCGGCCGGCCCGGCGACTTCCGGCACGGCGAACGGGTCGACGACCAGCGGGCGGGTGCCGATGCGGTCGGTCTGCACCGGCTGCGGCTCGTGGGACGTGCTGAACAGCGCGGCGATCTGCAGGCCGGCGGGTCTGTTCGCGGAGGTCGCGGTGGACAACGTGTGCTCCAGGGGATCAGTGTTCGGCACCCGGCTCGGGCACCCGGCCGCGACGATTGGTGGCCTTATCGTAACGGTCGTTGTTGGTGCGGCAGCCTCATGTAGCTGAGGCGGCTTGACCTGCACCGATTCGGATCGGATACGGGCGGGACCGTTAAGGAAAGCAAAGGGCGGCCATCGCAAGATGATCGCTGACGGCGTACCCGGTGCTGCGCCGGCTGGGTTGCCCCGGCTGCTCGCCACGGCCGCCGGTAACCCACTGGCGCTCGGCGGCGCCGTGCTGGTCCTGGTCGGACCGTCCGGGACGGACGACGCTGCGCGGGTCGGGTTCGGGCGGGTGGTGATGCGGGTCTGGCTGACCCTGCACGCGGCCGGGGTGGCGACGCACCCGCTGAGCCAGCTCGTCGACGCGCCCGCGTCCCGCGACGCACTGGGCTCGTTGCTGGGCGTGCCGTCGGCGCGGCTGCCGCACGTCGCCCGGGTCGGCCGATTCGATCCCGAGCGCGGCGGCCGCAAGCTCACCCTGGGACTGCCGGGGTCTCGTCGACGCTGGGAGTTCAGCTGTTGCGCGGGTGGTTCGCGAAGAAGCCCCAGATCGCTTCGGTAGCGGCCAGCGCCGTCGACGGCGGGTCCATCCCGAGCAGGCGCTCCACCATCGCTGGCGACGCGCCCGGCCACTGGTGCCCCGCGTCGGCGATGGTGATCAGCTCGACGTCGCGCCCATCCGGACAGCGGGCGGCCGACGTGGTAACGGCTCCAGCGGTACGTGCCTCCGGAGCGGCACATCGCGCGATCTTCCGCCACCGGTCGATCTGGTCGGCGACCGGTCCGCCGTCGATCTTTACTGGGCGCCGCCCGGTCCCGCCGTTGTCCAGCTTCCCTGGCCGACCGTCGTACGGGACCACGTCGTCGGCTGTGCCATGGATATGGATCAGGGAGATCGGTGCCGGCGACGGGCATGGCCCGACCAGCTTTCCCGCCACCACCCCGATCGCGGCGAAGGTGGTGTTTTCGCAGGCCAGCCGGTAGGCGAGCATCCCGCCGTTGGAAATCCCGGCGGCATAGGTCCGGTTCGGATCGATCGACAGCTTGGCGGAGATGTCGGCCACCGTGGCGACGATGAACGCCACGTCGTCGACGCCGTCATGGGCCGGCCGCCCGCAGCAGTGGGCGCTCACCGCCCAGGATCGGTGGAGTCCATCCGGGTACGCGACCACGAACCCCTCACGTTCCGCCGCGGCGTTCCACCCGTACGCCATCTCTGCCTGGCGACCGTTGCCAAGGGCGCCGTGCAGCATCACCACCAACGGTACCGGCGCAGACAGCGACAGCTTGGCCGGCCGGTACAGCCGGAAGGTGCGTTCCCTGCCGGCCACCGTGATGCTGTGGGCGGACGATCCCCTGGCAACCGGGCTTCGGGGGCCGGGCGCGGTCGGTGCGGACCCGGGCGGCGCGGTCGGTACGGGGGCATCCCGCCGGGGCGGACGCATCACGTCGCAGCCGATCAGCACGGTGAGGACAACCCCGACCGCCACCACCACCGCTGACGCGGTACGCCTGACGGTCGCCGCCCTCGTGGTTTCCCGGTTCATGAAGTCTCCCCTCGCGGTGCTCGTCGTCAGCGGCGCGGGCCGGTCGGCGCTCTGCACCGACCGGCCCGCGCCCGAACGGGCTCGTCACTTTCCGCCGGCCGTCGCTGCCTCGCTGGCGTCACCCCCGGGCGGGAGCGGTCGCCCCTTCCCGGCGGCAGAGGGGTTCGAGGCGACCAAGGGGAGCCGGATCAGCTCCCAACCGCCCTCCGGGACATCATCCTGCTTGTCGGTCCGCAGGTTCATCGGGTTCGCCATGCCAAGGTAGATGTTCGACTCGTCGGCCACCATGGTGCGGATGCCGTAGTTGAGATAGTTGCCGAGTCCGGTGGTGTCCACTGGCCTGGCAGGTTCGTTCGGGTTGTCGAACGCCCACAGGTCGGCGCCGTACGACGAGGCGTCGGCGGCGCCGAACGCGGCTTCGATCCCGCCACCAGCCGCCCTGCCCAGGTAGCTCCAGTCCATGGTGCCGACATACAGCGAGCCTGCGACCACCACCATCTTCCAGATGTAGTTGTTGTAGCCGTCACCGAATCCCGCCGCGCCGAACTTGGGCGTGTACCCGGTCGGGGTCAGCCGCCAGCCGCCCTCCCCATTGTTCGCCTCCGGATCGAATGCCGGCAGCTTCGACTCGCCGTACAGAAGCTCGACCGACGCCTTGCCCTCACATCCGTCGCAGTCGACATCGAAGTCGCCGGCCCGGAAGATGCTCGCCGTGCGCTGCGTGTTCGGCACCACGACGGGGTCTGGCTTGCCACGCGCCGGCTCGTAGCGCCTCGTGTGCGCCTGCGTGGCCTTCAGCGGCACGTGCATTGTCCCCCAGTAGAGGTAACCGCCGTACGAGGCGAGCCCGCCCAGGCCGTACGTCTCGGCCACGACGGGGTCCGGCTCGTACTGGGTCACGTTCCATACCCGGCTCCAGCCGTCGGCGTCTGCGGGGGTGAGGCCCGGCTCTCCGTCCGCCAAACGCGGGCTCAGCCACACGCCGGGAATCCGGCCGTCGACACCAGCGCTGGGCCAGGTGATGAGGGCGATCCGTCCCTGGTGCGAGGTGATGTCCGAGACCTGTCCCGGCAGCTCACCCACCACCCCGAACCTGAACGGGTCGTCCTTGGTACCGGTCCAGCGCAGCACCGCACCCCCGCCCAGACCGTCGAGCCCTACGCCGACGCCGGCGTAGAGAGCGCCGTCGGCGACCACGAAGTTCCGGATGTTGCCGTATCGGGAGAGGGTTGTCGATCCGAGGTACCGGCCCGACTCGCTGTCGAAGGCGAACAGGTTGATGCCGCCGAGAGCTGGTCCCCCGAGCAGCACGACGCCCTGGTGGGAGCCGGCGGCGCGGATCCCGATCGTCGAGTTCAGCCGCAGTCTGTCCATCACGGACGCGTTGTCGATGTCGCCCCCCTTGTCGGTCAGTTGCCCCGTCCGAGTGTCGTAGACGAACACGTCCGGTGGCCGCCAGTCCCCTCCTCCCGCCGGCAGAAACGGGTAGGCCTTCCGCAGCTGACTCTCGCCGTACTCGCACACGTAATCGTCGTTCTGGACCGGCTTCATCAGCTTGAGGCCTTTCGCCGTGGTGAGGCAGTGGACGTTGGGAGCCGTCCCGAACCAGAGCTGGTCGCCCGACTGGGCCAGGCCCCACACGTACGACTGGTTCACTTTCGGTACTCCGACTCTGCACGGCGGCCCGGGCGGATATGGCTTACCGATGCCGGCGAAGCACTCGTCCGGCGCGGCTTTGGCCAGCAGTTCCGGTCCGGAGGGCGCCGGTGCCGCCGACCCGTCCGCCATGGGTGGCTGATCGGCCATGGGTAGCTGATCCGCCATGGGTAACTGATCCGCCATGGGCGGCTGATCCGCGAACGCGAGTGTCGGTCCGACCGTATCCGTACTGGAGCGGTTGTCAGCCGCCGGCACGGTGGCGAGCAGCGGCAGGGTCGCCAAGATGGCGGCGGGAAGCAGAGACCGGGCAAAGATCTGGGTCCTGTCCATAGATGGTCCTTTCGTCGGGTGGCGATGCGTCGGGCGGCTGTTGCCAGGACTTCGGGTGCGGGTGGGTGACGGGGAAGGGGCCCCGCTGGACGGGCAGGGGTTCGCCGTCTCGGACAGCTGCCCGCATGGCGAAGGTTGTCGATGCCGGACCTCCGCCTGGAGCGCGGCGAAGCCTGCGCTGGCAGCAGAGCCCCTGAAATCAGCTCGAACCAGCACCGGGCAAATTTCGATAGTCCTCGATTCCTTCGGGTCAACGTGAATGTGAGGCTGAACTCGGTTTTATCAGACGAACATGGAGGGACCGCGCAAAACGCCAAAAACATACGCTTCCTGGGCGAACGCCCTGGCGGTGACGTAGCGTGACCGCCGCCGCGAACGGGTGGGGAGTGGGCCAAAAGGTGAGGCATTTTGCGCGCGCGTGCAGTGACGCGGCGGTGGCGCCGGGTGGCCGAACATCCCTGGGGTGACACACAGACGACGGGCGCGAGGCACCGCTACCGCGATCGTGAAGATCCGTAACTGTGCCATCCAGGGCGCGCAACAGCACAAAAACCTAGCTTTCGCGGGAAAAGCGCTGGAGCGTTCCTAAACCCGGCCAAGTTGGCGGATACCACGGTAGTGGCTGCGACGAAACCCACCGGCGCAGCGGACGGACTGGGAGTGCCGGCGCGCCTGACCCAATCGACGGGAGTTCGATGAATACCGCACCCGCCAGTCGCAATTTGGTGATCGTAATCAATCCATGTGGTGCGGTGGAGCCCAGTCCGCAGCTGGTCGCGGCCGCCGACGCGGGTGGTGGGCTCGGCGTGTTCGATCTGGCCCGGGGCGACCGCCCGACGCTGCGGGCGCTGGAGCAGGCGGCGGCGAGGTCGGCAGGGCCGATCGGGGTGCGGGTGTCTGCGGGCTGTGCCGCGACGGTGGCCGATGTGGAGCGCGCCGCGAAGGACCGCGTGAGTCTCATTGTCTTGCCGGCGGATGGTCCGTGGCCGCTGAGGACGTCGGCGGAGCGTTATCGGGTGCTGGTGGAGGTGACAAGTCGTACGGAGGCGCATGCGGCGGCGGCGAACGGTGCGTACGGGTTGATCGCGCGCGGTTCGGAGGCGGGCGGGCGGGTCGGTGAGCTGAGTTCGTTCGTTCTGTTGCAGCAGTTGCTCGCTGATGAGGCGCTGGACCTGCCGGTGTGGGTGGCTGGCGGGATCGGGCCGCGTACGGCCGCCGCGTGTGTGGTGGGTGGGGCGGCTGGTGTAGTGGTGGACAGCCAGTTGGCGCTGATGCCGGAGTCGGATCTGCCGGAGGACGTGCGGGCCGTGATCGGGCGGATGGACGGCTCGGAGACGGTGCTGCGTGATGGTGTGCGGGGGGTGCGCCGCGACGGCCGACCAAACGGCACCGGTGCGTTGCTGCAGGTGGGTGAGGACGGCTGGTTGGCCGCGGTGTTCCGGCAGCGTTGGCGGAGGACGACTGCCGCGGTGCGCGGTATCCGCGCGGCGATCACGGATGCGGTCGAAGACGCCGCGGCGGGTGGGTTGCTGGCGCCGGGCGCACCGCTGGCGCGGGCGTGGGGTGTGCGGATCCCGGTGGCGCAGGGGCCGATGACGCGGGTCAGCGACGTGGCGGGGTTCGCGGCGGCGGTAGCCGGCGACGGCGCGTTGCCGTTCATCGCTCTCGCGCTCGCCAGCGGCGAACAGTCCCGGCGGATGCTGCGGGAGGCCGTGCAGGCGCTGGGTGAGAGACCGTGGGGAGTGGGCATCCTCGGCTTCGCCCCCGAAGAGGTGCGGGCGGCGCAGCTCGCGGCGGTGCGGGAGGCCCGGCCGCCGGTGGTGATCATCGCGGGCGGCCGGCCCGCACAGGCCAAGGCCCTGGAAGCCGACGGCATCAACGTGCTTCTGCATGTGCCGTCGCCGGGGTTGTTACGTCAGTTCCTGCGCACCGGGGCGCGGCGGTTCGTGTTCGAGGGCGCCGAGTGTGGTGGGCATGTGGGGCCGCGGACGAGCTTTTCGTTGTGGGAGGCGCAGGCGCTGGCGTTGGAAGAGTTCCTCGATGGCGCGCCGGCCGGGACCGCCGCGCAGGTGCAGGTGTTGTTCGCCGGCGGCATCCACGACGCGCGCTCGGCCGCGATGGTGGCGGCGTTGGCGGGACCGCTGGCGCGTCGCGGTGTGCAGGTGGGCGTGCTGATGGGCACCGCGTACCTGTTCACCCGGGAGGCGGTGGAGGGTGGGGCGATCCAGCCGTTGTTCCAGCGTCAGGCGATCGCGGCGACAGGTACGGCGGTGCTGGAGACGGCACCCGGACACGTGACGCGCTGCCTGCACAGCCCGTACGTCGACGACTTCCACCGGGTGCGGCAGGAGTTGCTTGCGGCGGGAATGGCTGGCCGGCAGGTGTGGGAGTCGCTGGAGGTGCTCAACGTCGGCCGGCTGCGGATCGCCAGCAAGGGCAGACGGCGCGAGGGAGGCGAGCTGGTTGCGGTCGACGAGTCGGGTCAGCACGCCGAGGGACTGTTCATGGCGGGCCAGGTCGCCGTGCTGCGCGACGCGCGAACCACCGTGGCCACCCTGCACAACGGCGTCACCACGGGCGCACAGCGCTTCCACGCCGAGCGGATCGCGGCGCTGGCGGCGACGCTCGGGCCGGGCAGCGAGGCGGCCGAACGGGCGCCGGTGACGCCGCTGGATGTCGCCATAGTGGGTATGGCCTGCGTCTTTCCGGAGTCACCAGACCTGTCCAGCTTCTGGCAGACGATCCTCAGTGGCCGCGACGCGGTCACCGAGGTGCCCGCCCAACGGTGGCCGGTGGACACCTACTACGCGTCCGAGGTGGAGCGGGGGCAAACGGGACGGCTCAGCGTGTCGAAGTGGGGTGGGTTCATCGCGCCGATACCGTTCGACGCGATCGGGTACGGCATTCCGCCAGCGGCGTTGGCCAGCATCGACCCGACCCAGCTGCTGGCCTTGGAGGTCGCGAGCCAGGCTCTGCGCGACGCCGGGTACACGTCGGGTATCGACCACTCTCGTACGGGGGTGGTGTTCGGCGCCGAGGTGGGTAGCGACATGGCGCATGCGCAGACGCTCCGCATGATGCTGCCCACCTATCTCGGGGAGGTGCCGGCGGAGCTCGAGGACCAGCTGCCCGTCATCACCGAGGACTCGTTCCCTGGCGTGTTGGCCAACGTGATCACTGGACGGGTGGCGAACCGACTGGACCTGGGAGGACCCAACTTCACTGTCGACGCGGCGTGCGCCTCATCGCTTGCGGCCCTGGACGCAGCGTGCAAGGAGCTGGCCGCAGGCACCAGTGACCTGATGATCTGTGGCGGCGCTGACCTGCACAACGGCATCAACGACTATCTGATGTTCAGCTCGGCGCACGCGCTGTCGCCCACTGGCCGGTCTCGCGCGTTCGACAGCACCGGCGACGGCATTGCCCTCGGCGAGGGCGTCGCATGTGTCGTGCTCAAGCGGCTTGCCGAGGCCGAGCGCGACGGCGACCGGATCTATGCGGTCATCAAGGGGGTTGGCAGCGCCAGCGATGGGCGGGCCCTGGGCCTGACCGCGCCGCGTGCCGAGGGGCAGCGTCGGGCGCTCGACCGGGCGTACGCGCGTGGCCGTATCTCTCCGCGGCAGGTCGGGCTGATTGAGGCGCACGGCACCGGCACCATCGTCGGGGACCGTACCGAGTTGGAGACCCTGACGCGGCTGTTCGTCGAGTCGGGTGCGCGGCCGGGCAGTTGTGCGCTCGGCTCGGTCAAGTCGCAGATCGGCCACACCAAATGCGCGGCCGGACTCGCGGGTCTGATCAAGACGGCACTCGCGCTGTACACCGGGGTCAGACCGCCGACCATCAACCTGACCCGGCCCAACCCGGTGTGGGATCCGCAGCAGAGCCCGTTCGCCTTCTACACCCAGGCCCGCCCATGGAGCGCCCCGGCCAGTGCGCGGATCGCCGGGCTCAGTGCGTTCGGCTTCGGCGGCACCAACTACCACGTGGTGCTCGCCGCGCACCCACACACGCCCGAACCGCGCCACGCCCGCCAGGAATGGTCGGCGGAGCTGTTCTGCTTCCGCGGCCCCGACCGGTCCGCAGCGCACCGGGCGATGCGGCAGCTGGCCGCCGCACTGCAGACCACCGACCGGTACGGCCGGCCATGGCGACTGCGCGACCTGGCCGCCACGGCGGCGGCCCAGGCCGACCTGCGCTCCGGCCCCGTCCAGGTCGCGATCGTCGCCCGCGACAGCACCGAACTCGACCTGCTGCTGCACCGCGCGCTCGCCGGCGAGCACAACCCCGGGAAGGGACTCATCCAGCCACCACCGCAGGCCACGCGTTCCGGCACTGCCGGCGGGAAGGTGGCGTTCCTGTTCCCCGGGCAGGGCAGCCAGTACCCCGGCGCCTTGGCCGAACTGTTCGTCACCTTCCCCGACCTGCACCAATACCTCGAACTCGGCGAGGAATGTGCGGACGTGCTGTTCCCACCGGCCGCGTTCGACCCAGCCACGGAACGCGCCCAGCAGCAGCGGATCATCCGGATGGCCCAGCCCGTGCTCGGCATCGGCGGACTCGCCGTGGACCACCTGCTCCGCCGGCTCAACATCCGCCCCGACGTCGCTGCCGGGCACAGCTACGGCGAACTCGTCGCGCTGTGCGCCGCCGGCGCCTACGACCCGTCAACGCTGCTGCAGCTCAGCCGGCAACGCGCCGATGCGATCCTCGGTGCCACCGATGACGATCCGGGCACCATGGCAGCGGTCAGCGCCACCGCCGAACGTCTCGTCCAGATCCTGGACAGTGCCGGCCTCGCCGACCAGGTCGTCCTGGCCAACCGGAACACCCCCACCGAGCAGGTGATCTCCGGCCCCACCCCCGCGGTGCAGGCGGCGATCACCGCGCTGAAGGCCGCCGGCCTGACGGCACGCCGACTCAACGTCGCCTGCGCCTTCCACAGCCCGCTCGTTGCCTCCGCCGTGGATCGCTTCGCGCAGGTGCTCGCCGCCCAACCGGTCACCCCACCGAACATCCCGGTCTGGTCCAACCGCACCGCCACCGCCTACCCCGCCCACGCCGACGGGGTACGGCACGAACTCGCCGCCCAGATCGGCGCCCCCGTGCGCTTCGTCCAACAGATCGAAGCCATGTACGCCGCCGGCGCCCGCACCTTCGTCGAGGCCGGCCCCGGGCAGGTACTCACCCGTCTCGTCCAGACCATCCTCGCCGACCGGCCACACCTCGCCGTCGCCTGCGACCGGCGCACCGGCGAAGGGCTCCGTGACTTCCTCATCGCCGTGGCACAGCTGGCGTGCGCCGGGGTACCCGTACAGACCGGCTGGCTGCTGCATGGCCGCGACACCGTCCAGGCCACTCCGACCGCAGCCGGCAGCCGCCCCTTCTGGCGGGTGGACGGGCAACTTGTCCGCGACCGCGACGGCAACCGCCTTCCGGGCGGCATGACACCCCCACAACGTATGAAGGAGTTGTCCATGACCGCAGCAACCGAACGCACCGCCAGCGGTCGCGATAGGCGTCCCGGGCGGGAACATTCCGACGACCTGCTCGCCGAGTTCCTCCGGACCAACCGAGAGATGATCGCCTCCCAGCGCGACGTGATGCTCGCCTACCTCGGCAACGACACCAACGGTGGCCCCCCCGCCCAACGGCCACCCGAGACACACCGCCCCGCAGGCTCACCGGTCGACCTAGCTGGCCCCGCGGCGAGTCAACCGGCACCGGGGTCGCCGGTGCCGGCCGGGGCGAACCCTCCCGGCCATGATTCCGCCGCACCGCCAAGCGGCGCTCCGGAAGGAATGGAGACCGTCGTACCGATCTCACCGGCGCCTGCGCCGACCGGTCTGCGGGCGCCGGTCTCGCCGGCCATGACCAGCCCACCGACACCGCTCGCGCCGATGCCGGCCACCGTACCGGTGTTCACGCCACCCGCGCCCGGCGGAGCCACCACCAGCACAACGCCCGGCGGAGCCACCACCAGCACAACGCCCGGCGGAGCCATCACCAGTACCAACGGCGCGGCAGTCGCCGCACCGGCCGCCACAGTCGTGGCGGAGCCACCCGGTCTCGACCTCCAGAACGTGGTGCTGGCGGTGCTCAGCGAGCGGACCGGCTACCCGGTCGACCTGATCGAACTCGACCTCGACCTGGAAGCCGACCTCAGTATCGACTCGATCAAGCGAGCCGAGGTAGCCGGCGAGGTCATCGCCCGCCTCGGAATGTCAGCCGAGGGCGACGAGTCGGAACTGGAAGAAATGATCAAAGCGCGGACCGTACGCGCGATGCTCGACCTACTCGCCACCCGGGTCAGCGGTGCGGGGACGTCCTCGGTGTCGAATGACGCCGTTGCCGCCCACGTGCCAGCCGCCGGCGCCGCCTCCGTCGTCCCCGCCACGCCAGCAGACGGTGCCGCGTCCGCGTCCGCTTTCCCCGCACCCACCGGCGTGCCCGTCTATCCCGTCGGCACGCCGGCACCGCCCGCGGCGGTAGCCGCGATACCGAGCGGTGTGGACTTTCAGGCCGTCGTGCTGGCGGTGCTCAGCGAGCGGACCGGCTACCCGGTCGACCTGATCGAACTCGACCTCGACCTGGAAGCCGACCTCAGTATCGACTCGATCAAGCGAGCCGAGGTAGCCGGCGAGGTCATCGCCCGCCTCGGAATGTCAGCCGAGGGCGACGAGTCGGAACTAGAGGAGATGATCAAAGCGCGGACCGTACGCGCGATGCTCGACCTGCTCGCCACCCGGGTGAACGACGCCGTGGCCGCCACGGTCCCCGCATCGTCTCCAGGCACACCCGCCGGGCCGGCACCAGCTGCGGCGTTGCCCACGATACCGGCGCAGCCGCGCCCGGCGCCGCTCGCCACGGTCCCCGCCGGGCACTTGCCACGGGCGCCGCAGACGGCGCCGGCTGTGGGTGGCGCGGCGCCGGTGAATGGTGACGGGCGGCTGGGTGTCGCGCCCACGCGGATGCTCCCCACGTTGGTGTCGGTCGCGGAAGCGCCGAGGCAACCGGAGACCGTGCTCGCGGGAGCCACGTTCCTGGTCACCGGCTCCGGAACGGTGGCCGGTCAGGTGGTGGAGCTGCTGCGCCGGCACGGGGCGACCGTAAGCGTCGGCACGGCAGCCGATCCCGGCACCGTCGACGGCGTGGACGCACTGGTCCTGCTCGACGGTTTGGTCGGTGGCCAGGTGCCGCTGCTGCCCAGCGCGTTCGGGTTGATCAGACAGGCCCTGGCGGGCGGGCCGCGCTGGGTGTTCGCGGTCGCCGACCCGAACGCCGGCGCGGGCACGGACGGGCTGGGTGGCCTGTTCCGCACCATCGCTCGGGAGTATCCGTCGACCACGGCGCGGGTGGTCATCGTCGACGGTAGGCAACCCGCGCAGGGGCTCGCCCAGCAGATCATCGACGAGTTGCTCCTCAAGGACGATACGGCGGTGGTGCACCGGAGCGGCGGCGGGCGGCGTGCGTACGACCTGGTGCCGGCGAGCCTCGGGGCGCTGGCGGCGGGCGGTGCCGGCCCGGCCGGCGACGGCGTGGCCGAGGCCCGGGCGATCGGCCTGGACCGTGACTCGGTGGTGGTGCTGGTGGGCGGGGCGCGGGGCATCACCTCCTGGTTCGCGCGTGCTCTCGCAACGGCTGCCGGGTGCCGCATCGAGCTGGTCGGCCGCACCCCGCTGCCGGAGGGCCCGCAGGATCCGGTGTTGGCGGCCGCTACCGACGCGGTGGCGTTGCGGGCGGCGCTCGCCGGCCAGGGTGTCGGCTCCCCAGCGACGATCGCCCGCGCGGCTCAGGCGATCCTGGCGGGCCGGGAGGTCGAGGCCACCCTGCGGGAACTGGGTGAGCTGGGCGCCCGGGTGCGCTACCACAACCTCGATGTACGTGACGCGCAGGCGACCAGGCAGCTCATCACCGCCATCCACGGCGAGTACGGTCGTATCGACGGGCTGGTGTACGCCGCCGGGGTGATCGAGGACAAGCTGATCGCCGACAAGGATCCGCAGTCGTTCACCCGCGTGTTCGACACCAAGGTGGCGGGTGCTCAGGCGGTGCTGGGCGCGCTGGAGGGCCTGCGCTACCCGCCGAGGTTCGTGGTGCTGTTCGGCAGCATCGCGGCGGCGTACGGCAGCTGCGGCCAAAGCGATTATGCGGCAGCCAACGACGCCCTGGAGGCGGTTGGTGCCCGCTGGAAGGCCCGTACCGGCAACCGCTGCCTGACCGTTCACTGGGGACCGTGGGCGCCGGTCGAAGGTCACGGCGGCATGGTCACCGCAGAGCTGAGCCGGGCGTACGCCCGACGCGGCATCCGGCTGATCGACCCCGAGGAAGGCGCGCTGAGCCTGCTGGGCGAGTTGGCCTGGGGTGATCCGGCAGCCACCTCCGTCGTCTACACCGCGTCGGGCTGGTGACTGGAATGCCCAGCGACCAGATCGCGATCGTGGGGATGGCCGCGTTGCTGCCCGGCGCGGCTGACCTCGACAGTTACTGGCGCAACCTGGTCGAGGGTTTCGACGCGATCACCCAGGTGCCGCCGCACCGGTGGGATCCGGAGTTCTACGACCCGGCGCAGGCGCACCGGCCGGACCGGGTGTACTGCCGCCGGGGCGGCTTCGTGGACGAGTTTGCCACCTTCGAACCGCTGAGGTTCGGCATCATGCCGGCGTCCGTCGCCGACATTGAGCCGGATCAGCTCATCGCGCTACAGGTGGCTGCCGCGGCCATCGACGATGCCGGTGGCGGCGACCGGCTACCCGCCGCTGACCGCGTCGGCGTGATCCTCGGTCGGGGTGGCAGCATCAGCCCCGCCGCGGCCCGGTACGCCCTGCGGGTGCGGATGACCAGCCAGACGATCCACCTGCTCCGGGAGCTGATCCCGGACCTGCCGGAGAGCCGGTTGGAGGCCGTGCGGGCGAGGTTCGATGAGCGGCTCGGCGAGCACCGGCCGGAGGGAACGATCGGACTTGTGCCGAACCTGGTCGCCTCCCGGGTGGCCAACCGGCTCAACCTGCGTGGTCCGGCGTACACGTTGGATGCCGCCTGCGCTTCGTCGCTGATCGCGGTGGACCAGGCGATCACCGAGCTGACCAGCGGCCGGCTCGATGCGGTCCTCGCCGGGGGCGTGCACCACGTGCACGACATCGGTTTCTGGTCGATATTCAGCCAGCTCGGCGCGTTGTCGCGGCGGGGCGAGATCCGGCCGTTCGACAGCGCGGCGGACGGGCTGCTCATCGGCGAGGGCACCGGGATCGTCGTACTCAAGCGGATGACCGACGCGGTGCGCGACGGCGATCGGATCTACGCGGTGATCCGCGGCAGTGGGGGGTCCAGCGACGGGCGCGCCGCGAGCATGGTCAACCCGGTCAGCGAAGGGCAGGCGTTGGCCGTCCGGCAGGCCTGGGCCGCGGCGGTACTGGATCCGACCGCCCCGGACGCGCTGGGCCTGCTGGAGGCACATGGCACCGCGACGCCGACGGGCGACGCCGTCGAGCTCGCCACCGTCGCCGAGGTGTTCGGTCCGCACCGGGGCGGGCCACGACCGGTGATCGGCTCGGTGAAGTCGATGATCGGTCACACCATGCCGGCGGCCGGCAGCGCAGCCCTGATCAAGGCGGCCCTGGCCGTGTACCACGGCGTGCTACTGCCGACGCTGCACTGCGACACTCCGCGGCCGGAGCTGGAGCGCACCCGGTTCGCGCCGATCAGCGGCGCCCAGCCGTGGGAGAGCGACGGACCCCGCCGCGCCGCCGTCAACGCCTTCGGCTTCGGCGGCATCAACGCCCACATCATCCTGGAGGAGGCGCCGGACGCCTACGCTTCCCGTCGGGGCGGCACGGGCACGACCGGGCTGGTGTCCCGCGCCGTGCCGGCGCCCGCAGCCGTCAACACCACGGCGGCGGTCACTGTCGAACAGCCCGACGAGGTGCTGTGGCTGGCCGCCCCCGACCCGGCCGCACTGGCCCACCTGCTCGACACCGACGACCACGCCGTCCGCGCCCTCGGCCTCGCCCGGGCCCGACAGGCCGGTCCCGCTGGCGCTGGCGCCCGGGGTCCGGCGGACGAGCGCTGCCGGCTCGGTATCGTCAACCCCGACACCAAACGCCTCGCCACCGCCCGGCGCGCCGTCGCCAAGGGGCTGCCCTGGCACGGCGCCCGGGACATCTGGTTCAGCCCTACCCCGCTGCTCGCCGGCGACTCTCCCGGCCAGATGGCCTTCGTGTTTCCCGGGCTGGAGACGGAGTTCAGCCCGCGCACCGCGGACATCGCGGCGCACTTCGGCCTGCCCGACCGGCAGTGGTCCACCGACGACCTCGGCCGGCACGGCGCCGGCGTGATCGAGGTCGGCAAGCTGCTCAACGACGCCCTGCACCGGGTCGGGATCACCCCACACGCGGTCTGCGGGTACAGCATCGGCGAGTGGACCGCCGCGGCCACCACCGGACTGATCAGCTCGGCATCCATGGACGAGTTCCTCGCCACGTTCAACTCGGCGCCGGTGGAGACGCCCGGCCGCGTGTTCGCCGTCGTCGGCGGGGCCGCGCAACAGATCACCCTGCGGCTCGCCCGCTATCCAGGGGTGGTCCTCACCCACGACAACGCGCCTGCCCAGTGCATCGTCAACGGGCCCGAGACCGAAATCGACCGCATCGTCGAGGCACTACGTGGCGACGGAATCCTGTGCCAGAAGCTGCCGTTCCGCGCGGCCTTCCACACCCCGGTGTTCGCCTCCGGGCTGGAGTCCATCGGCGCGGCCCTGCCCCGCTGGCAGGTGCAGTCCGCCCGGGTGCCCGTCTGGTCCACCACCCTCAAGGCGCCGTTGCCCACCGAGCCGGCCCGCGTGTTGGAGATCTCCGCACGACACATGCTCGAACCGGTCTGGTTCCGGCAGACCATCGCGGCCATGCACGACGCCGGCATCCGGGTCTTCCTGCAGGTCGGCGTCGGGCAGCTCGCCTCGGTCATCGCCGACAACCTGCGCGGCCGCGACCATCTCGCGATGCCGGTCAACGTTGCACATCGCGGTGGGCTGAACCAACTGCGCCGCGTCGCCACGGCGCTGTGGGTGGAGGGCGCCGCACCGGACCTGCGCGCCCTCGACACGGCGGCCACGGGTCGTGCCCGAGTTGCCGCCCCGACCGCCGCCCAAGCTGCGGCGCCCGCCGCCCACCCCGTCCGCCGTGGCCCGATCATGCGGCTCGACCTCGGCGGCGCGCTGGTCCGCTTCGGCGAGGGAGCCGACAAGCTGCTCGGCGTCTCCGTGTCCGCCGATCAGTCGGCGGGTGACGCGGATGGCACCGACAGCACGAGCGCCACGAGCGGCGCAGTTGATGGATCCAGGTCGGTTGCTCGGGAAGCGACGGCCGCCATGGCGACGCAGGCCCCGAAGGCCGCAGTGGTGACACCGACGGCCGCGACCCCGCACGCCCCGGTTGGCCCGCCGAGATCGCCGACCCTGGCCAGGCTGCACGATCTCGCCGGACGCTCCAGCATCGCCGCGGAACTCGCCTCGTTGCTGAGCGACCCCACCGACGGTGTGGTCGTCGACGGCGGAACCGGGCACACGCCGCCGTTGCCGCCGCCGCGCGTCCACCGCATGGTCCTGCGGGTCGCCCTCGACACGATGCCGTACCTGCGCGACCACTGCTTCTTCGTGCAGCCCGAAGACTGGCCCGAACCGGAAGACCGCTGGCCCGTGGTGCCGGGCACCACCGCCCTGCAACACATGATGGAGGCCGCCCAGCAGGCGGCACCCGGCATGCGGGTCGTCGGCGTGCATGGCGCCCGGTTCAACCTCTGGTGCATCGCCGCGCCGCCGCAGGACGTCGAGATCACTGTCAAGCCCACCGGTCCCGGCCAACTCTCGGTGACCTTCGGTAACTACGCCCGCTCGACAGTCGAGGTGGCACCGGCCTACCCGGCCGACCGTCCGGCGTTCTGGCAGCACGACCCCGCCACGGAACAGCCGCCACGAATCAGCGCCGAGGAGATGTACGCCGAACGGTTCGTGTTCCACGGCCCCCTGTTCCGCGGCGTGACCAAGGTGCACGCCGTCGGCGACATGCACATCCGCGGCGTGGTGACCGCCCCGTCCCCGCCCGGTGGACTGCTCGACAGCACCTTCCAACTGGTGGCCAACTGGATCGTCACGACGCAACCGTTCTCGGCGCTGCCGGTGGGAATCGGACACGCACGGTTCTTCGGTCCGCCGCCAGCGCCCGGTACGGCGCTCGAATGCATCGCCCGCGCGCGCTCGACCGACGACGCGCAGCACGTCTTCGACATACAACTCGCCGTCGACGGCCGGGTATGGGCGCAGCTCGACGGCTGCATCGAGCGACGGTTCAAGAGCCACCCCACCCTGCCGGAGGAACGTTTCCCGGAGCGCCACTCGATGTCGCTGTGGCAGCCGGAGGGCTGGACCATGGCCTTCGACTGCTGGCCCGACCTGGTCACCCGCGGCATGACCGCGCGCGGCATCCTCGGTAACAGGGGCTACACCGACTACGAGCGGCAGCCGCCCAAGGCGCGCAAGCAGTGGCTGCTCGGCCGGATCGCGGCTATCGACGCCGTCCGGTTCCCGCTGTGGGAAGGCGGCCACGTCGATGTCTACCCGATCGAGTTGACCATCACGAACGATCCGAACGGCCGGCCCCGGGTGCACCCGCGCCCCGGCCGCGGCTTCGGCGCCTGGGACGTCTCACTCGCCCACGTCGCCGAGATCGGGGTGGCGATCGCCGGGCCCCGCGCGCCGGACGCGCTGCCCGGCGCGCCGGGCGTCGGCATCGACGCTGTCGAGATCACCGAGCCTCCGGAGAACGCGGTCGCGTCCGCACTGTCGGAACCAGAACGACAGCTACTCGACTCGATGCTGGCCAGCGGCGACGACGGGGACCTGTGGTTCGCCCGCTTCTCGGTCGCCAAGGAGGCCGCCGCCAAGGCAGAGGGCACCGGCCTGGCCGGCGACCCACGACGGTTCACGGTGGTGGCCGCAGCCTCAGCCGTGCTGACCGTCGAGGTCGGTGACCGCATCTATCAGGTTGCACATCGCGAAGTGTCCAACCCCGAGGGCCTGCCCCCGAGGCGGTACGTCGTCGGCTGGACGTGGGGACCGGAGCCTGCCCACCGAACCGGCCGCCCGTAGCGCGATCACGAGAGGGGACATCACATGTCTGTAGACCAGGTCAACATCCTCGCCGAGGTTGCCGCGATGTTGCACGCGATCCGCGCCGACGCCGGAGTCGACGGCGAGATCACCATGGCAACCAGGTTTCAGGACGACCTGGAGATGGAGAGCATCGACGTCATCTCCCTCGCCGGCCGCCTGCAGGCGCGGTACGGCAACGCGGTCAACTTCGCAGAGTTCATTGCCAAACTGGACCTGGACTCCATCCGACAACTGCGGGTCGGTCAGCTCGTCGCACACATCGCCACCGCGCTCGACGCGGCGGAAGCGGACGCGGGCCACGCGGACGCCGGCCTCGGCACAGCGGGCCTATCCGCATGAGTATCGTCCGGGCCAACGGGCTCTCCGTCCACATGGAGCAGCTCCGGCCACCCGAAGCGGTATCCGGCGTACCCGGCGGCGGCCCCACCGCCGTGCTGATCCACGGCCTGGCCACGGACAATCTGGCGAGCTGGTATCTCAGCATGGCCCACCCGCTCGCCGCCGCCGGCCTCCGCGTGATCATGTACGACCTGCGTGGGCACGGGAAGAGCGAGCGCCCGACGGCGGGCTACACGCTGGACCACTTCGTCGACGACCTGGCGGCGCTGCTGGCCGTGCTCGACGTAACCGGCCCGGTCCACCTGCTTGGCAACTCCTTCGGCGGCACGATCGCGTTCAGCTACGCGGCACGCCACCCTGAGCAGGTCGCCGCGATCGCCGCCGTCGAGTCCTCCCCGCCCACCGCGGCCTGGTTCGAGCGGGTGGCCACGCGGCTCGACGCCGCCGCCGCACACCTACCGCACGAGCACGTACTCGCCAGGATCAGCGCCGAACGCGGGGAGCGGGCCAGCCGCCGGGCCAGGGCGGCTCGCGACGTGCTCGTCGCCACGAGCCTCGCGCGCGACCTGCCGGCCAGCCGGCTACCGGCCGAGGAGCGGATAGCCGCGATCCAGTGCCCGGTGCTGTGGGTGTACGGCGGATCCTCCGCCGTGGTCGAACTGGCCCCCGATGTACAGCGGCTGCTGCCACACGCGCGGATCGTCACCGTGCCCGGTCAGCGGCATTCCATCCTCATCGACCAGCCGGACACCGTCCGCGACATCGTCCTGTCCTGGCTGCGCCAGGACTGCGGCCTCCACCCCGGCCCCGCGGACGCCGCAGCTGGGCGTGACGGTCGGGACCAGCCGCCTTCACCCGCCACCCTGCACTGACATGCATCACTCAGGAGGTTTGTCGATGGATGCATCGAGCCCTGACCAGGCGATCATTATCAGCACCGGGCGGTGTGGGTCGACGTTGCTGTCCGACCTGATCGCCGAGCAGCCCGACACGCTGTCGGTCCAGGAGTTCTTCGTGCCGGCGGGGTCCTGGATCGACGACAAGGAGACGCTCAGTGGTGCCGAGTACTGGTCGAGGTTGAGCAAGCCCAACCCGGCACTCTCCGCTCTCTTCCGGATCGGACTCCCGCCGCCCGAGGTGCGCTACCCGGAGAAAGGCCGGTGGGCCGGCAATCTCGGGGAGCTGCCGCGAGTTCTGGCGACCACGCTGCCGAAGATCTCGTCCGACCCTGACCACCTGTACGACACACTCGCCGAACTGGTGCCGGGGTTTCCGGCTCAACCGGCGGCGCAGCACCATCAGATGTTTCTGGAGTTGCTCACCTCGCTCACCAACCGGCGGCGCTGGGTCGAGCGTTCCGGTGGCTCCAGCCACTTCGCCCTGTCCCTGCTGAAGCACTTTCCCACTGCGAAGATTGTCTATCTGACCCGTAGCTGGGCGGACACCGCCGAGTCGATGAGGCGCCACTCCTACTACCAGCTCCTCGAGCTTCGCATGAACTCGTTTCGCCGGTACGGGCTGGATCCGTTCGAGGTCGCCGCCGACCAGCCGGTGCCGGAGGAGATGAAGCGCTACCTGCTCGGCCAGCTGACGGCCCAGACGCTACGCGAACGCGGCGGGGACGTCGGGCATTACCTGGTCCTGTGCGCGTTCCTCGCCAACGAGGCCGAGCAGGCCATCGCTGACGCCGGGCCGCGGGAGCTGCTGACGATGACGTATGAGGACCTCATCGATGACCCGCTGACGCAGCTCGGTCGGCTGGGCCGGTTCCTGGGCTTCGACGACTGGGCGCAGTGGGCGCACCGGGTTGCCGGGTCGGTGGAGACACGCCCTCGGGGGCAGGCGGCGGCTGCCCGCCTACGCCCCGGACCCCAACCCCACCGAGGGCGTCTGGTCACACCTCGAACGCAGGAACCATGGCGGTCTTGAGGTGCCGCGAGCCGTCCGTACCGCCTGCGGGCTGTCCCTGCGGGCGCTCGGGCAGCTCACCCACCGGGACAAGAGCCATTTGCACGACTTGGAGACCGGGGCGAAGGCCCCTACGGTCCACACCGCCGGCATCCCGTCGGGTGCTCAACGACGGTGGCACCCTTGCCGCGCTCGCCGCCGTCCCCGTCGACCACCAGGCCGAGGCGGATGACCTGCTTGCTGCGCCAGCGCGACCGTGACCTCGACGCCGTCCGCAACGTGTACCGTGCCAAAACTCGTGCAACGGTCGTGGCCTGGCATTTCGAAGATCGGTTCAGGCTGCCCGGTGGTACTCGTTGATCTGGGCGGCGAACATGGTGGCGTACCGCAAGTTCACCCGGATCACCTGGGCCGTCCGCGCCCTGGTGGTCGGCGTCGTGCCCCTCGGCAACGCCATCAGCGGCAGCGCCTACTGAACCAGCGGGGAAATCGACCGCGCCCTCACGCTACGCCGTGGACCCGGACACCACGAGACGGCTCACCCAGGCTCATCTACGAGAGGAAAAATCTCGGACGGCGATGTCGAGAACCCGTGACCGGCTCCGTCCCCGTGGTGAACGTGACCAGAATGGGTTGCACCAGCACCGAGGAGAAACACGATGGCCAAGTACTTGCTGCTCAAGCACTACCGCGGCGCTCCGGCTCCGGTCAACGACGTGCCCATGGACCAGTGGACGCCAGAGGAGATCTCGGCGCACGTGCAGTACATGCATGACTTCGCGGCCCGGCTCGAGGGGACCGGCGAGTTCGTCGACGGTCAGGCGCTCGCCCCCGAGGGGACGTTCGTCCGGTACGACGGTGAGGGGCGCCCGCCGGTCACCGACGGCCCGTTCGCCGAGACCAAGGACCTCATCGCCGGCTGGATGATCATCGACGTCGACAGCTACGAGCGCGCCGTCGAGCTGGCCGGGGAGCTGTCGGCCGCTCCCGGGGCGGGCGGAAAGCCGATCCACGAGTGGCTGGAGCTGCGCCCGTTCCTGACCGCGCCACCCACCATCACGGAGTGACCTCTCCGATGAACGAGGCCCTGCTCCGGAGCCTCACGCCGAGCGTGCTCGGGATCCTCGTCCGCCGCGGAGCCGACTTCGCGGCGGCCGAGGACGCCGTGCAGGACGCGCTGGTCGAGGCGGTCCGCGTCTGGCCGGCCGACCCGCCGCGGGATGCGAAGGGCTGGCTGGTCACCGTGGCCTGGCGCCGGTTCCTCGACGCGACCCGGGCGGACGCCGCCCGCCGCCGGCGTGAGGATCTGGTCGACGAGGAACCGGCGCCCGGGCCCGCGCCTGCGGTGGACGACACGCTCCAGCTCTATTTCCTGTGTGCCCACCCGTCGCTGACGCCGTCGTCTGCGGTCGCGCTCACGCTGCGCGCCGTCGGCGGGCTGACCACCCGTCAGATCGCCCAGGCCTACCTGGTGCCCGAGGCGACCATGGCGCAGCGCATCAGCCGGGCCAAGCGCACCGTCTCCGGCGTGCGGTTCGACCGGCCCGGCGACGTCGCCACCGTGTTGCGCGTGCTCTACCTGGTCTTCAACGAGGGCTACTCCGGCGATGTCGACCTCGCCGCCGAGGCCATCCGGCTCACCCGGCAACTCGCGGCCGCGATCGACCACCCCGAGGTGGCGGGGCTGCTCGCTCTCATGCTGCTCCACCACGCCCGGCGCGCCACCCGGACCGCGCCCGACGGCAGCCTGGTGCCGCTCGCCGAGCAGGACCGCGGCCGGTGGGACACCACGTCGATCGCCGAGGGCGTCGAGATCCTGCAGGCGGCCCTCGCCCGCGACCGGCTGGGCGAGTTCCAGGCCCAGGCCGCCATCGCGGCACTCCACGCTGACGCGCCCACCGCCGAGGAGACTGACTGGGTGCAGATCGTCGAGTGGTACGACGAACTCGCGCGCCTGACCGACAGCCCGCTCATCCGGCTCAACCGCGCAGTGGCCGTCGGCGAGGCCGACGGACCACGCGCCGGGCTGGCGGCGCTCGCGGCGCTGGACGACTTACTGCCCCGCCACGCGGCGGTGGCGGCGTACCTCCACGAGCGCGACGGCGACCTGGCGACGGCGGCACGGCTGTACGCCGAGGCGGCTCAAAAGGCCCCCAACCTCGCCGAGCGCGACCACCTGACGCGCCAAGCCGCCCGGCTCAACGCCCGCCGGTGCCGCTGACTGGTGGCGCTCGGATTTCCCCTCGCAGCACGTGGTGCGGGCCTGCGGCCAGAGCGGTCGCCGCGAAGAGAGCAGGCGGGTCGAGACCAAGCTGCACGACACGTCCGGTTGGCGGACCCGTCGCAGCGCGGGCTCGGCGATTCCGCCGATCACCATCTCGGTGGGGAACTGTCAACAAGCAGCCCCAATCCGTCCGCGCGCAGGTCGAACACGTTCTGGCCGCAAGAAGTGTTTCAAGATTCTGAGCGACTATCGCCGCGCCACCCATACATTGACCGACATTACATCCGGCATCGCTTCCCTCCACGACATCATCCTCGCGGGGGTGACACCAGCGCCGGTGCCAGGAAACGCCTTCACCGAATTGCGAGATGTCCTTTAGTTTTGTGCCCGGCGGCGACAAGGCCGCGGCGAAGATGTTGCCGCGGGCGTTGGGTGAGGTATTGGCGATCGAGAGTCCGATGCGTACACTCGCGGCGTGATTCCGCCCGAATACCCCGCACCGGCCCGACCACCGGTGGTTCGCCCGGTCTGGTCGCTTGCCGGCCCAGCGCTTGGTGCCCTGCTCGCCGCCGGACTGCTCACCGCGCCCATCGGATCGCTGGCCGGAGCGATCAGGCGCGACCTGGGACTGTCCACCGCGGCCATGATAGTGACCGTGATTGCACCGTACGTGGTGGCAACGGCGGCCCTGGTCGCGCCCGGCTACCTGCTCGGCCGGCGGTGGCCGACCGCGACCGCGATGCCGGCGTTGGTGCTCCTGGTCGTCGGGAGCGTGGTGAGCGCGTTCGTACCGGGGGCGGCGTTGATGGCGGTTGGGCGGGTGGTCGTCGGGCTGGGTGCCGGAACCGTGATCGGCGTCGCCCTCGCCCTGTCCGGTCAGCTGGGCCGCTGGCGTGCCCGGGTCGGGTTGGTACTCGGCCTCGCGGTCGGCGTCGCTCTCCTGCTCGGACCGGTCGCGAGTGGCCTGGTGACGCGGGCGCTGGGTTGGCGGTTGGTGTTCCTGGTCGACGCGCTGGCGGCCACGGTCGCGCTGGCCGGCACTATGGTGATCGGCATCGCCATGTTGGTCCTGAATGCGTCCCGGCCGATCCCGCCGGCCACCCCTGCTACGACAGCGCCGCCCCCGGCGAAACCTGGCTCGGCGGCCCAGCCCGCTGACAATCCGCCAACGTGAGCCCCGTAATGCTCCACCGTCATTTGCCTTCGGCGTTGGGCGTGGCGTGGGCATGAGGACGGAAACACGGCTGACTCGCCAAACCGGCGACCTGGTCTACTACTACGCCGACGTGCTCACACGTGAACTAAGATTCCAGCGGCAGTTGTCTATGGGTAGTCGCGTCGTCGGTAGTGGCAGGTTCGGGCTTGGTGCGCTGGCTCTTTACGCGTCAGGGCCATCCCGTAACGGGATGGCCCTGACGCGTATCCGGGATCGTTCTCCACGACCGGAGGCGGCTCACCCCGGGCTGGCTGGCGACGGGCAGGTACTCCCGGCGTAGGCGAAGAGGGAGTCGGTCGCACTCGCCCGGATCGATCTGTGCCGGGCCATCGAGTCGGCGTCGACGATCGGGGCCGAGGCCAGCGGGTCCGGGTGCACCGGGCAGGCGTCGATGCGGTCGAGCAGCCACACCCGCTGCCCGCTCGGGCCGGTGCCGGGGCTGAAGGACAGGCTCAGGGCGGTGGTGCCGATGTACCGCGGCACCGGCACCTCCTCCGGTGGCCGGGTCAGGCAGGACGGGGTCGTCTCGACCACCCGGACGTCGATCACCGTGACGCCGCCCGGCGCGCCGCTCACCCGCACCGTCGAGCGCTGCGGGCGCACCTCGATGCGCTGCGGGTCGTCCCAGAAGCCCGCTGGTGGCCCGGAAGCGGCCGGGGTGGGCGTGGGCGGGTCGGTCGGCAGCACCGCCCGGCAGGACCGGACGGCCCGGTTCGCCGCGCGGAGGGCGGCGGTGTGGTCGTCGTTGCGGTGTAGCGCGCTGAGGTACGGCCCGACGTCACCGCCGGGGACCTGGGCGCCGAGCAGGACGAACAGCCGGTCCAGATAGGCGTCGATCAACGCCGGGCCCGGACGGACCTCGTCGGCCGGTATCGAGAGCAGGTGCCGCAGCCCCACCGGGCAACGGCTGGCGAAGGCCGGCATGTTGATCACCATGGCCGCGGCGGAGATCGGGTCGTTGCAGGCGCGTTCGAACAGGGCCCGCTCGTCCTGGCGCCGCTGCTGTTCCAGCGAGTCGGTCCGCCGCTCGATGTACCAGGTGGCCGTCGAGGCCAGGCCGAGGAGGGCTGCGGTGAGCACGGCGGCGACCGGCCGGGCGGGCCGGCCGCCCGGGTGGCCGCCGCGGGGACCGGGCGGGGCGTCTCCGGCGTCGGCGGTGCGGCCTGCGTCGTCCATGCCCGGAACCCCCTCATCGTCGCGTCGAGAGTAGCCAAGGCCTGCGACCGGGGCCGCTGCCCAGCGAACCCCATCAGGCGTTCTTCTCGCTCTCGGCGACGGACCGCAGCGCCGGCCGGCGGCGGATCTGCTGGATCGCCCGGTCGTACCCCGGGAGCATCAGGAACGCGGCGGCCAGCTCGCTCACGAGCGGGTAGAGCCCTTCCCGGCAGATGCGCCTGCGGACAAGTAGGCAGCGGCCCGACGCAGGACCTCGTCCTCCTGCGCCAACAACCTGATCCGCTTCCGCGCTTCACGCAGCTCGGCCGACTCACCGCCGACCACCCCGGGCCTGACGCCAGCGTCGATATCGGCCTGACGCAGCCACTTGAACAACGTCATCGGGTGCACCCCGAAGTCCGTCACCTACTGGTGCAGCAGACCCCGTCGCGTCAGCAGGGGTCAATGTAATAGATGGGGTCCCAGTCGATGCGTACCGGATCAGGGTCCGGGTAGAGGGATACTCGGAATACCCGATTCTGATTTAGCAGATGGGCTGTGGCGTTGCCGGTCTGGGCGTGCTTGGCAGAACCGTCGCCGATGAAGTTGGTGAGAGAACGTTCGGTACAGTAGTAGAGGTAGAAGACGGTGTGCAGACCGTTACCCTCACCGACGGCAACGCATAAACGCCCGCTCGGGCAGATATCGATGAGGAGATTTCGGTCGTCCGTGTCCACATGTGGGAACCGGCGCTCCTCGCGGTCGGTGAACAACGGGCTGATCACCGGTGTCCAGGCCGTCGCTCGAACGTCGGTCGTGACTGGTCAGGTGGTCGCTGCGCCGGTGGGTAGCCAGGGACAGCCGGCGACGAGTTCGGTG
>NZ_JBAKHU010000076.1:0-24655 GCF_036906895.1 Micromonospora sp. CPCC 206060
CACCGAACTCGTCGCCGGCTGTCCCTGGCTACCCACCGGCGCAGCGACCACCTGACCAGTCACCCTTCGGGTTGTTTGCCTTCAAAGAAGGACGCATCTCGCCGCTGGCCAGGATTCCGTCATGACCCGCTTCATTCGTGTAGTGGTAAAGGGTGTCCGGAACCTCATCACCACAGTTGTGAACCAGGACCGGCGTTTCGCCGGCTATCACATAGTACGTGTGGTCGGTGTCGACGGTGAGGTCGTACATGACCTGGGCGCCGGTGAAGGAGACGACGGCGGCGACGGTCAGCGGTTCGCCGTCGAGGGAGCGCAGGTCCTCACCGACGGTCAGGTCGGCGGCGTAGATCCACTCCTGACGGTCCTCGCTCCAGAAGGGGTGGTGCGCAGTGGTGTTCAGGACCGAGCGGTTGCCGTCATCGTCCTCGACGGTGATGTCGGTCAGGTCGGTGTCGTTGTTGATGTGGGTGTCGGTGACGACCCGGACGGTGGTCTTACCGGTCTCCGGATCGGTGGCGAGGACCAGGTCCCCTTCCTCCAGGTCCTCGATCGGTCGGGTGCTACCGTCGGCCATCACGACCTTGGTGCCGGCTGCGAAGCTGTGCTTAGTGCAGCTTGTGGCTACCTCGGTGGCCTTCTTCGCCGCGTCGGCGGCTTTCTTCATGATCGCGTCAGCCCATTTGACGTCCTGCATCCACTGGGCGACCGCCTTACCGGCCCGAATGATCGTACCGGCGATCCGCTTACTGTTCTTGAGAAGGGTGAACGCCTTCCCGATCGGCAACATCCCGGCGAGCGTGTACACACACGCCATCGCGTCACCACTGATGCAGTTGATGATGTCGTTGATCCCGAACAGATCCATCAGGATCTGCCCACCAGCCCGCAGGATGATCGAAGCCAGACTCTGCTTCTTCACATCCTTGGCCTTGGTCAGCTCCGCAGAGGTCGGCCCGCCACCACCGATACCCATGCTGGCCTCGGTCTTCCGAAGCTCAGCCCAGTCATCATCGCCACAGGCCCCACCACAGCCGTCGTTGTTTCCGGCCGTCTCGTAGAATTCACCGTTCAACTCGTAATCGGCACCCGGACCACAACCATCGTCCGAGCACGCCTTCAACCCTGTCGGGTCCGAGAACGTGACTGGGCTGTTGTTGCTGTACGCGTACGCGTTCCACTGCTGCGGATCGGACAGGTCCTGCACCGGGTCCACACTGATGAACCGGCCCAGATCCAGGTCGTAGTCCCGCGCCCCGATATGCACCAGGCCGGTCGGATCGTTGTCCCCGCCGACGAACCCCTTCGGGTTGCCCCACACCGGGTTGACACCCCGGGGCTTGCCGTACGGAGTCTGCCGCCGCACCGTCACCGCGTGACTGTTCTGGTCAATGCTGGTGTGCTGCGTACCCTGATGATCCGTGTACAGCCACGTCATCCCCGCCGACGTCCGCTGCCCGATCAACTCACCGTTGAAACTGTAGTAACGGGTACCGGTCAGGATCGAACTGTTGTCCCGACGGATCTCCTGACCCGGCAGGTACAACGTCGTCCCCGTCGCATCCCGCCGGATCAGCCGGTTGCCGTTCGCGTCGTAGATGTTCTTCTCCACCTGCGACCCGTTGGCCGACACCGACTCCAGCCGACCCTCCGCATCCCAGGTCAACGTCTGCGACTGTGCGCCCGGCGGACACGTGTTCGCCGCCGTACCCGCAGGCCGGCACGTCGTGTTCCCTGTCGCGTCGTAGCCGTACGCCGACACCACCGGCGACTGCCCCGGCTCCGTCGTCGTCATCGACGTCACCGCATGCGGACGCACCACGCCCTGACCACCGGTCGGCACCGTGTAGTCCCGGACGGTGTTCCCACCGGCCGTGTGCGACACCTCCTGGGTCCGGTTACCGACCGTGTCGAACGTCCAGTCCAGCCAGTACGGCGCCGGCCCACCCATGTTGGCCACACTCGGCGTACTCGCACAGGTCACCCCGGCCTTCGGCGTCCACGCCGTGGTCAACCGCCGCAGCGCGTCATGCTGGAAACACTGCGTGTCGGTGGTACCGACCTGCGGACTGTCGACAACCGACGTGATGTTCCCCGCATCGTCGTACACGTAGTGCCGATCCGAGACCGATCCCGCCGCAGTCTCCGGCTTGATCTTGGTGTGGTCCACCCGGCGGGTGATGTCCTGGTAGTAGGTGGTGTCCTCGACCCAGCCGCCAGTGGTCTCCCGCCTGCTGAGGCTCGGTTCGCCGTAGTCGGTGTAGAGCTGACTGGACACGTAGGTGCCGTTGACCGGCAGGCCGGTGGCGCTGCTGTAATTGGTCGCCACCTGCTCGTTGGCCAGGCCGCCGCCGGGCGGCATGAGCACGGTGGTCGGGCTGCCGTCGGCGTCCGAGTAGCCGTAGTCGAACTCCCAGGTCTGATTGAGCCCGGAGCCCTCTGCCGCCGGAATGACGTAGTTGATGTTGATCGGCTGGTACCGGCGGGTGAAACCGCCCACCCGCCACTTGTAGATGTTGGTCGAGCCAGCCGGCTCATACCGGTACGCCTCGGTGAGCTGCCCCTTGGTCCGGGTCGTGGTGCCCTCGAAGAGCTGGTCGTACTTCCACTTGGCCCGCAGTGGGCCGGTCGCCGAGTCGTCCCGCAGCTCGATCTTGCGGCCGAGGGCGTCGTAGACGTACCAGAGTGCCTCACCGCGCGCGTCGGTGGTCTTCTCCAGCTCGTTGACGTCGTTGTACTGGCTGGTGGTGGTGCCCTTGTCCGGGTCGGTGGACTGGATCTGCCGGCCCCTGACATCGAACGTGTAGGTCCACTCGTTGCCGACGTGGTCCGCCACCTTCGCCAACTGGTCCTTGGCGTTGTACGTGTAGTAGGTCGACTGGTACGCCCCGGTGACGCCCTGTGCCGTGGTGTGCTGACGCAGCTCGACGGTGCGCCCCTGCACGTCGGTCAGGGTGGTGGTCGGGGTGCCCCCGTCCGGGGGTGTCACCTTGACCAGGTCACCCTCATAGGCCCGGGTCGTCCGGTACTGCTCGACGAGGCTGGTCACCCCGTCGTTGCCGAACAGGATCTCGTTGGTGGCCCGGTTGGCGTTGTCGTAGACGGTCTTGACGACTGCGGGGACAGCCCATTCCGGCTTCCACCACAGCACCCCGGACGGGCTGCCCGCCTCGGTGTGCGTACGGTAGGAGACCTCGGGCCGGCCCAGTTTGTCGTAGATGGTGTCGCTGACCAGCGTCGATCCGGTTTGCACACTGGCGGTCTGCGTCTGCCGGGGCCGCAGCAGGCCGTCCATGATCTGGTACGTGGTGCGGTAGTTGCCGCCGGCGTGCAGCGCCTTTGACGTGGTGTACGGGTAGGCGTCCCGGTCCGGCGCGAAGGTGTAGGTGTATTCCGCCGAGGGGGCCGTAGGTTTGTCCGCCTTGGCCCAGCCCGGGTTCCACACCTGCCAGACCCGGCCGAGGGCGTCGTACGACACGTCGGTGACGACCCCGTTCAGGTCGGTCGAGCGGACTGTCGATCCCCAGTACGGGTTGAGTTCCTTGACCGTGGTCCAGTTGTACGGTGCCGCCCTGGTGCTGGTCACCTTGGTCACCGGGCCGCCGGAGGCCGGGGTGTACGCGGTGGTGACCACGTTGCCCTTGACGTCCGTGGCGGACACCGGGCGGCCGAAGGTGTCGAAGCTCGACTGGCCGGTGGTCTGCCAGACCGTACCGCCCGCCTGGCTCCAGTCCTTCAACTGCTCGATCTTGGTGACCGAGCCGTAGTCCGGTGCGGTGTCGGGGCTCGCCGCACCGTCGTAGGTGCTACGGGTGTCGGAGATGATGTGATCGGCGCTGGTCGGCGCGGTCCCGCACGGCAGAGCGGTGGTGGTTACCCGCTTGATGATCTGCACCAGGTTCTTGGTGAGGTTGCGGTTGTAGGTGTACTCGCTGCACTTCTCGTCACCGGTCGTGCCGGTGTCGCCGTCCTCCTGGCTCTGGTACACGGTGCCGTAGGTGCCGGAGAACCACGACTCCGAGCGGGAGGTCCGCCAACCCCGCGAGGCGTCCACGCCGAGCGCGGTGGCGTTGTATGTCACCCGGGTGTTGACGAAACGGGCGGTCACGGTGTCGCCGTTGATGGTGCGCGACGCGGTCTCGGCGGACCGCCACGGCACGTTGACCGTCTTGGAGACCGGCTTGCTCTCGGTGCCGTTGTAGACGATCTTTTCGCGGACCATGCCGGCGAACTGATCCTCGTCGTAGACCGTCTCCGAGCCGATGGAGGCCGGAACGGTCACCGACCGGGTACCGCCGGTCGGGTTCAGCCGGTCGCCGTGCATGCCCCGCAGGTAGCGGGTCTCGGTCAGTGTTTGGGCGCCCGGCACGTCACCGACCCGGGTCTTCACGGTGGCGAAGCCGCGGAACTGGTTCCACGTCTTGTACTTCGGCTTGCTCAGACCGTCGTCGTCGGCGTAGTGCCAGGCGGGGGTGCCCCCGTAGGTGTAGTAGGTGAACTTCGGTGGCGCCTGGTGTCCGCCGCTCAGTTGCACGTCCGACTCGGAGATGTGCGTGACGACGTACTTGTGCCACCACTCGACGATCAGGTCCTCGCCCTGCGGGTCGTCCGGGTCGATCACCTTGACCGGGTAACAGAGCTTGTCGTTGGTGTGCGGCGCCGATGGGAGGTTCGTCGACGTGCACTCCGGCAGGCTGTACTCGATATCGATCTTGGCGCCGGTCTCGGTGATGATGTAGTCGACCCGCTGCCAGTTGCTGGTCGTGGTGTTCTGGGTCAGTACCCGGTTGGCCATCGAGACCGGGGCGAAGGTCACCGGCGGCATGGTCACCGCTGCGCCGACCAGGCCGGAGTGCTGGATCTTCTCCAGCCACATCCCCCGGTGCAGACTTCCGTCACCGACCGGCGGGAACGAGTGGGTGAAGGTCCAGGAGTCGACGTCCTGCCAGTCGGGCGTGGTCTTGGTGGTGTCCCACACCCGCGTTTTGATCCACGCCAGCCGCTTGGTGGTCCAGAAAGTCGGCGAGTACAGGCCCGGGCAGGAGGTGCCGGTGCACTCCTGGTCCCACGGGGTGTCCGGCCAGTTGGTGGCGTCGTGCGTGCCGCACGAACTGGTGATGCAGCGGTTACCGACCGCGAAGATCACCTGCGCAACCGGATTGATGGAGCGGTCCGCTGTCCCCCGGTCCCAGGTGCCGTAGTCGACCCGGTCCAGGGTGCCGCCACGGGTGTACGACACCTCGTCGGTGTCGGTCATGTTCCGGGCGTACTTGTTCGTCTCCGGGGTGTACCAGTACGACATGGTGTTGCCGCGTACGTCAACGACGTAGTCGAGGTTCCACCGCCACACCTGGTCACAGAACGACCCGGTGAACGAGGTCTGGTGACACGGCTCGCCGGTGTTGTTGCCGGCGACCGGCACGGTCCACGCCGAGTTCGTCGTCGAGGTCTGGCCCGGCAGACTGTGCAGGCCGAAGAAGTACTGCGTGCCGTCGGAGGCGGTCACCTTCCAGTGCTCGCCGTCGTTGTCACCGTTGCCCGCCCCGGTGGACTTTTCGATTTTCGACGCGTCCTCGTTACGGGCGTGCCAACCCTTGCCAGCCTCGAAGATCAGCTCAGAGCCACGACCGTTCAGGCTCATCGTCGCGTTGTCCGACCGCCAGCAGTAGTCACTGGTCTTGGTCGTATTGTTCGCCGTACCGCCCATGTCCTCGGCACACGGCACGTAGCGCCGCTCGATGTAGCCGGGCCAGTACTCGAAGCCCTGGCCGAGCCAGGACGGCTGGTTGTTGGTCGCCTCGGAGCGGCCGTCCACGCTGGCCGACGAGTGCGAGACCGCCATCGACGGGCCAGGTCCGTTGACCGCCGGTGGCACCCGCATCGGGTACGACCAGGAGAAGTCACCCGACGAGCCACCCGCCGACCAGGTCGACGACGGTTCCAACGAGGTGGCCCCGAAGTCACCGCCATCGCCGGAGGCGCTGGCCGACAGGGCGATCAGGGTACCGCCGACTGCCGGAACCGGTGCGTCACCGACGAGTTGGGCCTTCGTGGTCGGGGTACCCGGGCCACCGATCGGTGCCACCGGCACCTCGGCGGTCACCACACCGGTCGCACTGTCGTTGGTCGAGTACAACGGTTTCGCCGCACAGCCTGACCGGCCCGGGTCCTGCAACGCGCAGTCGGGTAGCTGCCAGAGTTTCAGGCGCGACGCCCACTCCGCCCCGTACGCGTACCGGAAGTCGTCGTAGTCGACCGACACCTTCGCGGTACCCGAGGCCGGGGCATCGGTCGGACTACCCACCCGCAGCACGAGGCCCTTGCGCCAGCCGGCCGGTACGGTCGACCGGTCCAACACCTGCACGGTCACCGCGTTCACCCGGTCGCCGGGTGCACCGGCAGCCCGGTCGACCGTCACCGGCAGGGTGCCCGCCTTCGTGGGGCCGGCGCTGCGGGCACCGACGGCCGGCAACGTCGCACGAGCAGTGCCCGGTGCCGGCCACTTCGGCTCCGGGGCCGGCTGGTGCTGCTGTGGGCTGTGCGGCCAGGCCTTCCCGCTCACCCGCCCGCCGTGGTTGTTGGTCTTTTCGACCTGCGGCGACAGGTGGGTCGGCTCGGCAACCGCCTTCTCAGGCATGCCCACCAGCAGGCCGGCGAACAGGGCGCCGACGAGCGTCACCGCTCGGGCCCGGGTCCACCGGGTAGCTGCACCGCGTCTGTCGACCGACAGTCGTCTCTTCCTGCCTCTTACTTCACGCACTCGCGCCTCCTCAGGACGTCGTCAGGTGCGGGCAGCCAGTGCCTGGCCGCCGGAGGTCCGGCGGCCAGGAACTGGCAGTTCTTGTGGGCCAGGTCTTTCCGACAGCCCGGAAGCCGTGGCCTACCGGCTCAGGGAGTGCCGGACACGTCGGCGTGGTACCGCGTCTTAACCTCGACGGCCGTCATCGCTCCCTGGAGGACGGTCAGGTCGTCGACCCGCCCGAAGAGATGGTTGCCCCCGGCGGTGAAGGTTTCACGGCCGACCGTCAGCGGCCCGCTGGCCTGCCACGGCTGCCACGCAGCATTGAGCGCCGAGGTCGCCACCTGCTCACCGTCGACGTACAGGTGCACCTGCCGCCTGGCTACGTCCACCACTGCGGCGATGTGGTTCCAGCTCTCCCCCACATCGGTGGCGGCAGCGCTGAGGACCGTCGCGTCAGTGTCGGTCGTGGCGCTGGAGTTCGGGCGGATCTTGAACTTCCACTCACCGCCGTTGTCCGGCGTGTAGTAGAGGTAGAAGCCGCTGTTGACCGTGCCGTCCTGGGACAGCACCGTCTGCACCTGGTCCGTCCGGTCCAGTTGCACCCAGGCCGACACCGTGAACGACTGGTCGGTCCGAAGCACCGGGGTGTTCTGCCACACCGTGTACTCGTTGTCGTCGATGAAGGTCGTACCGCTCTGGAGCGCCGATCGGGCGTACTCCTGCGTTGCGACCGGCGTCTCCCCCTCGTTGACGATCGACAGCGCGTCGAGGTGCAGGCTGTTCCCAACCCGGCCGTCGGTTACCTCGGCACCACGTTGCAACGCGAGCCACCTGTCGAACAGGGTGTTGTCACGGGCCTGGCAGGTGTCGACCAGATCCTGGATCCGGCAGTTGCGGGCGGTGTTGAAGTCCCACCAACCCACCTGGGTCGGTGCCAGGATGCCCCTGTCGTCCACCTCGTCGGTGCGGGTGGCGAGCCGTCCCGTGAAGTCGTCCGCAACGAGTACCCGGTTGAAGACCTGGACATCGCGGACAGTCCCGCCCCACCAGTTCGCCGGTGCCCCACCGGCGAAGCCCCGGCCGACCGAGAACGCGCCGGACGCCTGCCAACCTGCGGCGGTGCGAGCAGTCTCCCCAGCCAGTACACCGTCAACGAAGAGGCGGATCTGCCCGCTGAGCTTGTCGTAGACCCCGGCAAGGTGGACCCATCGGCCCACCTGAGTGGCATCAACGATCGCCTGGGACGCGGTCGCCGAGCGCAACGTGCTCGACTGTGCCTGGGTGTCCCGCATCCCGAACGACCAGTAGGACTTCAGTGGGGAGCCCTGGCGACGTACCCCGAGTTCGAACCCGGCGGCGTCGCTGCCCTGCTGGGTGGCGATGGTCATGTCGGCCGTCGGGTCGGCGGCCAGCCGCACCCAGGCCGCCACGCTGAATGCGCCCGTCGTGTCGACCACCGGACCCTGGGTCGTCAGGGCTGCGGAGGTGCCGTTCAGGGTCGGCGTCGATCCCTGCATGAGGTACGTGTCGTTGGCCCAGGTGACGTTCGACGCGGTCAACGGGGTGTCGTTGACGATCGGTCCGGCCCCGTCACTGTCCCCGAACCCGGCCCGATCGTCCTCCAGCGCCTGCGCCTGGGTCTCACCGGGGTAACTCTCCAGATCCCACTGAGCCACTGGCTTCGCGTGCTCCTGGACGGTCACGTCCTCTGACCCGTCGACGCTCTCCAGACCCGCCGAGTCGATGGCTCGCACCCGGATCGTGTTCGTGCCGTAGCTGTAGGGGGTCAGGGTGACCGTTGCGGTCTTGGTCGTGGTGCCGGTGGCGGTCAGTTCACCGAAGTTCGGCGGTTGGGACACCGTGGCGAAGATGTCGGCCTTGCCGTCTCCGGTGAAGTCCCCCGGCACGAAGATTGCCCCACCGATGGGGATGGTCCCCTTGGACACGCCTGAACCGTCGAGCCAACCCCCGGTCCCGTTGCCCCGGAGCAGTTTGACGTCGCCCGTGCTGTCGGAACGGTAGAGGACGTCCGTCTTGCCGTCGCCGGAGAAGTCGCCGCGGCCGAAGATGGCGGAGCCGGCGAAGCCGGTGCCGATGGGCTCTTTCGTGCCGGTGATCCACCCGCCGGTGCCATTACCCCGGTACATGCCGAGCGCACCACTCGCCTCGCGGACCAGGACATCGGCCTTGCCGTCGCCGCTGAGGTCGCCGGGCGAGAAGAACCAGTCGAAGGCATACCAGTTGGTGCCGATCTGCACCGAGCTGGCCTCCAGCCCGCCACCGGCCGTGCCACGCCGTAGGTAGAGGTGGGAGGTGACCCGGTCCCGGTAGATGATGTCCGGTTTGCCGTCGCCGCTGAAGTCGCCGGGCGAGAACAGGAACCGGCTCGCCGACCAGTTGCCGGCGTCGAGCAGTTCCGGGGCGCCGAGGAAGCCACCGGTACCGTTGCCCTTGACGATGTACAAGCTGGCGTCACCGGTCCGCCGGAAGATCACATCCGGCTTGCCGTCGCCGGAGAGGTCGCCCGGGCTGAAGACCGCACCATCGGTTTCCCAGTTGCTCGCTGGGCTGTCAGGCGTGTCCGAGAAGTCGCCTACTCCGTCACCGGCGTAGGTCCAGGCATCCTGGAGTACCGTCGGCGGGCCGGTCCAGCTGTAGCGAAACTTCGTCACGTCGGCAGCTGCATCACCGGAGCTGGTGAACGTGAAGGTGATCGGTTCACCCGGCCCCGCGACCGGTCCGACATTGATGGCCGGGGCCGGTGGCACGGACGTGTCCACCCGGAACTCGCACCAGATCGACCAGCCGCTCCACTGGTTGTAGGGAGACGGGTCCACGGTTGTCACCCGGAACGCGTACTTCTTGCCGGTCGGTGCGGACACCTGCGCGGTGGTGGCCCGGCCGTTCGCGCTGGCCGGCGCGGTCGGTGGTGCGGTCCTCCGGGTCGGGTAGGTGGTGGTCACCGCGCTCATCCCGCCGACCGTCGGCACCTCGATCCACTCGTACGTGCCGGTCAGGGTCTGCCCGGTGTCGGCGTCCGGGTAGATCGCCGAGAAGACCGGCGTCTCCGTACCGACGGCGATCGAGGTACCGGAGACGCACGCGACCCCGGAGACCTGCAGGCCCGTCGGCTTACCCGGCTTCGAGTCGTAGTCGACGACCATCGCGGCGTTGGCCGGGAAGAACTTCTTCCACCGGCTGGTCGTGCTCTCCCCGCTGCCGGTCGAATCGTGGGCGGTGAAGCCGACCGTGATGGTGGTCCAGTTGTTGGTCGCGGCCGTCTGCACCTGCGTGGTGACCGGCGCCCCGGTCCAGTTGATGAACATGTCCGGCTGTGGCGAGTCCACGCAGCCGGTGCCCTCGTTGGCGTGCCCCTCGGCGGTCGCCAGCCGAGTCTTCAAGTTCATGCCGTTCCACGACGCCTTCATTGTGTGGTCGATGACCGACGTGAGGTACATGCTGACCGGCGTGTCGGTGCACGACCAGGAGTGGTCGAGCTTCATCTGGACGTACGCCGACTCGATGTGCTTGCCGGCGAGCGAGCCGGACGGGCCGGTGGTCGGGAACTCGAAGAACGACCGGAACAGGTCCCCGTCGCAGGGCCCCTCCGGGCTGAGCCCGACCCGAGCAACGGTGAAGTCACTGTTCGAGCAGTTGGTGTTGGTGGCGTAGGCCCATTTCGACTTCTGCACCGACCAGGACGGGTCGACGTAGACCGGGTAGGTGACGCTGGGCGCGTCGAGCATGGTGGCGTCGGGGACCAGTTCCAGGTCGCCGTCACCGGCGACCCGGGTCTCCACCTTCGCAGTCTGCACGCCGTCGCCCGGCTCGAACGCCGACGAACGGGCCGCCTCGGTACCCCCGCCACCGACGGGGACCGAGGAGTCCCACATCAGCGCCGGCTGGGCCTCGGCAACCACGGTCGTACCGGCCCGCGCCTGAAGCGACCCGTCCGTGCGCCGCAGCAGGCTGGCATCCCCGTCCACGCCGAACGAGATGGTGCGGACCGCCGGGTTGTCGGCCGCCGTCGGGGTCTTGACCACCAGGACGTGCGTGAACCCGGTGTGCGTGGCGCGCACCACCAGGTCCACGTCGGGCAGCACCGACGGGTACGTGGCCGCGTCACCGGACAGCGTCGGGGCGGGCAGGGTGCCGGGCCAGGTGAGCTGCAACGACCTGCCGGATCGTTGCAGGGTCACCATCGGGCCGGCGCCGCCGCCGGAGAAGGACACGTCGGCCACCGACGCCACCGGCCGCAGCCGGCCGTCGCCGCCGGTCTGAAGGGCAAGGTTGATGTCCGCCCAGGAGTTGTCCGGCTTCCGGGTACGCTGCGGCACCACCGCCGACTGGAACGTCAACCGGCCGTCCGGCTGGGCCACCACCTGCACGTACTCCGACCGCGACGCACCCACCACCACCGGCTGGTCACAGGCGGCAGCGGTCGTCAGGGCATCGGCCTCGGACTGCTTGACCGGCTCGCAGGTCGGCGTGGCAGCCGCTGCTGCCGGCGCACTGACCGCCCCCAGCATGGCCACGGTGCCTGCTGCCGCCACGACGGCGCTCATGGTGAGGCTGGCCAGCAGCCGGGACGGGGTACCCCGGGGTGGCGGGGCCCCGGCCAGCCGGCCCGTACGGGGCGCCAGAAGGGTACGGACACGGTGCAGCAACGGGAGCCTCCCACGGGGAACTGAGCAAACGAGTCGGGACGCTATCCCGACATCGATCCCTGACGCTGCCCTGGTTTTTGGCCTCAGTCCTCTACCGACCAGTTGTTACGAACACTTGACTGATGGCAACAAACCGCAGCTCAGCCGCCCCAACAGAAAAGATCACCAACGGTCACCCCCTGCGGGGCGTCAGACAGCCACAGGATGACCGCTCGCGGGTGAGATTGATAACAACAATAAGTAATCGCTTTGCCACTGAGCGTCCCATTAGCTGGGCCAACCACACCGACCTGTGGACTGGCCGGAAGCTGACCCCCTGGCGCGCACAATGCCTGCCGCCGCCATGACGACAGGGGCGAGCCCGTTCGGACCCGCCCCTTCATCGACACGTCAGTAGTGCTGATCCTCGTGGAGGTCCTGCACCCACTTGTCGGCGAGGACGCCGTGATAGATCTCCAAGTCGTCGATCTTCCCGTGCAGCCACTCTGCCGGGCCGGCAGGCGTCGTCGAGCGGGCCAGCAGCACCGGACCGGTAGCCGCCCACGGCTGCCAGCCCGAGTTCATCGTCACGGCCTGAGCGAGCACACCGTCGACATAGAGCCGGATCTGACGGTTTGCGGTGTCGAGCACAGCTACCAGATGGTGCCAGTACTGCGGATCGGTTGCTGCGGCGACCGCGACGGTAGCGGTCGGGTCGGTGGCGTTGTCGCGGAGACGGAACACCCACTGTCCCCCGTTGTCCGGCCGGTACGACAGCGTGAAGCCGCTGTATCCGGCCGTCTCCTGGGCGACGACGGTCTGCGCACCACGGGTCGGATCGAGCGTGACCCAGGTGGAGACGGTGAAGGACTGGTCGGTCCGGACGATCGGGGTGTCCTCCCACACCCAGTTGCCCCATTCTCCGGTCCGCTTCTGCGACCAGCCGTACTCCTGCGTCGTCTCGCCGTAGTGCGGATCGGAGGGATCGTCGATCCAGTGCGTGTCGTCGAAGGTCAACGCCACGTCTCCCCGCCGGCCGCCCTCGATGTGGGTTCCCTTGGTCAGCCGGAAGCGTCGGTCGAAGATGCTCGTGTCCGGTGCCACGCACAGATCGGGATCGTCCGACTCCTCGTAGCAGGCCACAGCGCCTTCCGCGTTCCATGCGCCGACCTTGACCGGGTGCAGCAGACCCGGTTCGTCCCTCGTACCCGCACCGGGCTCCGGCTCCAGGAGACCGTTCAGGTCGCCCGACGTGACCACCCGGTCGTACACCCGGGCCTGGGCCATGTTGCCGTGCCACCACCAGGTGTGCGCGTTGCCGAGCCGGAACTCGCCCTGCGGGTCGTTGAAGCCGGTAACCCCGGTTGCGGTGGCCTCCAGTACCCCGTTGACCCATAGCCGCAGCGTCTGCGCGGCCGGGTCGTAGGAGGTGGCGAGGTGGGTCCAGAGACCGAGCCGGGCCGGAGTGGTGGACTGCGCCACCGACCACGTGATGCCCGGGCCGGAGGTTTTCGACGGCATGACCACGGTCCACCGGTCGGTCTGCTTGCGGTAGCCGAGCCCGAACGACTCGTACCCGGACGCCTCCTTGCTGGCGACCGCCCGGTCGACGGACTTGTCGGTCAGCCGCACCCAGGTGGCGACCGAGAAGGCGGTGGAGGTGTCCATCACCTGCGGCGCGGCGCTGAGGTAGGCGGAGGTGCCGTTGAAGGCCGGCGTCTGGTCGCCGATCAGCCGGGTGTCGTCGGCCCAGGTGATGCCGGTACCGGTCAGCGGGGTGTCGCCCCGCTTCATCGGTTCCTGGTCGGCGAGGGCCTTCGCCTGGGTGACCCCGGGGTACGCCTCCAGTTCCCACGAGCCGACAGCAGGGAACGGGCCGGGCACCGTCACATCGAGCGTCGCGTGTGCCTCGTGTCCGTCCTCGGCGATCGCAATGACGACGATCGTCTCGGTCCCGTAGCTCGGGGCGTCGAGGGTCACCGTGGCGGACCGGACGGTGGTACCGGTCGCCGCGACCTCGGTACCGGCGAAGCCCCAGCCGTACCGGAACTTCGTCACCGTGGGCTCGGTGGACGAGATGGTGAAGGTGCCCGGCTGGTCCACGCCGGCCGGTGCCGAGCCGACCGTGACGGTCACCGTGAACGGGGTGGTCGTGTGGGCCAGCGCGGGCGCCCCGACCAGGAGCAGGAGCAGGGAGAGCAGGCCGGCGAGGGCCAGTCGGGCCGGCGTGGCCCGTACCGGCTGTGGGTGGTGGGCAACCTGGGGACGGATGAGCGTCATGTCGCCTTCCGGACAGAGGAGGTCAGGGAGTGCGCAGAGGAGCAGCGGTGACTCGGTCACCGGGCCGGTACGCCGGGCGAGCATGGCAGGTCAGGCGATCGATGCCAACCGGTATTCACCGTTGCAACAGTCGCTTGTGCCCCGGCGGATAGGGGACGACTTAGGGGATCGATGAGCGGCCACGGCCGTTAGGGTCGACGGGTACCGTCAGAGAGGGGCCTGCGATGACCACCGAAGTCAAGGACACCGCGTGGGTACGCCGGTTCCATCCGGCCCCCTCGGCCCGTACCCGGTTGGTCTGCTTCCCGCACGCGGGCGGCTCGGCCAGTTACTTCTTCCCGGTGTCCCGGACCCTCTCCCCCCGCTTCGACGTGGTCGCGTTGCAGTACCCGGGCCGGCAGGACCGCCGGTCCGAGCCGTGCCCGCCGACGATCGAGGAGATGGCCGACCAGATCACCGAGGCGGTGCTGCCCTGGACGGACCTGCCGGTGGCCTTCTTCGGGCACAGCATGGGCGCGATCCTGGCGTACGAGGTGACGTTGCGGCTGAAGGCGAAGGGGATCGTCCCGACGGGGATCTTCGCCAGCGGGCGCCGGGCGCCGTCGACGGTCCGCCACGAGACGAACCACCTGCTCCCGGAGCCGGAGTTCATCGCCGAGCTGCACAAGCTGGAGGGGACCGAGGCGTCCCTGTTGGCCGACGACGACCTGCTGCGGATGATCCTGCCGGCGCTGCGCAGCGACTACCGGGCGATCGAGACCTACCAACGGCACGACGAGGCCAAGGTGGACTGTCCGGTGGTGGCGCTGCTCGGTGACATCGACCCGAAGGTGACCGCCGCTGAGGCCCGGGTCTGGGAGAAGCACACCAGCCGGAGTTTCACGCTGCGGCTCTTCCCCGGCGGGCACTTCTATCTGAACACCCACGCGGCGGACGTGATCCGGCTGATCGCGGACCACCTGACCGCTGTGCAGAACACCGGCGTGGCCACCCCGGTCAGCGCCGCCCGCTACTGAACACGCCCCTGCCGGGCCCGCTACCCGACGACCCGGTCAGGGCAGCAGGCCGCGTTCCATCGCGGTGGTGACCGCCGCCGTCCGGTCGGACACGTCCAGCTTGTTGAAGGTACGCAGCAGGTGGGTCTTCACGGTCGCCTCGCTGATGTGCAGGGTGCGGCCGATCTCGGCGTTCGTTTGGCCCTTGGCGACCAGGCTGAGTACCTGCACCTCCCGGGCGGACAGCGTGTGCGTCACCGGGTTGCGGACCTGCCGGACGAGCCGCCCGGCAACCGAGGGGGCAAGCACGGTCTCGCCCCGGCTGGCCGCCCGTACCGCGTTGGTGAGCTCGGTACGGGTGGCGTCCTTGAGCAGGTACCCGGAGGCGCCGGCCTCGACGGCCCGGAGGATGTCCGAGTCGGTCTCGTAGGTGGTCACCACGACCACCTTGCTGGCCCGGGACTCGCCGAGGATCAGGCCGGTGGCGTCGGCGCCGTCCATGCCGGGCATCCGCAGGTCCATCAGGATGACCTCGGGGCGCAGCGCCCGGGCCATGGCGACCGCCTCCAGCCCGGAACCGGCCTCGCCGACCACGGTGATGTCCGGCTCGGAGTTGAGCATGCCGCGCAGCCCGTCGCGGACCACCGGGTGGTCGTCCACCAGCAACACCGTGATCATCTGCTCGCCTCCAGCCGGACGGTGGTGCCCTGCCCCGGCACGCTGCTGATCTCCAGGGTGGCACCGATCTGCTCGGCCCGGGCCCGCATGCCGCGCAACCCGAAACCGTGCGAGTCCCTGGTGGAGTCGAACCCGATCCCGTCGTCGGTCACGGTCAGGGTCACCGAGGTGTCGGTGAAGCTTAGCCGCACCGCAACGTCGGAGGCGTGCGCGTGTTTGCGTACGTTGGCCAGGGTCTCCTGCACGGTCCGCAGCAGCACTACCTCCACTGCGGTGGGCAGCTCACCGGCCACCCCGTCGACCTCGTACTCGGCCCCGATACCGGTCTCCTCGGCGAGCCGGTCGACCTGCCGACCGATCGCGTCGGCGAGGGTTTCCGAGCGCAGGCTGGTCGGGGTGAGCGCGGTGACCATGGCCCGCGCCTCGGCCAGGTTCTCCCGGGCGGTCCGCACCGCCATGCCGAGGTGCCGGTACGCGGCGTCCCGGTCGGTGTCGGCCTCCGACTCGGCCGCCTGGATCAGGGTGATGATGCTCGTGAAGCCCTGGGCGAGGGTGTCGTGGATCTCGGCAGCCAGCCGGGCGCGTTCCTCGGCGACGCCGGCCTCGTGGGAGAGCCGGGCCACCTCGGCCCGCCGGGCCTGCAACTCGGCGATGATCTGGGCGCGTTCGTCGTTCTGCCCGGCGATCCGGTCGATGTACGCGCCGACGAGCAGCGCGAAGATCACCCCGAGGACGGCGATCGGGAGCAGGTCGTGCACCCGGGCCAGGGTGCCGGCGTGGATGGCGGTGATCGCCGGGGGCAGGACGTTGAGCAGGATCACCACCAGGGCGGCCCGGGTCAGTGGCAGGGCCAGGAAGACCATCGGGCAGATCACCGGCAGGGCGAAGGTACTGGTGGGTACGAACGCGACGGCGGCCAGGAAGAGCAGCGCGGCCACCCCGACGAAGACCCAGCTCTCCCGGCTGCCGTCGGCGCCACGGACGGCCGCCCGGCCGTAGGCGGCGTACCAGAGAGCCATCAGGCTCAGCAGGACCGCCGCCGCCAGCCGGGCGGGGAGGGAGACCGCTTGCTCCTCGACGACCAGGACCAGGACCACCACCAGGCAGACCGCGAAGTAGAGGTCCCAGATCCAGCGCCAGTGGGTCGGGGCTACCGGGTGCGGCGCTCGGTCCACCGGAACGTCACCAGGCAGAGCACCAGACCGATCACGCACCAGGCCCCGAGGACCAGTGCCGTCATGCCGTGTTCCCATGCGCCTGCCGCCTCCTGTGCCGCCATGCTGTCCGGAAGGAACACCGACCGGAACCCCTGTCCCATCCACTTGACCGGGAAGAATGCTGCCACCTGCACCATCGCGTCGGGCAGCGCGGCGATGTGGACGAAGATGCCGGAGATGAACTGCAACCCGATGGCCGGGAGGTTGAGTACCGCCGGGGCGCTCTTCGCCGACCGGGCCAGCGAGCTGGCCGCGATGCCGAGCAGGGTGCAACTCACGATGGACAGTGGCAGCAGCCAGGCGAAGGTAAGCCAGCGGGCCGGGTCGGTGGGCAGTTCCACGTCGAAGAGGAGCACCCCGACGGTGAGCAGCAGCACGGTCTCGGCGATCGCGGCCACCGCGACCAGGATGATCTTGCCGATGAAGTACGCCCCGGCGGTGACCGGCGTACCGCGCAGCCGCTTGAGGGTGCCGTCCTCCCGGTCGACCGAGATGCCCACGCCCATGCTGATGAAGGCGGTGGAGAGGATGCCGTACGCGATCATGCCGGCGGCGAAGATCTGGCTCATCGTCACGTCGGTGCCGTGCGCCGGCTCGTCGTAGATCGTGCCGAGCATGAAGGTGAGAAAGGCCGGGAAGGCGAAGGTGAAGATCACCGCGTCCTTCTGCCGGAAGAACTGCTTCAGTTCGATCATGCCCCGGGACAGGCCGACCTGGAGGGTGGACGGCAGTCGCGGGGTACGCGTCGACCCGGTCCGCGCCGGGGCGTCGACAACGGCGGTGCTGGTCATACCCGTTCTCCGATCAGGTCGAGGTAGATGTCTTCCAGGCTGGGGCTGTGTACGCGCAGGTCGGACATGGTCTTGTCGCCACTGGCGGTGAGCTTCGCGACGAACTCCACCGGGTCGTTGGTCTCCTCGCGGTGCTCGCCGTTGCTGTCCCGCCAGGTGACGGTGGCCGCCACGGTGGCCCGGCCGCCGATGGTCTGCGGGGTGCCCTCGGCGATGACCTTGCCCCGGGCGATCACCGCGAGCCGGCCGGCGAGTGCCTCGGCCTCGTCGAGGTAGTGGGTGGTGAGCAGGATGGTGGTGCCCTCGTTGGCCAGCCGGCGGATCAGCGACCAGAACTGGCGCCGGGCCTCGGGGTCGAAGCCGGTGGTCGGCTCGTCCAGGAAGAGCAGTTCGGGCCGGCCGATGATGCCGAGCGCCACGTCGACCCGGCGCCGCTGACCGCCGGAGAGGCTGCGTACCCGGGCGCCGGCCTTCTCGGCCAGCCCGCACACGTCGATCACCTCGTCGGGGTCGCGCGGGCTCGGGTAGTACCTGGCGAAGTGGCGGACCGTCTCCCGGACGGTCAGCTCGGCGGCGTCGGTGGCGGTCTGCAGGACGATGCCGAGCTTGGCCCGCCAGGCCCGCCCGGCGTGACCGGGGTCCTCACCGAGGACCTTCACGTCGCCACCGTCGCGCTGACGGTGACCCTCGAGGATCTCGACCGTGGTCGTCTTGCCCGCACCGTTCGGTCCCAGCAGCGCGAACACCTCGCCGCGCGCCACGGTCAGGTCAATGCCGTCCACAGCCACGTTCGCGCCGTACGTCTTGCGGAGGCCGCGTGCACTGATGACTGTCATGCATCAATGCTGTCCCGGAGGGGGTGCCACCAGGGACGACCGCCAGATGGAATCCGGCTGTCAACCGGTCGGTGGACAACCGTGTCACCGGCGGTTGGCGGTTGGCGGTTGGCGGTTGGCGGTTGGCGGTTGGCGGTTGGCGGTTGGCGGTTGGCGGTTGGCGGTTGGCGGTTGGCGGTTGAACCATAACGAGCGTGATGCCGCTCGGTCATTTTTATGCCTGACAGGTATCACCGTCACGGCGGGAAGTGCCCCCAGAGCCGCTCCGCGCGGGCCGGCAGGCCCGGAAAACGGTCAGGGCCACCTCCGTACCCGGGTGGGGTACGGTGGCGGCCCTGCTCGACCGGTCACCGGATCACGGTGACAGCTCCAACTCGTTGTCGAGGATGTCGAACAGCTCGTCCACGCTGGCCGACTCCAGTTCCTCGCGTTCCTGGGCGACCTCGGCCGGCGCGAACTTCTCCGTCCACAGCCCGGTCAGCTCCCGCAGCCGGGCCGCGACCCGGCCGTACTCGGTCTCGTCTGGGGCGGCCCGGAGCAGCAGTTGCTCCAGTCCGGCCAGTTCCTCGTCGATCGACTGCGGTACCCGGGCCGCCTGCTTGGGGGCCAGCTTGCCGGCCAGGAAACCGGCCAGCACGCCCGCGTTCGGGTAGTCGAAGATGAGGGTGGCGGGCAGCCGTTGCCCGGTCGCCGAGGTCAACCGGTTACGCAGCTCCACCGCCGCGAGGGAGTCGAAGCCGAGCGGCCCGAAGCCCTTGGCCGGGTCGATCGCCTCCGGTCCGCTGTGCCCGAGCACCGCCGCCACCTGGGTACGGACCAGCTCCAGCACCGCGGCCTCGCGTTCGGCCGGGCTGAGGTCGGCGAGCTGCTGTTCCAGCCCACCGGCCGGGGTCGCCTTCGCCGCCGACGCGGCCCGCCGGACCGGGGTACGGACCAGGCCGCGCAGCAACGGTGGCACACCGGCCGGCCGGTTGCGGACCGCCGTCAGGTCGAGGCGTACCGGCACCAGCAGGGCCTCACCCGAGGCGACCGCGGTGTCGAAGGCGGCGGTGCCGGCCACCGCCGACAGCGGCAGCACTCCGGTGGCGGCGATCCGGGCGAGGTCGGCGTCCGTCAGGCCACCGGCCATCCCACCCGGCTCGTCCCAGAGCCCCCAGGCCAGGGAGGTCGCCGGCAGGCCACGCGACCGGCGGTACCGGGCCAGCGCGTCGAGGAAGACGTTCGCCGCCGCGTAGTTGGCCTGCCCGGTGCCATCGAGCACCCCGGCCACCGAGGAGAAGAGCACGAACGCGCTCAGCTCCAGTTCGCGGGTCAGGTCGTGCAGCGCCCAGGCCGCGTCGACCTTGGGCCGCAGCACAGTCGCCAGTCGTGGTGCAGTCAGCGACTCGACCAGCCCGTCGTCGAGTACCCCGGCGGTGTGCACGACACCGCGCAGCGGACGCCCGTCCGGGATCGAGGCGATCAGGTTGGCCAGCGCGGACCGGTCGGTCACGTCGCAGGCGGCGACGGTGACCCGGGCGCCCAGACCGGCGAGTTCCTCGCGCAGCTCCACCGCGCCCGGCGCGTCGGTACCCCGACGGCTGACCAGCAGCAGGTCGGTGACGCCGTGCCGGGTGACCAGGTGCCGGGCGAAGAGCGCGCCCAGCCCGCCGGTACCGCCGGTGATCAGCACCGTGCCACCTGCCGGCCAGACCTCGCCGTCCAGTGCGGCGGTCGTGGCCCGGGCCAGGCGGGGCGCGTGGACGGTGGTGCCGCGCAGCGCCAGCTCCGGTTCCCCGGTGGCGACCGCCGCCGGCAGCGCCCGCAGCGCGTCCGGGGTGCCGTCGGTGTCGACGAGGACGAAGGTGTCCGGGTGTTCGGCCTGCGCCGCGCGGAGCAGCCCCCAGACCGCCGCGCCGGCCAGGTCGTCGATCCGGTCGGCCGGGGTCGCGGCCACCGCGCCCCCGGTGAGTACGACCAGCTTCGCGTCCGCGAACCGCTCTCCGGTCAGCCAGGTCTGGACCAGGTCCAGCGCCCAGCGGGCGGCGGCGTGCGTCGCCTCCGCGACGTCCATCCCGTCCGGGTACGACCGACGGGCGAGCACCACCCCGGACTGCGGGACGGCGTCGGTGAGGTCCGGCGCCCCGCTGAGTACGGGTACCGCCGCGTCACCGGTCACCGTCCAACCCGGATCGGTGTCGACGCCGACCGTCGTCCAGTCCACCTGGTAGAGGTCCTGCTGCCCGTTACCGCTCTGACGGAGCTGTTCCGGGCTGACCGGGCGCAGGGCCAGCGAGTCCACCGTGGCGACCGGTGCGCCGGCGGCGTCGGCCAGGTCCAGCCGGAAGCTCTCCCCCTCGGCCCGGGTGACCCGTACCCGCAGCTGGGTGGCGCCCAGCGCGTACACCCGGACACCCGCCCAGGCGAACGGCAGTTCGGCCCGCTCGGCCGGTACGCCACCGAGACCGATGGCGTGTAGCGCCGCGTCCAGCAGCGCCGGGTGCAGCGGGTACCCGGCCGCGTCCGCGACCGCCTCGTCGGGGAGTGCCACCTCGGCGTAGACGGTCTCCCCGTCCCGCCAGGCGACCCGCAGCCCCTGGAACACCGGGCCGTACTCCAGCCCGACCGTGGCGAGCTGGTCGTAGAGGTCGTCCACCGCCACCGGCTGCGCCTGAGCGGGTGGCCAGGCGGCCAGGTCGACGTCGGTGGCGGCCAGCTCGGCGGAGAGGTTGCCGGTGGCGTGCCGGGTCCACGGCTGGCCCGCCTCGGCGGACTCCGGTCGGGAGTGGATGCTCACGGTACGGCGTCCGGTCTCGTCGGCACCGGCCACGGTGACCCGCAGGTGCACCGCACCCCGCTCGGGGAGCACCAGCGGCGTCTCCAGGGTTAACTCCTCCAGGTGCAGGTCACCCGGTTCCCCGGTGACCCGGAGCACCTCGTCGGCCGCGTACAGGGCCAGGTCGACCCAGCCGGCGCCGGGCATCAGCACCGCGCCGGAGACGGCGTGGTCGGCCAGCCACGGATGGGTGTCCAGCCCGATCCGACCGGTGAGCACCAGGCCGTCCGAGTCGGGCAGGCTGATCGCCGCACCGAGCAGTGGATGCCCGGCGGCGGCGAGGCCGGCTGACGAGACGTCACCGGGGCCGAAGTCGCCGACTTCGAGCCAGTAGTGCCGGTGCTGGAAGGCGTAGGTGGGCAGCTCGATCCGCTTCCCACCAGCCAGCAGGGCGGAGAAGTCGACGTTCATGCCCCGGGCCCAGAGGGCACCGAGTCCGGTGGTGAAGGTGAGCGCGGCGTCGCGGTCCTTCCGGACCAGCGGGATTGCGGTGGCGTCCGCCAGGATCTGGCCGGTCAGCGCGGTCAGGATCGCGTCCGGACCGATCTCCACGAACGTGACCACACCGGAAGCGTGCGCGGCGGTCACCGCGTCGGCGAACCGGACCCCGGCCCTGACGTGCTCCACCCAGTAATCCGGATCCGCCCACACACTCGCCGAGGTCAACTCACCGGTCACCGTCGACGCCACCGGGATGTCGGAAGCGGTGAAAGACAGACCGGCGACAACCTGACGGAACTCGTCCAGCATCGGCGCCATCAACGGCGAATGGAACGCATGCGACACACTCAGCCGCTTTGTCTTCCGACCAAGGGCGCAGAAGTGTTCGGCGATCTCCTCGACGGCCGCCTCGGCGCCGGAGATGACGACGGAGGTGGGGCCGTTGACCGCACCGATCCCCACACTGTCATCCCGGCCGGCCAGCAGCGGCAGCACCTCGGCCTCGGTGGCCTGCACCGACACCATCACCCCACCACCGGGCAGGGCCTGCATCAACCGACCACGAGCCGCCACCAGCTTCGCCGCATCAGCAAGCGACAGCACACCCGTCACGTGCGCGGCCGCGATCTCACCCACCGAGTGACCCACGAAGACACCCGGCTTCACGCCGAACGACTCCACCAGGCGGAACAACGCCACCTCGACCGCGAAAACCGCCGGCTGGGTCAACCCCGTCTGATCCAGATCCCCCGCACCGTCGAAGACGACATCCCGCAGGGACACGCCCAACAGCGGGTCAAGCTCAACGCACACCGCATCGAACGCCGAGGCGAACACCGGGAACACGTCGTACAGACCACGACCCATCCCCATCCACTGCGAACCCTGACCCGTGAACAACGCACCAACAGAGCCCGAAACAACAGCAACCGGCGACACATCCCCCAGACCGGCAGCCAGCTCAGTCAAGTCACGACCGGTCACGACCGACCGGTACTCGAAGGTCGACCGGGTATTGAGCAGCGACCAGGCCACATCACGCGCGGACAGCTCGGGACGCGCGTCCACGAACTCACGTAGCCGGGCCGCCTGGGCGCGTACCCCGTCTGCGGTCTTCGCGGACAGCAACCACGGCACGACCTGGCCCGCCGGTTGCGACGCGACCGGCGGCCCCGGCAACACCGGCGGCTGCTCCAGAATCACGTGCGCGTTCGTCCCCGAGATACCGAACGACGACACCGCCGCCCGACGCGGCCGACCCACCGCCGGCCACTCCCGCGCCTCGGTCAACAACTCCACCGCACCCGACTCCCAGTCGATATGCGGCGACGGCGCATCCACATGCAGCGTCTGCGGCAACACACCATGCCGCATCGCCTGCACCATCTTGATCACACCCGCCACACCCGCAGCCGCCTGCGTATGACCCAGATTCGACTTGATCGAACCGAGCCACAGCGGCTCACCATCGACCCGGTCCTGGCCATAGGTGGCAAGCAGCGCCTGCGCCTCGATCGGGTCACCCAAACTGGTCCCCGTACCGTGCGCCTCCACCACGTCCACGTCGGTGGCCGCAATCCCGGCCGACGCAAGAGCAGCCCGGATCACCCGCTGCTGCGACGGACCGTTCGGCGCGGTCAGACCATTCGACGCACCGTCCTGGTTGATGGCGGATCCGCGCACCACGGCCAGGATCCGACGCCCGTTGCGCTGCGCGTCGGAGAGCCGCTCCAGCACGAGCATGCCCACACCCTCGGCCCAACCGGTACCGTCCGCACCGGCGGCGAACGCCTTGCACCGACCGTCCGGCGACAGACCACGCTGCCGGGAGAAGTCAATGAACGTACTCGGCGTGGCCATCACCGTGACGCCACCGGCCAGCGCCAGCGAGCACTCCCCGGTACGCAGCGCCTGCGCCGCCCAGTGCAACGCCACCAGCGACGACGAGCAGGCCGTGTCGACGGTGACCGCCGGGCCCTCCAGGCCCAGGTGGTACGCCACCCGACCCGACGCGATGCTGCCACCGGTACCGAGGAAACCCTCCACCGAATCCGCAGCCGCACTCACCACACTGTCATAGTCGTGGTACATCACACCCGCGAACACACCCGTCCGCGAACCCCGCAGGGACACCGGATCGATCCCGGCCGCCTCCACCGCCTCCCACGACGACTCCAACAACAACCGGTGCTGCGGATCCATCGCCGCCGCCTCACGCGGCGAAATCCCGAAGAACCCGGGATCGAAATCCGCCGCCCGATGCAGGAAGCCACCGTGCCGGGTGACGCTGGTACCGGGGTGCGCCGGATCCGGGTGGTAGATCGCCTCCAGGTCCCAACCGCGGTCGGTGGGGAACGGCGTCACCGCATCCGCACCCTGGTTGACCAGGTGCCAGAGCTGTTCGGGTGAGGAGACCCCACCGGGGAACCGGCAGGCCATACCGACAATCGCGATCGGCTCGTCATCCGCCACCGCCGAGACCCGCAGCGCGGCAACCGGCTCGTCCCCACCGAACAACTCCGAGGCGATGAACCTAGCCAACACCACCGCACTCGGGTGGTCGAACACCAGCGTCGCGGAGAGCCGCAGGCCGGTGACCACGCTGAGCCGGTTACGCAGCTCAACTCCGGTCAGCGAGTCGAAACCCAGCTCCTTGAACGCCCGACCCGACTCCACCGCATCAGCCGACGCGTGCCCAAGCACCCCGGCCACCTCAGCCCGCACCAGATCCACCAGAGCGGCCTCCCGCTCGGCCGTACCCAGCGGTGCGAGCTGCTGGGCGAGGGAGGTCACGCCCTGGGCCTGCGCAGTCCGGCGGCTGCGACCCCGCACGAGACCGCTCAACAGGCGCGGGATCTCCGGCTGCGTACCCAGGGCCCTGGCGTCGATGCGGATCGGGACCAGGACGGCGTCGCCAGCGGCGACCGCCGTGTCGAACAGTGCGAGACCCGCGTCGGTGGGCAGCGGCGGGGTGCCCGACTCGGCCAGTCGCCGCAGGTCGTTCTCGCCGAGAGCGCCGGCCATGCCGTGCTCCCAGAGGCCCCAGGCGAGGGAGACTGCCGGCAGGCCCAGACCCACCCGGTACCGCGCCAACCCGTCCAGGAACGAGTTCGCCGCCGCGTAGTTACCCTGCCCCGCGTTACCCAACACACCAGCAGCCGACGAGAACAACACGAACGCCGACAGATCCAGATCCCGGGTCAACTCGTGCAGATGC
>NZ_JBAKHU010000077.1:0-24480 GCF_036906895.1 Micromonospora sp. CPCC 206060
CACCGAACTCGTCGCCGGCTGTCCCTGGCTACCCACCGGCGCAGCGACCACCTGACCAGTCACAATTTTAGAAGCGCAGCTCAGCCCCGGCGGATGGTGCTGCGGTTGGTGTACCAGCAGCTCGGCTGGTACGTCTGGGTCTGGGTGATGATCCAGCCGGTCGGGACGCCCCAGACCGAGCAGACGGTCATGCCGTCGTAGAGGTTCGACGTGATGGTCAGTCGGTTGTTGCTGGAGCAGCTCGGCACGTCCTGGGCGTAGGTCGCGACCCAGCCGGTGGGCAGCGGGGCGACCGCGCAGACCATCATGCCGTTGTACAGGTTGCTGGTGATGGTCAGCCGGTTGTTGTTGGCGCAGTCCGGTAGCACCTGTGCGTGGGTGGCCACCCAGCCGGTGGGTACCGCGGTGATCGAGCAGATGGACATGCCGTTGTAGAGGTCGGTGGTGATCGTGTACTTGGTGAAGTAGCCGCAACCGGCCGGGGCCATCTGGGCGTGGGTCACCACCCAGCCGGCCGGTACGCCGAGATTGGCGCAGACAGTGGTGGTGGCCGCCTGCGCAGGGGCACCGACACCGACCGCGACGCCCGCCGTGGCGAGCGCGAGCGCCAGTACCATCGCCAGGCGGCTGCCGATCGACCCGATGGTGCTGCGGAACTGCTGATGGCGCATGTGCCGGACCTCCTTGTCGTACTCGTTGACGAGCGTCGTGGGGACGACGCATCCGTGTTCGCCCTGGTCCCTTTTCCGGAAGCCGAACGTAGTCGATGGCGGTTTTCCATGCGTGGATGTCTGGCGGTCCGTGAACATGTGGGCGGCGGGCCGGTGGCAGTCGATGCCGTCCTCCTCGGGCGCTCCGGGCGTACCCGTCACGCTCGCTGCACAACGTCTCCCGTTCGGACCCGTGCATGGACATCTGCGGTGGGCCGCACGAAGACCTCTGGCACCCGGAAGAGGTGCCGGGCCACCACCGGTGGCCCGGCACCCTGTCGGCCGGTGGTCGTGCGGCGTGTCACCCCCCGGCTGGTCCCCACCCAGCATGCCTGACTAAAGTCAGGTATATGGACGTGGAGCTGATTGCCGCGGTGCGGCGGTTCAACCGGACGGTCACCCAACGGGTGGGGGCGCTCGACGACGGGTACATGGCCCGTGGACGTCCACTCGCGCAGGCACGTCTGCTGTGGGAGATCGGCCCCGACGGCGCCGAGGTGGCGGCGTTGCGGGCGCGGCTCGGGCTGGACTCGGGGTACCTCAGCCGACTGCTGCGCACCCTGGAGACCGACGGGCTCGTCACCGTCGGACCGTCCGGCCAGGCCGGCGGTGACGGGCGGGTCCGGACCGCCGCTCTCACCGATGCCGGCCGGGCCGAGTGGGCGGAGCTGGACAAGCGCTCCGACGAGTTCGCCTGGTCGATCCTCGCGCCGTTGAGTGCCTCCCGTCGCGGCCGGCTGGTCGCGGCGATGGCGGAGGTCGAGCGGCTACTCATGGCCTCGATGGTGGCCGTCGAGCCGTGCCCGCCGGCCGATCCGCGGGCGAGGGCGTGTGTCCGGGCCTACGCCCGCGATGTCGCGCGGCGCTTCGACGACGGGTTCGACCCGGCGCGGAGCAGACCGGTCCGCGACGACGACCTCGTCCCGCCCGCCGGGGTGTTCCTCCTGGCCACCCTCAACAGCGAGCCGGTCGGCTGCGGTGCGGTCAAGCTGCACCCGGACGCGCCCGCCGAGATCAAGCGGGTCTGGGTGTCGGACACGGTACGCGGGCTCGGCATCGGCCGGCGGATCCTCCACGAGCTGGAGCGGTACGCCGCCGAGCGGGGCTGGACCGCCGTCCGGCTGGACACCAACCGCAACCTTACCGAGGCGATCGCCATGTACCGCTCGACCGGCTACCGCGAAATCGCGCCGTACAACACCGAGCACTACGCCCACCACTGGTTCGAGAAGCAGCTGTCACCGTGACGCCGACGTGCTGTGGGTCGTCGATGGCTCGCCTACCGTGGCCGGTGGTCAACCTGTCCGGGATGTCGGGCGGTGTCAGGCGGGTCGGTCCTGCCGACGCCCCGGTCGGGCGCTGGTCAGCAGAGCCTGGGCGGGCAGGCTGACCCCTGCGGTGCCCGCGTGTCGGCCCAGTTCGCGTTCGAGGTCGGCGACGGCGTCCGCGCGGTACGCGCTGTCAACGAGCCGGAGGACCCGGGCGGGGAACTCCATGCCCAACAGGTGCTGGGCGGCGGCCTCGGGACCTGCACCGCCGCCCAACGTGACGTCGGCGCTCAGCCGGGTGGTCCGCACGTCGGTGAATCCGGCGTCGGTCAGGATCGCCGAGATGCGATCGGGGTCGGACAGCGAGAACGCCATCGGGTCGGGGCCGACATTCCTCCCCGCGGGTAGGTGCCGGGCGAGCACGGAGACCGGCAGATCGATCCACGGGTTTGCCGTACGGGCGCCGAAGCTGACGAACGTGAGGGTGGCGTCCGATGCCATGGCCGAGCGGATGTGACCGAAGGCTGCCGCTGGATCGGCGAAGAACATGGTGCCGAACCGCGACACGACCCGGTCGAAGGGCGCCGGGCCGAAGGTGGCCGTGGCGGCGTCGGCGTTCATCACGCTGACCTGTGACAACCCGCCCGCCTCCGCGGCGGCCTCGGCGGCGGTGCACATCGCAGCGGCGACATCGACCGCCACCACCTGCCCCGAGCGGCCGACCTGCCCGGCCACCGCGAGGGTGGTCGCGCCGCTGCCGCAGCCCACGTCCAGGACCCGGTGGCCGTCCCGGCAGTCAGCGGCGGCGAGTAGATGTGCGTCGAACGGAGCGAACGCGAGGTTCGTCCAGGCGGTCATCCGCACCCACGAGTGTGCTGCGGCGCCGGTCCAGTCGTCGGTACGAGCAGATGACGGCAGGGCGCCCGCTCCGGACGAGGTCACCGGGCCTCGCCCAGGCTGCCCTCGGCGTGCGACGCGTAGTCGTCGCGCAGCACCACGGAGCCGTCGGCTTCCTTCTCCAGTCGGAGGTGATGCTCGGCCATCCGGGCCTCGGCGTGGTCGTGCGTCACCCACAGCACGGCGGTACCGCAGGCACCGACACGTTGCATGACAAGCTCCTGCAACTGGCTACGGCCGGCCTGGTCGAGGGCACTGAACGGCTCGTCGAGGATCAACAGGTCCGGCTCAGCGGCCAGCGCCCGGGCCAGGGCTGCCCGTTGCCGCATCCCTCCGGACAGTTGGTGGGGAAACCGGTCCGCCGTGCCGTCGAGACCGACCTCGTCGAGGACTGCGGCGATCTCGGCGGCGGTCCGGCGGGCGACGAGGGACACATTGGTGCCGATCGTGCACCACGGAAGCAGGCGGGGCTCCTGGAACACCACTGCCTGCCGTCGGGCGAACCGTCGGACAACTCCCGCCGCCGGTCGCCGCAGACCGGCCACTGTGGCCAGCAGACTGGTCTTGCCCGTACCGGACGGGCCGGTGAGGGACGTCACGGATCCTCGTCGGAGACTGAACGTGACGTGGCGCAGTACCGGTCGCCGACCAACCGTCACCGTGACGTCGACCAAATCAGCGAGAACCATCCGTCCCTCATAAGGGTAGGCAAACCTAATGGTGGAGTGTATACAGGGCGCGTGAAACTGCAAACGCGCTCCGTCCGGGGTCCTCTTTGGATCCTCCTGTCCGTCCTCGGCCTGGTTTCCGCCCTCACCGGCTGTTCGTCCCCGGAGCCGACCGGAAGTGCCGGGGAGCTTGCTGACCTGCGGGTCGGTGTCGCGACCGGAGTGGTCGCGGAGGCCACCGTCATGGAGTTGCGGGCCGCACCGTCCATCCCGGGTGTCATCCGGCGGGTCAGCTTCCAGCAGCTCGCCACACCGGACCAGATCCGCGCCGCCTTCGCCGCCGGCACGGTTGACATCGCCACGATGCCGACCACTGTGGCGGCCAACCTCGCCAACCGTGACGCCGACCTGACGCTGCTCGGCGTGGTGGACGCGAGACTGCTGCACCTGCTCGGCCCGGCCGGTGCCCCCACCACCTGGCAGGGACTACGCGGCAAGACCGTGCACCTGCCGTTCCGCGGCGACGCCGCCGACACCATGACGCGGTACCTGCTGGCCCAGAACGGGCTCACCGCCGACCGCGACGTCAGGCTGGCCTACCACAGCCAGCTCCCCGAACTGACCAGCGGCCTGGCCGCCGGCCAGTTCGAGTACGCCGTGCTGCCGGAGCATATGGCCAGTCTCGCCGTACGGACGGCGACTGCGGCGGGACATCCCACGCAGGCCCTGCTGGACCTACAGCAGGAATGGCAGCGCGGCAAGGGCAGCGCGCTCGTCCAGACCGCGGTGGTGATCCGGGGTGCTCTGGCCCGGGAACGGCCCGGCCTGGTCCGGGTGCTGCAGGAGAAGATCACCGGGTCCGTCGGTCAGGTCCGGCAGGCGCCCAACGAGGCCGCGTCCAGGATGGTGGTCACCCTGCAGGCTCCGGAACCCGTGATCGCAGCCGCCCTGGCCCGACTCGACCCCGAGTTCCGGACCGCCGGCTCCGCCCGGACCGACATCGAAGAACTACTCAAGGTCTACCTCGCCAGCAATCCCGATGCCATTGGTGGCGGACTTCCGTCCGATGACTTCTATGGGGCGTAGGATCGGTCTCGTCGGGATCGGTGTCCTGGCGCTTCTCGCCGGCTGGTCCGCCCTGGCCGCCACCAGACCGGAACTGCTGCTTCCCTCACCCTCGGAGACCGCAGCCGCCCTGCGAACCATGGCAGCCACGGGCAACCTCTGGCCCAGCCTGGCGACCACCGGCTGGCGTACCCTCCTGGGCCTCGCTGCGGCGATCGGCGTCGGACTCTGGTCTGGGGTGTGCTGGTCGGCGCCTCCGACTCGCTCGCCGCCCTCCTCGCGCCGTTGCGGGTCACCCTGCTCGGTGTGCCCCCCGTCGGGCTGGTGGTCATCGTGTCGATCTGGCTCGGCGTGTCCGGAACGGTCGCGGTACTCGTCGTTGTCATCCTGACCGCTCCGGCGATCGCCCACGCCACGGCAGCCGGTGTCCGCGCGGTCGAACCCGCCTGGCTGGAAATGGCCCGGGCCTTCGGCGTTCCCGCCTGGCGGAGGCTCAGGTACATCGTCGCGCCCGCCGTCGTCAGCCCGGTCATCGCCGCAGCCACCGTCGCCGCAGCCGCCGCGTTCCGTGGCGTGGTGATGGCCGAGCTGCTCGCGGCGGGCGACGGCGTCGGCAGCCGGATCGGGCTGGCCCGCGCCAACCTGGACACCGCGCAGGTCTTCGCCTGGTGTCTCATCGCGATCGGGGTGGCCGTGCTGCTGGAACTGCTGCTGCTCGCCCCGGTCCGTCATCGGGCACTGCGCTGGACCCGGACCGACACCCCCGCACCGCATGCGCCGACCCCCGGGCTGGCCAGCGCCTGGCGGTGGGCACTGCGGACCAGCCGACGGGGCGGGGCCGGCTCCGGGACCGGCGACCAGGAGACCACGACGGAGCACACCACCCGGTCGGCATGACCGGCGCCGGCCCGAAACGACCGGACGCGGGCAGCCCCTCCTGGTACGGGTCGCCGGCTGTCGCGTACACCGCGCGGCGACCCGTGGTGTCGAGGGTCAGGACGTCCAGACGGTGCCCCGGGCCTGGTATTCGAGTACCTCCTCGGCCTTCACCGCGACGTCGGACCCGATCTCCCGCTTGATCAGGTGCAGCGCGAGGTCGAGACCGGAGGTGATGCCGGCGGCGGTGACCAGGTCGCCGTCGTCGACGACGCGGGCGTTCTTGACCAGGCCGCCCCGGGCGGTCAGTTCGGCCTTCGCGCCGGTGTGCGTGGTGCACGGCCGGCCGGTGGTCAGACCGGCGGCGGCCAGCAGGATCGCCCCGGTGCACAGCGACGCGATCGTCAGTCCCGGACGTGCGGCTGCGGCGAGGGCGCGGGGCAGGACCCCCTTGTCGATCTCCGGCCAGATTCCCGGGCTGTCCCGCCGTTTGAAGCCACCACCGGGTACGACGATCAGGTCGGCATCGTGTGGTGCCCAGCCGTTCGTGACCTTGACCGTGGTGCCGAAGGCCGCAACGATCGAGCGGGGACGATCGGCGGTGACGTAGCTGGTGCGTACCGCTCCAGCGGTGAGCCCTCCGGCGAGGGAGAAGACCTCGTACGGGCCGGCGAAGTCCTGCTCTTCCACCCCGTCGAACATGACGATCTGCACCCGCAGCGGGTGCTCCGCCGACCTCGGCGTGGTGGCGGCACGGGCCGGTGCGCCGGTGCCGAACGTGGTTGCGGCGACGGCGGCACCGGTACCGATGGCGCCTGCCCTGCCCAGGAACTCCCGACGGTGCATGTGATGTCTCCTCGTGTGCGATCTGTGGCCGTGACCGTGCCGGCCCCACTCGATCGGGTCCGGCACCGTGCCGACCCTTCCGGCGTACAGGTCGCGACGGTGCGCGGAATGGTTCCGCGTACGGTCGAGAATTTTCGGTGCCGCCCGGGCGGAGCCCGGTGTCGGCGTCCACTCTAGACAGTGCGGGTGCCGCCGGTACGCCCCTGTTCCGACCTGCGGCGCCTCGACCCCGACGACCTGGCAGGTGCGCGGCGCCGGCAGCGGCCGGCCCTGCGATGTCCGGTGAGAGCTACTGTCCGCAGGGGATGCGGTAGACCGACACGTGGGACCGCGATTCGGCGGTGAACTCGGCTCCCGCCCAGTCGGCGTGCCTGGCCTCCAGTTCGAACCCGGCGAGCTGGGCCATGAGGTCGAGCTCTGCCGGCCAGATGTAGCGGTGCGGGGTGCGGAACAGCTGCGCCTGTCGGCTGTCGTCGAACCGGAAGTGGTGCGACACGACGTGCTGGTGCAGTACGTCGTAGGTGTCCAGGCCGATGTAGCCGGGCTCGCAGTGCCAGACGGTGGCCTCCTGACCGGGTGGGAGCTTCCGTAGCTCCGGTACCCAGAGTTCGATGACGAACCGTCCGCCGGGGGTGAGGTGCCGCGCGGCGTTACGGAAGCACGCCACCTGCTCGGCCTGGGTGAGCAGATTGGCGATCGTGTTGTAGACGAGGTACACGAGCGTGTATTCGCCGGGAGCGGCGGGGCTCGCCATGTCGCCGACGATCACCGGGATCGCCGCCTCGTCCGCCTTCGTCCGCAGTTTGTCGATCATGGCAGGGGACAGTTCGATGCCGGTGACGGGTACCCCACGCGCGGCGAGCGGGACGGCGACCCGGCCGGTTCCGATGGCGAACTCCAGCGCCCGGCCGCCGCCGGCGAGCCCGGCCAGGCGGTCCACGGTCGGCCCCACGACCTCGGGCGCGAACATGCCGGTACCCGGGGTGTCATACCGCTGGGCGGTGTCGGCGTCCCAGATCTTCTGCTGCATGCCGTCCACGATCGTGACGGGTGTACGCCGTGTCGACCGATTTCTCCGCCACCATCTGGTGCGCTCTGCGCGGCTGGACGCCTGCTGCGCAGAATTGCGGGATGACCTCCCGCAAGAACGCACCTACCGGCGGCGCCGCGCGCCGGACCCGGCCGAGCCTCCGGGACTTCGGAAGCGACATCCACGGCAACTGGCGGGGGCCGGTGCTGCGCGGGGCGATCGGGTTGCAGACGGTGCTGGCGCTCGCGATGACCGTGGTCGTCGCCGTCCTGCCCGAGACGAACGTCGCGACCGACATGATGATCCTCTGGCCGATGCCGCTGCTTGCCGTCAGCGTCGTCGGCGCCCTGTGGGCGGCCCGGTCGGGACCGGGCGCATCCGACCCGGGTACCCGGCTCGCGCGAGCAGCGATCAACATGGGCCTCGTCGCCGCTGTCGGTGTGGCACAGCTCGCCGTGGCGCTGCCGCTGCACCTGCTGGACGTCGAAGCTGCGGTGATCATGTTCGGGTCGGTCATCGCCGGCGTGCTGGGTGGCCCCGTCGTTGCGCTGCTCCTGTGCATGGCCGGCTATGCGGTGTACATGTTCCAGAAGCTGCCCCGCGAGGTGGGCCTGCCCGGCCGGTTGTCCGCCGCGGGCCTGATGGTCTCGACGCTGGCCATGCCGACCGCTGCCGTACTGAGCACCTCCGACAGCTTCCGCGGAGCCGGGGTGATCGCCGTGCTGCTCGGCCTCAACGACGACGTCGACTCCCCTGCCTGGGCATGGACCGCCCGCGTCCTGACCATCGTGCTCGTCGCCAGCCTCATCCTGCTGCGTAGGGCACTCCGCGAAGCCGGCGTGGCGCCGGCGCGGCGGCCCGGGCCTGACACTCGCGCCTGATCCTCGGGTCCGGAACCTGGCCCATGCCCACCCGCCAGCAGGTGCGGGTCGATGGTGTCGGCCACCTGGCGGGGTCGCCTGATTGCGGTGGGTTACGTAGGCTGCTCCGATGGCAGTTCCCGTATACCTGAACCCGTTCGTGCTGCCGGTCGCACCGGTCACCCCGGAGCGTCACGGCACCCTGGACCTGTACCTGCCGGACGCCCCGGAGCCTCGGCCAGCGGTCGTCTTCGTGCACGGTGGCCCGGTTCCCGCCGAGCTGCGTCCCACACCACGGGACTGGCCGGTGTACCAGGGGTACGGCTCCCTCGCGGCTGACCGTGGTCTGGTCGGCGTGACGGTCGATCACCGGCTGCACGACCCGGCCTCCTACCCGTTGGCCGCCGCCGATGTCGCCGCAGCGGTGGAGACGGCACGGACGGATCCCCGGGTGGCGGCCGATCGGATCGCCATCTGGTTCTTCTCCGGCGGTGGCCCGTTGCTGGCCGACTGGCTGCGCACCCCGCCGGACTGGCTGCGCTGCGTCGCGGCCACCTATCCCGTACTCGGTCCGTTGGACCCGACCGTCGACGCGAGGTTCACACCCGTCGAAGCGGTCGCCGGGGCGGGCGCCCTGCCGATGGTGCTGACGCGGGTCGGGCTCGAACATGAGCAGATTGCCAGGACCGTCGAGGCGTTCGTCGCAGCCGCGCGGACCGCCCGGTCGCCCTTGACGATCATCGACGTGCCGAACGGCCGGCACGGGTTCGACATGCTCGACCCCACCGTCGAGTCCCGACAGGCGGTCGAGCAGGCCTTCGACGCGGTCGCGGCCCTGCTGGCCTGACCCGGCCCGTACCGGTCGCGTTACGGCGGCCGGCTGGCCGTGCCCGGTGCCGGTGCCGGTCTACCCGGTCGGGAAGTCGGCCAGTTCGTCCACGGCGGTCTCCAGCGCCGCGTCGATGCCGTGCTCGACCAGGCTCCGGTAGGCCGGATCGCCTGCTGCCGCGACGCGCCGGATACCGTCGGCCGACGCGGTGACGCGTTGGCGGACGATCTCGATGAACTGCCCGGTCGGACCGTTCCAGCCGTAGGTGTCCAGGAACAGACGTAGTCGTCGGGGTCGGTCGCCGAACGCGGTGAAGCCTTCCGCTGCCACGACGTGGCGTGCGTGCAGCGGCACCCAGGCGAAGGCGGTGAAGGCCAGATCCCACTCCGGGGTGACCGGGGCGGCGAAGTCCCAGTCGAAGAAGCCGACGAGTCGTCCGTCCGCCCATACCGCGTTGTAGGGAGCCGCGTCGTTGTGGCCGACCACCATGCCGGGCCGCCAGATCCCTCCCTCCCGCCAGACCGCATCCGGAGGGGGAACGAAGCCCGCCGTGGCGGTGTGCAGGTCGCGGAGCCAGCGGGCGACCTGGCGCAGCGCATCGTCGCTGTGGACCCAGGCGGGCCACGGCCGTGCGGTCCCGACCACCTCGCCCGCCAGGAACGAGAGCACCTCCCGCCCCTGCTCGTCGAAGCCGAGCGCCCGTGGAGCGCCAGGGAAATCGACGGCCGCCAGGTGCCGCAGCAGTGCATGCACCGAGGGGGTCCAGCGGCCAGGGATACGGCGGACGGTGTCACCGATCCGCACGGCTCCGCCGGTGTTCCCGCCGGGAAGACGTTGTTCTTCGGTCACGACCCCATTGTTCCTGTGTGCGGGACGCCCGTCTTCGCCTGGTCCGGGACGCCCGACTCCCCGATCCACTCCGTTCTCAGGAAATCGGGCCATCCGGGCGCGGCTGACACCGCGACTACCAGGGAAACGAGTGGATCGCCGAGCGGTCGAGGCTGACCAGGTCAGAGACGGGCGGCCACTGTCGTCCCGGCGGGACAGCCCGGCCCTCCAGCGCTGGCACAGACGGTGCAACTCGACAGGCGGCGAGTCGGAGGCCTGGCGGTCGTCGACCAGCGGGTGGTGGGCGTGTCCGAGGGCAGCGCTAGCGTTCCTGCCCATGGCGATCCCCGACCGTGTGCCCATCATGTACGAGCCCGACTACCACACCCGCTGGATCGGCCGCTACGACGGCGGGCAGTTCTTCGGCTCGGTGGCGGCGACCCTTGACGAGGGTCGCGGCGGCAGCGCCGACTGGTACCGGTACAAGCGGTGGTACGCGGTGCTGCACCGGTTCGGCCCCGACGGTGCCCACACCGGTTCGCAGATCTGGTTCGCCGGTGACAGTGAGGACGAGAACACCTCCGTCGCCCGGGCGGAGACCTGCCTTGCCCGGTGGCTCGATGCGCTGTCCGGCCGTGTCTTCGACGACATCGCCATCGGGTTGTTCCAGGTCGAGGTCGACGGGCACGTCTTCGGGCTGGTCGACGGGTCCGAACTCTACGGCGGGGCGGAGCACGCGGAGTTCCTCCCCGACGAACTGGGTTTCGATCCGCCCTGGGACGGCTCCTACGACACCTGAGCGGCTCCGTACCCGGGGCGACGGTCCGTGACGGTGGGGACACCACAATGACATTCGTTGATGCTACGGTGGGCCAGGTGCCGGGCCGGATGGTCCGGGGCGTACCGACATCGCATCCGGGGGACGATGTGACTGTTGCCGACGTTATCGTGGTCGTGGAGGCACAACACTCCACCTCGGGCCTACGTCCGGTCACGGTCGCCGCAGACCTCGGTAACGAGGTCGTCTTCGTGACCGACACGCCGGACCGCTACACCGACCTGCCCACCTTCGCCGCCGTCACGGCCGCTGCCGGGGTGGAGGCGGCGACCGGAGCCACCGGTGACACCGAGGGCCTGCTCGCCACCGTCGAGTCGGTGACCCGGGGCCGCCGGCTGCGCGGGATCTACACGAACTGCGACTACAACCTGCCGGTCGTCGCCGCGGCGGCCCGGAAGCTGGGCCTGCCCGGGCTCGATCCGGACGCCGCCCTTCGGGCCCGCAACAAGCTGCTCAGCCGGCAGGTGTTCACCGCCGCCGGGGTGCCCTGCCCGCGCTTCGTGCACGCGGTCACTCCCGCCGACGCGCGCGCCGCCGCCGCCGACCTCGGGCTGCCCTGCGTGGTGAAGCCGATGACCGAGTCGGCGAGTACCGGCGTGCGGCTGTGCCACACCGTCGAGGATGTCGTGGCGCACCACGCGGTGATCGCCGCCGAGCCGTACGACGCGCGCGGCCAGCGCCGTCCGCCCGGCGCGCTGATCGAGGAATACACCCTGGGGTACGAGGTCAGTGTGGAGACGGTGACCCTCGACGGCGTGATCACCGTACTCGGGGTGACCGACAAGCTGCTCGGCCCGCACCCGTACTTCGCCGAGGTGGGCGACACCTTCCCGTCCCTGCTGCCGGAGCCGGTCGTCACCGCACTGGCGGACACCGCCACCGCCGCGCTGCGCGCCATCGGCCACGATTTCGGTGCCGCGCACACCGAGGTCAAGATGACCGCCGACGGCCCCCGGGTCATCGAGGTCAACGCCCGGCTCGGCGGCGCCGAGATCGCCACCCAGGTCGAGGCGGCCCTCGGGGTGCCGGTGCTACGCGAGGTGGTACGGATGCACCTCGGGGAGAAGCCGCAGCTCACCCCGACCCGCCGCCGGGGCGCTGCGGCCCGCTATCTGATGCCACCCGCCGCCGGCCGGGTCACCGCCGTGCACGGTCTCGCGCTCGCCCGGCGGGTGCCGGGTGTCACGGATGTCGAGGTACGTGTCGCGCCCGGCACCGTGGTGGGCGCACCCACCAGTAACCACCAGCTCTACGGCCATGTCGTGGCCACCGCGGAGACCGCCGCCGAGGCGGCCCGCCGGGTGGACACGGCCGCCAACCAGATCTCCCTCCAGGTGGAGAACGACCGCTGACGGATCGACGAACGGAGAGCTGCTCCAATGGCACAACCAGCGGAAGGCACGTACCGCGTCATCGATATCCCCGCACCGGCACCGGAGGTCCTCGCCGAGTTCGAACAGTTGCCCTTCGACCCGTACACCGGAAGCCGGCAGCGCTACCGGCGTTTCTCGCAGTACCGGTTGTCGTTCGACCACGCGGCCGACTCCTGGCGGATGGCGCTGCTGCCCCACCGGCCGTTCCTGCAACCCCGCCGGGTCAACGGCCTCGTCGGTGGCGTGCAGCGGCACTTCGAGCCACTGCGGATCGACCCGAGCCCGCAGATCATCGTGGGTGCGCAGGCGCTCGACCTGGACCGTAGCCTCGACTGGCAGCTCAACGTGCACCAGTGCCGGGTGGTGACCAACCCGGAGATCGCCGGTGTCTCCGTGCCGGAGGGGCCGCACCGCGACGGCCACCAGTACGGCATGCTCGCCGTCTTCGGCCGCCACAACATCACCGGCGGCGAGAACGAGCTGATGCCGGTCGGCGGAGGTGAACCGTTCTTCCGGGTGACCCTGCAACCGAACCAGGCCCTGGTCTACGCCGACGGTGCGATGTGGCACAACGCCACCGACATCGTCGCCGCCGACGGCACGCAGGGCCACCGTGACCTGTGGATCGTCGCCTTCAACGAGTGGGCCAACCGCAAGTACGGCGAGGAGTTCGAACGGGCCGCCCTGGCCGGTGACGGTGCGGCAGCGGTGCCGCAGGGCGTGTCCTGATGACGGCCGGGCAGGATGCGTTCAGCCGGGCGTCACTGCGGCAGGTGGCCGAGACCTGGGGCAGCCCGGTCTACGTACTGTCACCGGCCCGGCTGCGCGCCAACGTCGAGCGGCTGGCCGGAGCCCTCGCCCCGGCCCGGATCCTCTTTTCGCTGAAGACCAACTACCTGCCGGCGGTGACCGCGACGCTGCGCGCCGCCGGCACCGGGGTGGACGTGGTGTCCGGGTACGAGCTGCGGGCCGCGCTCGACGCCGGTTTCCCGGTGGACCGGATCGTGTTCAACGGGCCGGTGAAGACCGCCACGGAGCTGCGTGACGCGGTGGACCACGGTGTCTTCGTCAACATCGACGGCGAGGATGAGATCGCGATCCTGAGCCAGCTCGCCGCCGAGCGGGGGGTGACTGTACCGGTCGGATTGCGGGTCTTCCCGCCCGAGGACGTGTACCCGCCCGCCGACCGGTACCCACCCGGGGCGGACTATCCGCCGGCCGGGGCACGCCCGATCCGGCGCACACCGTCGAAGTTCGGTTGGCCCATCGCCACCGGCGACGCCGACCGGATGGTCGATGAGATCCTGGCCCGTCCCGAACTACGACTGACCGGTGTGCACTGTCACCTCGGCTCGCAGATCACCCGGGCCGACGCGCTGCTGGCCGCGATGGACTCGCTGGTGTCCTGGGTGGCCCGTACCCGCCGACGGGCCCCGATCGAACGGCTCAACATCGGCGGTGGGTTCGGGGTGCCGGGCATCCAGCGCATCAAGGGAGCCGTCGCCGGGCTGAGCGAGGTCACCGCCGCCCGGGAGGAACCCGCCCCGGAACCGTTCTCCGTCACCGCGTTCGGCGCCGGCCTGGCCGACCTGCTGCGGGAGCACGACCTGACCACCCTGCGGGTGGAATGCGAACCCGGCCGGGCGCTGGTCTCCGACGCCATGGTCCTGGTGACCCGGGTCGTGGGCGTGAAACGGACCGGGCAGGGCACCTGGGTGCTCCTCGACGGGGGACTGAACCTGCTGCCCACCGCCGGGGTCGCCGAACGGCACCGGTTCGAACTGCTGCGCGACGGTACCCCGGACGAGTCGGTGATGCTCGGCGGGCCGCTGTGCTACGAGGGCGACGTGTTCTCCCTCGACATCCGGCTCCCCGGTGACGTGCGGACCGGGGACGTGGTCGTGGTGCACGACGCCGGTGCGTACAGCGTCACCCGGGCGACCAGCTTCAACCGCCCCCGCGTGCCCGTGGTGTCGGTCTCCGACGGGCAGGGCACGCTCTGCTGGCGGGGCGAGCGGTACGAGGACATCTTCCAGTTCGCCGTCACCCCGGCCACCCACACCCAGGAGCCCGTCTGATGCCGCCGTCCGTAGCACCACGCCGCACCATCGCGGTCTGGGCCGCGCCCCGTTCGGTCTCCACCGCCTTCGAGAAGACCTTCGCCAACCGGTCGGACACCACGGTGGTGCACGAGCCCTTCACCGACTGCTACTACTTCGGCCGGGCCCGCCGCTCCGACCGGTACGGCGAGCAGCCGCACAAGGCCGACCGGGACGGCCGGTGGGCGGTGGCGCAGATCGACGGCAACGACGGCCCGGTGGTGTTCGTCAAGGACCTGGCCTTCCAGGCCGAGCCCTACCTGTCCGACGACTACCTGGCCGGCATCACCAACACCTTCATCCTCCGGCACCCGGCCACCGTGCTGGCCTCGTTGAGCCCGCTCAAACCGGACTTCACCGAGGAGGAGTTCGGGTTTCTCGCGCTGGGCCGGCTGTGGCGGCGGGTGCACGCGCTGGGCCAGTCCCCGGTCGTGGTGGAGGGCGACACGTTCCGCAGCCGGCCGGCAGCCGTCCTTGGCGAGTACTGCGACCGGGTGGGCCTGGCGTTCGACCCGCGCATGCTGCACTGGAACGACGGGCGGATCCGACCCTGGTCACCCGACGAGCAGGAGTCGCAGGCCAAGTGGCATGCGACCCTGGAGAGCAGCACCAGCATCATCCCGCCGGCGACCCGCCCGCCCGTACCCGTGCCGGCCCGGCTCCGCCCGGCCTACGACCGGGCGGTCCGGATCTACGAGGAGATCTGCGACGCCCGGGTACGGCGCCCGATCGTCGCGTAGGCCACCCCGGCGACGGCGGCCAGCACGGCCACCCCGATCCACAGCACGCTCTCGCCGTACCGTTCCCGCACCGGCAGCCCGATCCCGGGGGCCAGCGCCCCGCCGAGCCAGATGCTGGCGGTGACCACCCCCAGGTAGGTGCCCTGCCGACCGGCCGGTGCGATCGCCACCGCCACGTCCTCACTCGCCGGTCCCCACACGAGGTCGCCCAGCATGAACAGCAGAATGAGCACCAGCAGCGCGGTGACGTCCACCGTGCCGAGCAGCACCAGGAACGCCGCTCCCATCAGGACCACTCCCGCGACCAGCCGGACGACCGCCGGTACCGGCGCCAACCAGCGGGTGACCCGCATCTGCAACAGCACCACCATGGCCGGCCCCAGCCCGTAGAGCAGACCCCACGTGGCGGGGGAGATGCCGTGCGACTGGGTCAGCACGATCGGCAGGACCAGCTCATAGGTGTACATCACCGTCCAGGCGGCGGTCGTGGCGAACAGGACCACCCACAGCCGCAGGTCCCGCAACGCCGCACCGCCGCCGGCCGGGCGGGCCGACCCGTCGACGACGGGCCGGCCCGGGTCGACCCGGACACCCAGCAGCAGCGAGCAGCCGAAGAGCACCGCCAGGCCCAGGTGCAGCGCCCACCAGTCCGCCTGCAACAGCACCGCACCGGCCAGCGGACCGGCCAGCGCGCCGAGGTTGACCACCAGCCGGTACCCGGCGAACGCCGCCTCCCGGCGGTCGACGGCGGCGGCCCGGACCAGGGCGGCCCGCTGGGCCACCCCACGTACCGGCTGGGCGAAGGTGACCACGACCAGCAGCGTGGCGGCTGCCGGCACGCCGAGACCCGGGATGAGCAGCGCCAGGCAGGCTACGGTCTGCACGGTGGCACCCGCCGCGATCACCGGACGGGGCCCGAACCGGTCACTGGCCCGGCCGCCGAGGTAGCCACCGGTGACCCCACCGATCCCGGCCACCAGGTACGCCAACGCCGCCGTACCGGCCGAGGCGTGCAGTTCGGTGGTGAGCCACGGCCCGAAGAAGATGCCGAACAGACCCAGCGCGGTGAAGTTCACCAGAATAGACGTGAGGATGGGGCGCAACGGGCCGGGGATCTGGTCACCCACCACGCGCTCGACAATCGATCCCGGTAACCGCATCAGCCGAGTAAAGCGGGCCGGGCGGGACAGCACCAGCCCGGCAGCGAGGGGACGCAACCGTGACCGTGACCGTGACCGTGACCGTGACACAGACCAGCCGGGTGGCGGACCTCGACCTGCCCCGGTGGGACGCCACAGTGGAGCCTGGCGGCTTCTACGGCGCCTCACCCTGGCTGACCGTCGCCGAGGCGACCGCCGACCTGGCGCCGGTCCATCTGGTGGCCGAGGAGACCGGCGTCCACGGTCCGGCGACCGCCACCCTGGCGTGCTACCCGGTGGCGACGTCCTCACCGTTCCCGCTGTGCCGCGCCGACGTCGTCACCGGGGTGCCCGACGAGCCGATGCCGAGTCTGTTCTGCGGCGGACGCCATCCGGCACACACCAGGATCAACGCGGCTGGGGCGGATCCCGCCACCCGGGCCCGGCTCACCGACGCGCTGCTGGCCCACGCCGAGCGGGCCGCCGTCGAACGCGGGATGCGCTCGGTGGGCATGCTCTACGTCGACGCCGACGACGCGGTGACCCGGCAGGTGCTCACCGGGCGCGGGTACCGCATCCGCGGCCATGCCACGGCGGCCCTGCTGGCCGTACCCGACACCGGGCTGGCCGGCTACCTCGACGGGCTCCGCTCGAAGACCCGGATCATGGTGCGGCGGGAGATCCGCCGGCTCGCCGACGCCGGCATGAACGTCACCGTGTACCCGGTCACCGCCGAGGTCCAGGACGATCTGGCCCGGTTCGAGACGGCGCTGACCGACCGGTACGGCGGAGCGTTCGACCCGCAGGCCACCCGCCGGCTACGGGAGACCATCGCCGAGCACCTGCCCGGGCCGGCCCGGGTGGCCTTCGCGGATCTGTCCGGCCAGCGCTGCGGATCGCTGCTGTTCTTCCGTTGGCGTGACGAGTTGCACGCCCGGACCGCCGGCTTCGACTACCCGGTCAAGGGCGACCTGCCGGTCTACTTCGGGCTGCTGTTCTACTGGCTGATCGACCATGCTCACTCGCTCGGGGTCCGCGCGATCTACTACTCCACCGGAGCGGACCGGGCCAAACGGTCCCGGGGTTGCCGGCTGGTCGGGCAGGACGCCTTCATCAAACCGCTGTCCGGCTGAGCCGTTCCTCCGGGCGTCTGGCCAACTGGGCGGGGCTGATCATCGCTTTCAACAGGGGCTCGGAACGCGGAGTCTTGCCGAGGGGAGGCTCCCCGGGGCGGCTCTACTGCCACCCGCCCCGGGGAGCGACCGTCCGGCTCAGCGCCACGTCATCAGATTGTTGAAGACAGACTGGGTGATCCGGGTGCCGATGTTGTTGCTGCTGCCAGGTCCACCACCGTACGGTCCTGAGGTCAGGATCCCCACCACCGTCAGAATCTGGCACGGGCACGGCGGCGGGCACGGGCACAGCGGCGGGGGACGCGTCGGGCACCAGTCATCCGGATCGGGCTGGAAGTAGACCGGACTGCCGTCCTGCCCGGCGGTGGCGTCGTGCTGGAAGTAGATGGTGTTCGCTGCTTCGGCACGGATGTAGTCCTTGCTGCTCCACTGCCCGGGCCGGTCCACCGGGTATCCCTGGTTGACCGTGCAGGCGCCGACCACGCTCTGCGTCGTTGCGGCAAAGCTGTACCAGCCGGTCGCGTTCCCGATACCGCAGTTGAGCTGCACAGCCCCGTAGTCGTAGTCCGGGTTCGACGAACTGGTCCACCCGGCGACGGCCAGCAGCCGGGTCGCCGCGCACGAGCCGTAGGGAGCCGTCGTGCCATTGTGACCCGGGTAGGCGACGACATTGGTACGCCACGTACCACCGGCACCGGTGTGCACGCAGTGCCCAGCGGTGGCCACGGTACGTTCGCTGATCATGAATCCGCTGCACCGCCCACCGGTGAAGGTCAGCAGGACGGTGGCGCTGGCCGGAAACGCGGTTGTCGGAGTGACCGGTACCCGGTCGTCGGGACCGAATACCGCACTGATCCCGGGTGCGGAATATCCACCAACCGTGGCGCCGGCCCACGGCGCGGCGCTCCCGCCCCGGTCGTCGGTCGACACGTCGGTGGTTCGACCATCGCTGCTGACGGTCCGGGCGGGATCCATCGCGGCAGCCGCCGGCCCCACCGGGGGCACCAGCGAAGCGACCACCATGGCGGCAACGACGACCGCTGCCCATCTCTTTCTCACCATGATCACCCCTTGGTCGGCGGGACGTCGATCCCCGCAGCCAATGTCTACGACGACCAGGGTGGATGGGAACCGCGCTGTCCGACCGATTCCCGGATGCCGGTCGGCGGCCGGATCACCGCACGCCGGTCCTGAGACCGGACACGGGTGACCGAGCCGGTGGGGGAGCTCTTTCTGTACGTCTGGCAGGGCGGCCCTGAACAGCTCGCGTGCGCCGCCGTCATCAGGTCGGTACACGATCCTTGGTGTCGGGGCGACCGGTACCGGGCCGCCCCGACACCGGCTCAGTGACGTGCCGGCGCTGCGGCGCGGCGGGTCTCGACGCCTGCCTCCTCGATGCCGGGGTCGCCGTCTCGCGGGTCGGCGTCCACGGTGCCCGGCCCGGCGGTGCCGGGCAGATCGAGGCTGGAGCGCAGGGTGACCGGGCGCAGCAGGAGCGCGGCGATGACGCCGACGACGGCGATGGCGGCGGAGATGAAGAAGATGTGACCGGTGGCGTCGCCGTAGGCGACCCGGACGATGTCCTGTACCGCATCGGGCAGGGCGTTGAGGTCGAGGCTGCTGCTCGCCCCGCCGCTGCCGGAGGTGGGGACACCTGCGGCAGCGAGGTCGCGGGTGATCTGGTCGGAGACCCGGCGGGCGAGGACGGCGCCGAGCACGGAGACGCCGATGGTGCCGCCGAGGGACCGGAAGAACGCGACCGTGGAGCTGGCCGCGCCGATGTCCCGGAGTGACACGGTGTTCTGCACGGCGAGGACGAGGTTCTGCATGGTCATGCCGACACCCGTGCCGACGAGGAACATTGCCGCACCCACGAACCACAGCGGGGTCTCGTGGTCGATCGTGCCGAGCACGGCGAAGCCGATGACCAGGACGACGGCGCCGACGACGATGTACGGCTTGATCCGGCCGCTGCGGGTGATCATGCGCCCGGAGATGATCGAGGAGCCCAGGACGCCGGCCATCATCGGGATGGTGAGCAGACCTGCCTCGGTCGGGCTGTAGCCACGGCCGATCTGGAAGTACTGGCCGAGGAAGACGGCACCGCCGAACATGGCCATGCCGACGGCGAGACTGCCGAGGATCGCGAGGGCGGTGGTGTGTTGGCGGACGATGCCGAGCGGGACCACCGGCTCGGCGGCCCGCGCTTCGACGTACGTGGCCAGGGCGAGCAGGATCACCGAGCCGCCGACCATCGCGGCGGTCTGCCAGGAGAGCCAGGCGAACGAGTTGTCGACGAAGGAGATCCAGATGAGCAGCACGCTCACGCCGGCGGCGATGAGCAGGGCGCCCAGGTAGTCGATCTTCACGTTGTCGCGGCGCGTGGTGGGCAGGTGCAGGGTGGCCTGCAGGATGATCAGCGCGATGGCGGCGACCGGGACGCCGACGAAGAAGCACCACCGCCAGCCGAGCCAGGAGGTGTCCACGATGAGGCCGCCGAGCAGCGGGCCGCCGACGGTTGCGACGGCCATGACCGCGCCGAGGTAGCCGTTGTAGCGGCCGCGCTCGCGCGGCGGGATCATCGCGGCGATGGCGACCTGGACGAGGGCCTGCAGGCCGCCGACCCCGATGCCCTGGAAGGCGCGGGCGGCGATGAGCTGCTCGGCGCTCTGCGACAGGCCGGCAACCACCGAGCCCAGCAGGAAGACGACGATGGCGATCTGCACCAGGGCCTTCTTGTTGAACAGGTCGGCCAGCTTGCCCCAGATCGGGGTGGTCGCGGTGGCGGTCAGCAGGGTCGCGGTGACGACCCAGGTGTACTGCGTCTGTGAGCCGTTCAGTGCGCCGATGATGTTCGGCAGGGCGATCGAGACGACCGTGCCGCTGAGCATCGCGACGAAGAGCACCAGCAGCAGACCGCTGAGCGCCTCCAGCGTCTGCCGATGGGTCATCGGCTGTGCGCCGGGGGGCGCGGTGGTGGTTGTGGGTGCGCTCATCGCGCCGCCTCCAGATCGTTGTGCTGTCGGAGAGTGTTCTCGACGTCGTGGGTGAACCGGTCGAGGGCGCGGGCCAGCGCGGCGACCTCGGCGGGGGTCCAGTCGGCCAGCGCCCGGCCGAGCACCTCGCCGTACCAGTCGTAGGCCTCGGCCAGGGCGGTCCGGCCGGCCGGTGTCACCGCCAGGATGGCCGCGCGGCGGTCGGTGGGGTCGGTGCGCCGCTCCACCAGTGCGCGACGAGCCAGGCCACCGCGCGGCTGACGGTGGACTGGTCGAGGCCGGTGCGGTCAGTGAGGTCCCGGGCGTGGCAGCCGGCGCGTAGTTCGTCCATTGCCAGGAGCATGCCGACCATGCCGGCCGGGACGCCGGGTCGCCCGTTCACCCGGCGCTGCTTGATCAGTCGTACGCCCCTGATCAGGGCGTGCAGCCGTAGGCCGAGTTTGGTGACGCTGGCCTGCACTGCTGCCTCCTCCGCTGCCGATGGTTGCCACATGCAAGGATCCTCAGGATCTTGCCCAGTGCGCAACTTTTCCCAGTGAGAAGTGAGTCACCCGCCACGTACCCTGTAGCCGTGGAAGACAGCGCGGGGTTGCGGGAGCGTAAGAAGGCGGCAACCCGTCTCGCCCTGCACGAGGCGGCCCTCCGACTCGCCGTCGAGCGGGGGTTCGACCGGGTCACCGTCGAGGCGATCGCCGACGCGGCCAACGTCTCCCGGAGGACGTTCTCGAACTACTTCTCCAGCAAGGAAGAGGCGCTCTTCCATGGTGACGCCGTACGGCTGCGCCGGATGCTGCAGCTCATCCGCGAACAGCCGGCCGACGAGGTGCCCTGGACCGTGCTGAGCCGGGCCGCCGAACGCCTCACCGCAGAGATGTACGGCGACGTCGATCCGTCCTGGCTCGCCCGGCGCCAGCAACTGCGCGGCCACCCCAGCCTGGTCGCCCACCAGGCCGCCGCGTACACCGCCGTCGAGCGTGAACTGGTCGCCGAACTCGCCAACCGGCTCACCGGCCCCGACGTCGCCCTGCGGTCCCGGGTCCTGGCGGCGACCTTCCTGGCGGTCGTCCGGGTCGGTGTCCAACACTGGATCGACCACCCGGACCGGCCACTACCCGATGCGGTACGCACGGCACTCGCCGAGGCGACACCCATGGCGGCAGCCAACCGGTAGGCGGCCGTGATCCAGGTCAACGGTGTCAAGTACATCTACACCGTCCGACGGTCGCCGGCCCACCGGGATGCTTCCTCGTGCGTCCCCTGTCTATTGTGCGGGGCATGTCCCGATTGACGCCCGAGCGGCTCGCCCAGACCCGCGTCATCTCCGCCGAGGCTGTGCTCCGCAACGAGGTCGACCTGCGTACGTACCCGTACCGACACCTCGCTGTGCTGGCACACCCGGGGCTGACCGGCACCGGTGTCACCGAGCTGATGACTGCCGTCGACTATCTCGCCCACTACTTCGGCTGGGAACTGGTCAGCGTCACCGCCGTGAACAACGCCCGCGGCGTGTACGCGTTCCTGCGTCTGCCGTTACCGCCGGGTGGCTGCTGAGGCTTCCAGGTCGTCGATGCTGCCGGACATGATCGTGCGGATGTGCGCGGTGATGTGCTCAGTCGGCCAGTCCCACCAGGCGACGGCAAGCAGACGGGCGATGTCTTCCTCGCGGCACCGGTGGCGGATGAGCCTGGCCGGGTTGCCGCCGACGATGCCGTAGTCGGGGACGTCGTCCACGACAACGGAACCGGCAGCGATGATCGCACCGTTGCCGATCCGGACGCCGGGCATCACCGTGACCTGGTACCCGAACCAGACGTCATTGCCCACCGCGGTGTCGCCCCGTCCGGGTAGGCCGGTGATGAGATCGAAGTGCTCGGCCCAGGAACCGCCCATGATCGGGAAAGGGAAGGTCGAAGGGCCGTCCATCCGGTGATTGGCGCCATTCATGATGAACCTTGTGCCCTGGCCCAGTGCGCAGAACTTCCCGATGACCAGCTTCTCCGGCCCGTAGTGGTACAGCACGTTGCGGGTCTCGAAAGCGGTCGGATCATCCGGGTCGTCGTAGTAGGAGTACTCGCCGACCTCGATCAGCGGAGAGGTGAGCAGAGGCTTCAGCAGCACCACACGTGGCTGCCCGGGCATGGGATGCACCACGGTCGGATCGGCGGGAGTACCTGGCGACACGGGTTACCTCCTCGTAGGGTTACGTGACCATGATGGCAACGGCCCGGCCAGCCGGGTCTGACCGCCCTACAGGCGTTGAACCTCGATCGCCCGCGTCGAACCGGATCACGTGCACCTCGCTCGTCGACCCCGTACTGCGCAACCGCTGCGCCACGGGTCCACCGTGCCGGTCCAACAGCCCCAACACCGTGTCCTCGTACTGCTGTCCGGCGGGCGCGACACCCACCGGGCCGGGCGGCCCGGTGGGGCCCGGATTGTCAGGTCAGCGGATCCATGTACAGCAGGCGCAGGCCGTTCACGACGGTCGCCTGCGCCAGCAGGTACGCCTTCACCTGCGCCGGGGTCCAGGTGGGGTTGTTCTGCAGTACCCGGGCGGCGCCCCCGGCGACGTGCGGCGCGGCCATCGACGTACCGCTGATGGTGTTGCCGGCGGTGTCGCTGGTGTACCAGGCCGACGGGATGTTGACACCGGGGGCGTAGATGTCCACGCAGGGGCCCCAGTTGGAGAAGGGCGCACGGGTGTCGCTGCTCGTGGTGGCGCCCACCCTGATCGCGGTACCGACCGACTGGGGTGAGGAGTTGCAGGCGTCCGTGCCGCTGCTGCCGGCGGCGAGCACGTAGGTCACCCCGTCCAGGATCGAGTTCGCCACGGCCGTGTTCAACGAGGTGTTGAGACTGCCCCCGAGGCTCATGTTGGCCACGGCCGGCTGTCCGAGCTGGTGCTGGGCGGTCACCCAGTTCACCCCGGCGATGACCCCGGCGATGGTGCCGCTGCCGGCGCAGTTGAGTACCCGTACGGCCACCAGCCGTGCCCGCTTCGCCACCCCGTACGTCGTACCGCCGGCGATGCCGGATACGTGGGTGCCGTGGCCGTTGCAGTCGTCGGCGGGCAGTGCGCCGTCGACCGCGTCGTACCCGCCCACCGCACGCCCGGCGAACTCGGTGTGGGTGGTACGGATTCCGGTGTCGATGATGTAGGTCGTGGGCCCGAAGCCGGTGCTGACGAAGCTGTAGGCGCCGTTGAGGGGCAGGGCCTGCTGGTCGATGCGGTCCAGGCCCCACGGCGGGTTGAGTTGGGTGGTGTTGGCCTGCACGGTGTGGTTCTGCTCGACGTAGGCGACCGCCGGATCGGCGGCGAGACGCCGGGCGGCCCGTTCGGGCAGGCGCGCCTCGAAGCCGTTGAGCGCGTGGTCGTACCGGTGTCCGACGGTGGCGCCGTACCGGTCGGCGAGGGTGTCGGCCAGGGCGGTCACGGCGCTGGTCCGGGTGCCGGCCGGGCCGCCGACGGCGCTGTCCTTGAAGACGACGAGGTAGCTCCCGGCGACTGCGGTGGCGCCATCGGCTCGGAGGATCTCACCCGACGGCGGTGCCGCGGCTGCCGGGCCGCCGGCCGTGCCGGCGACCATGGCCGAGGCCAGGAGCAGGCCGAGGGTGGCGAGTCGGGGTCTGTGGGGGTGGGGGAGTGTCATGGGGTCCGGTCCTCCTGACTTCGGCGCCGCCGAAAGCCCGCAGGGGGCCGGGCGGCAGCTTTGGGCGGTACCGAGGACCCTACCCGACAAATCCATGAACATGAATGACTAGGGTTGGCGGCGGTGACCGGAGCCGGTTCAGCGGTGTCAGGTAAAGGACTCCGGTGCTTCCCGATCCTGCTCACCGGGTCCGTCCGCCCTGCCCGGGGCCCGGGCGTAGCCGGCTCACCCCTTGCCGGTGTCGTCATCGCTCGCCTGTCCCTGCCGGACCTCGAGTCGGCCGGGCTCCAGGTGGACCACCTCCAGGACCCGTCGGTCACCCGACGCCGTGCGGACGTGGATCGGCCCCTGCGGCCCCTGGTGCCATTGACCGGGACGGGCCTCGTTCGCGTCACCACGCCCGATCGGCAGGTCGACAAAGGTCCCATCCGGGTGGAACTCGATACCCGCGCGTCCCCTGGCCGGCGGGAAGGGATGACCGGAGGGCCGGTAGACCTCGACCCCCTCATGGTCCTCCTCGAAGGAGTGCATCCAGCGGCCGTGCAGTCGATCGTTCATGTCCGGCATGCTTCGGTCAAGTCCTGTGGAGTGGTGTTTAGCGGTTGTTGCGTGATCGTTTGTTGTTCGGTGGGTTG
>NZ_JBAKHU010000078.1:0-24265 GCF_036906895.1 Micromonospora sp. CPCC 206060
GTTCCTGGTTCGGGTTGTCTTGGAGTGACAAACCTTGATACCGGAACCCCGCCTCTCACACCCCGATCAACACACCCTTGACCAGCCACGCCCACGCCTAACTGAACGGCGTTGCAGCTAGCTCTAGCTAGGGAAGCCAGACGCCGCAGCACGGAGGTCCGAACTCATGACGCTGCGACCCGGCCTCAGCGGTCATGACCCGAAGTCGGCTCGACACATCGCCGACCTGCTGTCCGGTGCCGTACCCGCAGACCTGGTCGACGGTTACGTGAAACTGTCGCTACACGGTGACTGTGCGGAGTCCGAAGCGGTGGACCTTCTCGGCTCGGCCGCACGGCTCGCCGGACTCATCGAGCAGGGACCGCCCACCGGGCCCTCGACGGCGACGAGGAACCACTGATCCGGCCGACCGACCCGTCGCTGGCGTTTCAGAGAGTGGTCGACGGCCTCCAGGAGCAGCTGATCAGTTCGAGCTCGCGGCTGATCGAGGCGCACCGTCATGTCGACACGCTGCAACGGGCGTTCCTCGGCCGGATGCTCGACCTTCAACTCCGACGAGGCGGTCAAGCGGATCACGGCGGGCAAGGACATCCAGGCGCTGTCGTTGTCGATGGTCAACGCCGCCCAACGTGACTACATGGAGCTGCACACCTGGCGGTTCACCGTTCCGCTCCGCAAGGAGGAGGCCAGCGCGCCGCCCGCGCCCGTGGTCGAGCGGGGTGTCCGGCGGCGTTCGATCTATTCGACCGAGTACTTCGACACCGAGGTCGGCTACCACTTCATCCAGCACGCGATCAGCCATGGCACGGAGGTACGGATCTACCGGCACGCGCCGATGAAAATGAAGCTGATCGACGAGGACGCCGCCCTGGTCCCGTTGACCCCGAGCGGCGCGAGCGGGGTGCTCTACGTACGCGCGCCGATCATCGTGCACGCGTTACGGCAGTACTACGAGTTGCTCTGGGCGCGGGCCACGCCCCTGTCGAACCAGCAGTCGTCCACCACGCCCACCTGCGGTTCGCTCAACGAGGTGCACCGTCAGCTCCTCCGGCTGATGGCGCTGGGGCTCAAGGACGAGTCGATCGCGAACCGTACCGGCCTGAGTCTGCGCACGGTCCGCCGGCACATCGCCTCGATCATGGAGATCCTCTCCGCGGAGACCCGCTTCGCGGCCGGGGTCGCCGCCGCGAAGCGGGGTCTCCTGGATTGAACGCCCAGCGGGCCTACATGTACCAGGAACCGCTGTGCCAGGGATCGATGTGGCCTTCCTCCGCGTCCAGGGCCTCGACACCGGCCGATCCGGCCAGGTCGGGGGCGACCGCAGGGCTGCCCAGGAACAACGCGAGGGTCAACGCGGCGATGACTGCCAGTGCACGACGGAGCCTCATGTCTATGGTTCTCCTCACAATGGTCAACCGTTAGGGGTGGACGGTAGGAGAAACATCACCGTCCCGGTAGGTCACGAGTTGCCACTGACATCAACTTCCGCTCCAGACCGGTCTGGTAACTACAGAACGCCAGGATCTCTGCGTTCATCGTGACGGAGCTGCTGACCGCACGCCGGGCGTGCCCCGCGTCGACATCGGTACGCAGCAGCACGGGCCGCTCACCGACGGTCGCCCACTGCAACGCGGCACACATCTTCCGGGCGTGGTACGGGTCGACCCGTACATCCCCGTCGGCGACGCTGAACAGTGCCGCCGGATAGGCCACGCCCGGCCGCACCCGGTGGTACGGCGAGAGCGCCAGCAGCCAGGCCAACTCGTCCGGCTCGTCCGCGCTGCCGTACTCACTGCGCCAGGCGGCGCCGAGTCCGGTCCGCTCGTAGCGGACCATGTCGAGCAACGGCGACACCGACACCACAGCGGAGAACAGCTCGGGCCGCTGGACGGCGGCGGCGGCCACCATCAGTCCACCGTTGGAGCCACCGAAGATCGCCAACTGCTCTGGGCTGGTCAGCCCACTGTCGATCAGGGTCTGGGCGGCGGCGTGGAAGTCCTCGACGACGCGCTGCTTCCCGGCGCGGGTCCCGGCCCGGTGCCACCGGGCACCGCGTTCACCGCCACCACGCACCTGGGCGATCACGAACGTTCCGCCGGCCGCGACCCAGGCCAGGGCCAGCGGGTTGTAGCTCGGGGGAATGGAGATACCGAATCCGCCGTACCCGTGGAGGATGCACGGCCGGGGGCCGTCGGTGCCCTCGCCGTCGCCCCCGGTGTCCCCGCCGGTCAGGACGATCATGCGGAACTCCGTGCCGTCAGCGGACCGGGCCGGCATCGACGCGCTGCGGAACCGGGGCAGTTCCACCGCACCCGGCGGCTCGGCGAAGACGTCCGTCCGCCCGGTGGCCCGGTCGAACCGCAGCGCACACAGCGGTGTGGTCAGATCGGTGTAGGCGAACGACAGGATGTCGCCGTGCGCGTTCATGCCGCCGACGGTGCCGACCCCGGGCAGGTCCACGGTGCCGATCCGGGCCCCGGTCCCCCGGTCGTGCAGGGTCAGTTCGCTGGCCGCGTCGCCCCGCCAACTGACGACGAGGGCGCCGTCCAGCACCGCGACGTCGGCGAGTACCGCGTGCGGGTCCTCCGGGACGAGTTCCCGCCAGTTTCCGTACCCGGGATCCCGCAGCCCGGTGACCACCACCCGGCCCCGGGGTGCCTCCCGGGCGGTCAGCAGGTAGGCGACCCCGTCGGCACCGACGCGCAGCGAGGTACGGGCCGGTACCCCCTCCTGCACCACCCGGAACGCGGGGGCGTCCCACGGGGAGGTGGTCAGGTCGGCCACCCAGAGGTCGTTGCCGGGTTGCCCGCCACGGGTGGCCGAAACGGTGAGCCACCCCCGCTCGGAGTGCACCCGGTAGTGCGTCGACTTGTCCCGGCCGTCGCCGAAGACCAGCACGTCGTCGTCCGCGCTCTTGCCCACGACGTGCAGGTAGATGCGGCGGTGGTACTGGGCCTCGCCGGCCGGTACCGCTTCGGGCGGTAGCCGGCGGATGTAGTAGAAGGCGCTGGAGTCGGGCACCCAGGCGATGGTCGAGTTGCGGCAACGGTCGATGGGACCGTCGACCGTTGCGCCGGTCGCGATGTCCATGACGTGGAGCACCGACTCCTCGGTGCCGTTGACCGAGATCAGGTAGGTGAGCCAGGCGCCGTCCGGTGACACCTGCCAGACGTCGACGACCGTCCGGCCGGACGGGTCGATGGCCACCGGGTCGAGCAGTACCCGCCGGCTGCCGTCGGCCTCGACCACGTGCAGGACCATGTGCTCCTGGCCGGGATCGCGACGCATGAAGAACTGCCGGTCGCCGTGGGTGCTCGGCGGTCCCACCATGCCGGCCGCCTCCAACGCGGACAGCCGGGCCCGGAAAGCGTCGACGTTCGGCAGGCTGTCGGCGTACGACCGGAACAGGGTCTCCTGCGCGGCGATCCACTCCCGGCTCGCCCCGCTCGTGGCATCTTCCAGCCAGCGGTACGGATCGGCGATGTGGTGGCCGTGCAGCACGTCCACCACGTCCGCGCGCGGCGCCACAGGATAGGTGGGCATCTCAGGCACCTCCGGGAAGCCGGTCGACGAGGTCAGCGGTGATGTCGAGGTAGTCGAGTAGCTGGTCGTGCCACCCCACGTAGGCGGCGAAGTCGTGGGCGTGGGTCAGTACCCGCGCCGCCGCCAGCATCGCGACGATGCCGGCGTCGACCTGGCGTCCGTACCCCTCGGTGAGGGCCCGGTGCAGGTCGTCCAGGTCGCCCTCCGGCGCGGCCGGTAGACCAGCGGCAGCCGCTGCCTGCACCTCGTGCAGCTCCGCGACCAGCCAACCCAGGTCCAGCCACCACGGCCCACGCGCGAACGTCTCCCCGGTCAGCAGGGCGCCCCGGCCCCGCGACTGCGGGACGATCACGGACAGGCTGGCGGCGCCGTGCAGAAGGACGGGCCGGTCGCTGGCCGCCACGGCGGTCAGGGCGCGCAGCGCGGCATCCAGCCGCGTCCAGCGGGCCGCGCCGAGCCGGGGGTACGCCTGCCGCCGCAGCCGACCGACGGCGGTAGCCGGGTCCGGGTCCCCGTCGAGCCAGCGGCGCAGCCGCGTGGGGCCGGGATGCTCGTCGACCACCTGCGCGGGGAGCGGATGGCGGTGCAGGGCGGCGAGGGCGGCGCCCGCCGCGCGCAGACCGTCGGCCAGCAGCATGCGCCGGTTTGGCCCGCCCAGTTCCGGCCCGGGGTCGGCCCGCAACGCCGAGAGCAGCATCGCCGCCGAGAACGGGCCGGCGGTCGGGTAGTGGAAGGCGCCGTCCCGGACCGTGGGGGTGCGGATCGCCGGGTGCAGCGGTGCGACGCGGTCGAGGAGTCCGTCCGGCACCGGGGTCGGCGGCCGGTACGACGGACCTGGCTCCCGGACCCAGAGGTAGCCGTCCGCGGTGCGCTGCACCGAGATGGCCAGCAACGATGTCGCCATCCGGTGCAGGGTGGGCGCGGCGGTCATGCCGGCATCAGGGTCCGTCGGCGTTCCTCCAGCAGGCGGATCACCGTGGGCATCGGCGCGGCGACCGATGCGTCGAGGCGACCGGTGGAGGCACTGAGTCCCCGGTCGGGGGGCGCGATCACCACGTTCGCCCGCTGCTCCAGAGCGGTACGGTGGCTGCGGTAAGCCGGGCTCTCCAGGCCGTGCGGCGGCAGGGCCGGGGCGAGAGCGATCGGCGCCTGCGCGCACTGGAGGGCCAGCATCGCCGGCGTGTCGCCGAGCCCCAGCGCCAGGCGGGCAAGGAAGTTCAGGCAGGCCGGGTAGACGGTGATCGAGTCGGCCCACTCGGCCAGCTCGACATGGGGTGCACCGCCGGTGAGCTGGTCGGGCCACTCGTCCGACATCGCCGGCCGCCCGGTGCAGGTACTCAGCGTGCCGAGTGTCACGAACTGCTGGGCGCTGCGGGTCGCGATGGCCTGGACCGTCAGCTCCGGGTACCCGAGGCGTAGCCAGTTGAGCCATCCGGGCAGGTAGGCAGCGGAGAGCGCGCCGCTGATCACGACGAGGAGCCGCCGACCGGAGAACTCCGGGAATTCGGGTGTGCCGGGCATGTCGCCTACGCCTCCCATGCCTTGAGGATCGCCGCGATGTCGTCGACGGCGGCCTGCTCGCCCTCGGCCAGCAGCACACCGCACGGGTTGAGGACCAGTTCGTCGACGCCTGCGGCGGCGTACGCGGCCAGCCGCTCGACGATCCCGTCGGGCGCGTCGTACGTGAACAGCCCCGACCCGACCAGCGCCCGCGCGCCACCCCGCGGGTCGGAGGTCGACACGGACAGCCCGGCGCGGCACAGCATGTCGACGTAGTGGGCGGCCCGCAGGTGCTGGCCGGCCGCCAGGTAGGCGAGCCGTTCCGGGTTCCGGTCGGGCCGGCTGGTGGCGACGTGGGCGACGGTGACGATCCGGGGTACCGGCCGGTCGTCGCCCGCTCCGGCCCGCAGCGCCGGTACGACCACCGTGCGGAGGTACTCCGGCGAGGTCATCCAGGTGACGGCGACGTCAGCGGTCGCGCCTGCGACCCGGGCCATCCCGGGCCGGAGCACACCGGCACCGACCTCGACCCCCGGATGCCGCAGCGGTGCAAGTCGCATGCCGTTCACGGTCTCGTCGCGCAGCAGGCTGCGGATGGTGGAGAGATAGTCGCCGAGGGCTGACGCCGGACGGTCGTAGGGCCGACCGGTCAGCGCCCGCACCACGTCGGGGGTCGACGCGCCGAAGCCGGCCACGTAGGGATGGCCGGTCAGCACGGCCAGCGACCTCGCCTGCAACGCCGCTTCGTACGCGCCACGCAGCGGCATCAGGGTCACCGAGGTGCCCACGGGCACCGCCGACCCGGATCCGGCAAGGTAGGCGGCCACCTGGTGGGGCTCGGCGCGCAGCGACTGGCCCAGCCAGAGCCGGGCCGCCTCATCCCGCCGGACGAACTGCGCGTACGGCGCGACGGCCGACGGGGACTCCGGCTGACCGGGGTAGAGAACGGAGACCTTCATGCCAGGTCCAGCCATGGCAGGTGGGGGGACGTGGTGTTCCGGAAGGGGGATCCGGGGTCCGCGCCGCCCCGGACGAACGCAGCCGCGACGGCGTCGGCGAGCGGAACACCCTGTACCGCATGGTCGACCACGGCCTCGGCGGTCATCCGGGCCCGGTGTTCGCCGAAGCTCAGCGCCCGCATACCCACCCGGCCGTCCATCGGATCCCAGGCCACCGCGATCCCCGGCCCGACCCGGCGGGCGAACGGGGACGTGGCGTCGACCAGGCCGGGTACGCCGGAAAGGGCCGTGACCAGTTCGTCGAGTACCGGCCAGGCCGTCTCCTCCAGGTAGACGACCATGGTGTCGCGGCGGGGGTACGAGTTGGGAAGCGAGAGGATCTTCGCGCGGTACGGCACCTGTCGGGACTCCAGCACCCCGAGCCCGGCGGCCAGGGCCTGGGGCGCGTGGTCGGCCGTCGACAGGTGCAGGTAGATCCGCAGGATCGGTCCGGTTCCGGTGATCGAGCCGACCGATCCGTCGCACAGGAAGAAGCCCGGGGACAGGGTGGGACGGGCTGCATCGAGGGAGATCGTCGCTGTCCCGTCGTCGTTACGGGCGCCGACCCGGTCGGCGGGCACGAGCACCCGTACGCCCAACAGCTCGACGACGCAGTCGTCTCCGTCCTCCAGCACCCGGGCGCGGACCGGGGTACGCAGGTGCGGCAGGGCCGCAGCGAGTCTGCCCTCCAGGGCCGGGTCCCGCAGGTTCGGCCGGGTGGAGCTGTCGTACGCCTTGCCGACGTGCAATGCCGAGTAGAGCGCGGCGGTCAGCGCGGGGACCAGCGCCCGTGGACCGGCTGCCTCGACCAGCTCGCCCCCGACATAGATCCGGGTTGCCGACAGCACGCCGACCGACGTCAGGGCCGCCATCAACGTGTCGTCGACCGACGACTCCGGTACGACGGTGGAACTCTCCGCGACCATCACGCCGACGACGCTAGGCGGACGTTCGTCCCGGGCGAACCGCCCTGGCACCTAGGTGCGACCCGATGGCCGTCTCGTGCCACCGTCGTTGTCCGGCGCCCGACGCCGTCGGCACGATGACGGTCATCCCAATTTGCGGAATGGAGCACCAGATGACCGACGAGATCCTGGTCGACGGATACCAGTCCTACACCGACGTCGAAGAGCTCGACTTCGAGCAGAACACCGACAGCGAATTCCCGACCACCCCGGTGAGCATCGCATTCACCTGGGCGCTCGGCTGCTGACATAGCGAGTTTCCGGCCCGTTGTCCCACCCGGACAACGGGCCTTCTCGGGTATCCGGACTACTGACATTCTCGTCATTCCGGGACTGGGCGGCGGACGACGGCGGGATCGCCGCCCGCCGCAGTCTTCAGGCGACGAGGCCGAGCGTTCCGATGAACGACGCCGGGCTCAGCAGCGCCGTACGGCCCACTCCCGCTGCCGCAAGGTCCACCGCCCGCAGCCGGGTCCGGGCGCCGGCGGCGGCGAGCAGGCGGTCGAGCAGATGCCATCCGGCGTACGCCGTGGCGCGCTCCGCCAGGGTCGGGTCGATCGGCACCCCGCTGTCGAGGTAGCCGGTCCAGAAGCTGGTCACCAGTGGTCGGACCCGCCCGATCTCGGCGGTACCCCGGGCGACGACCTCCTCGTGGGTGAGCCTGACCTGCTCGCCGAGGTCGGCGTTGACCCTGCGGATCGCGGTGTGCAGCCACTCGCCCGCGAACGCCCCGACGTCGCGCGCCGGGTCGGCCATCCGGAACTCCTCACCGTCGAGCAGGTAGAGCAGGTCACCGTCGCGCAGGAACTGGTCGAACCGCAGGTCGCAGTGGCACGGCCGGCGCGGTGCAGAGGTCCGTTCGGCCTCCCGGAGCTGGTTGAGCGCCGCGACGAGCTGGTCGTCCTGCTGGAGGATCCGCCAGAACCGCAGCTCCGGACCGCGCGACTGGTGGAACACCGCCAGCGGCATGGCCCGCAGGACCGACGTCGGGGGCAGCGGATACGGCGACCGGTCGAGGGCGTCGGCACTGCGGTGCAGTTCTCCCACCATGCGTCCCGCTCGACGGCAGAGGTCACCGTCGAACAGGTCGTCGGCGGCCAACTCGGAACCGGGTCGGGCCTCCGCCAACCACTCGAAGACGACCAGGCGGCGGTCGCGGTCGGCGCCCAGCAGGGCGGGGAAGCGCAACCAGTCGGCAGCCTCGGTGTCGCGGCCGTCGAGGTCGAGGAGCCGGTCGTACCGGCGGTGCGCGTCGGCCAGGTCCCCGTCGAGGCGTTTGACGAAGACGGCCGCGCCCGTACTCGTGTGCCCCGACCAGTTGGTGTTGCGCCCCGTACAGGCGCGCACCGTGTCGGGGTCCAGCTCACCCAGGCCGAGTTCCGTCAGGAATGCATTCACCTCGGGAAAGTCGGACAGGGACAAGGGGCGGGGCTCCACCTTTGCCAGCATGTTCGGGAACGTATTGCCGGCGACGATGGCCCGCCAATCCGCTGACGCCATCATGCCCACGGATGTCGCCATCCGGCCATCGCCCTTGTTCGGCCCGACGACGGGCTCACAGGATCTCCCTGCCCCCGAACCTGGGGCGACAATTCCGAAGAAGGAGATCTCGATGGCTGACGAGCAGCTGATCGACGGCTACCAGGCCTACACCGACGCCGAGGAGCTCACGTTCGACCAGCACGGCGACGAGGAGTCGCCGAGCACCCCCTGGTGCGTGCTGAGCATCGTGGTCACCGTCGCCGGTGGCTGCTGACGCAGGTTGACCCACGCTTCGAGGCCCTCTGCCCCGGTCGGGGCAGAGGGCCTTGAGTGCGTCCGGGACGACTCCGCCACCGGAGGCGGTCAGCCGGGTGGTGGGGCGGCCCGACGGACAGGCCGCGCCGGTGCCCGGTCAGCCGAGGCGGTCGTCGATGCTCTGCTGGAACATGGCGAGCAGCCCTTCCGCGAGACCGAGGGTGTGGAAGTCGTTGGCGCCGTACCGGAGGTTCTCCTGGACGTCCTCGGCCACCGCGAAGTCCTCCCCGTCGAACACCACGTCGTTGGTGAACGCGAAGCGCTTGGCAAGCCCCTCTTCGCCCCCCTCCCCCTGGAAATCGTCCTCGCGGTACAGCATCTCGTGGGTCCAGATCGTCCGGTCCGGCGCCAACGGGTAGAAGATGTTGATCGAGACGTAGTCCGGATGCATGATGAAGAACGTGTTCGGGAAGAGCACGTAGTAGACGGAAGCGTAATCGAGGATCCGCCACGATTCGGGGTCGATGTTCAGGACTTCGTCAATGTTCGAACGGGCGGCGGACATACGGATGTGCGGCCCGTCCTCAAAATGGGCCAGCACGCCTTTCCGGAAGGCCTTTGACAGGGTGGTCCGGTGCAGGTACGGGACGTGGTAACCCTCAAGGTAGGTTTTGATCAGCAACTTCCAGTTGGCGTTCTTCACCACCTTGGTCTTGCGGTATCGCACGAGTTTCTCGATGTCGAATTCCACCAGGTCGTCCAGCATCCTGCCCAGGTACGACCGTAGGTCGAGGGTGCCGTTGGGGTCCGGATGGATCCAGATCAGCCCACCCGCCTCCGCGACCGGGAGTTCCCTGAGGCCGTACTCGGCGGCGTCGACGCCCGGGAAGTCCTCCTGCCGGGTGATGGCCCGCAGCGAGCCGTCCAGGTCGTACACCCAGTTGTGAAACGGGCACACGAACGCCTTCAGCTGCTTCTCATCCCCCTTGACCAGCCGGGCGCCCCGGTGCCGGCACTGGTTGAGGAAGGCCCGCAGCCGCCCCTGCCGGTCGCGGGTCACCACGTACGGGATCCGGTTCCAGTCGCTCAGCAGGTACGATCCCGGTTCGGGGACGTTCGAGACGTGGCCCGCCACCAATGGGTGATCGGTGAACACGCTCGCGAGTTCGCGGTCGAGGATGTCGGGGTCGGTATAGTTGCGCACCGGAACCCGGACGACCTTCCCGAGCATTTCCTGATCGCGCCCCTGTTCGCGCAGCGCCAGTAGGCCTTTCAGGATGTCTACCTGTTCCTGGTGGTTCATCAGTTATGTTCCTTAGATCCAGTATGGACTTGTCTGCGGACGATGCACTTCCGGCTACGGGATCGGCGTCGGGACGGCGGGTGGTGGCGATCGCGGCCGGAGCGACCTGCACTCGACAGATCGGTTGACCCTGTTAGTATCCGATGTGGAGATGTCGCAACTTCCACTGATTATCGCCGATGGGCACACCCTGTCAATGCGGCCGGCGACAGGCCCACACATTCCCGGGATAGCCGTCCCGGCCACTGGCGTCCAAACGACGTACGGCGATCTGCCAGTCAACAAACTCCTGTCAGTCAGCGGAGGAACGATGGGCCTTGAGCAGTTCGCGCACGACGTGTTCGACGCGCAGCCGTTCAGCCAGCACCTCGGAGCGCGGCTCACCATGGTTGGCCCCGACAGTGCGGAACTGACCGTACCCATCACGGATCAACTGAAGCAGCAGCACGGGTACGTGCACGGCGGCGTCATCAGCTACCTCGCCGACAACTCGATCACGTTCGCCGGTGGGCTCGCGCTCGGCGGCAACGCCCTGACCTCCGAGTTCAAAATCAACTACCTGCGGCCGGCAGTGGGCAGCGTCCTGGTCGGTCGCTCCGTCGCGAAGCACGTCGGAAAGCGACAGGCCGTCTGCCAGTGCGAGATCTACGCGGTACAGGACGGCGAGGAGACCCTGTGCGCGATCGCCCAGGGCACCGTGGTGTCCGCCCGGTCGTAGCGGCCCGCCCAGACAGGTGCCGCCCGTCCGGTACCCGGACCCGAGGGCGACGTACCGAACGACCTTGAACTCCCGGTCGAGCAGGGTCTCGCAGGACGGTGCCGGGCGTGGGATGCGAGCGGGTTCTACGGTGGGGCCTCGGCCGCCGATCGAGGGAGAGACCGTTGTCGCCGTCGTACCGCCCACTCCGTTGGAGCCGCGCCGGCGTTGCCCTGAGCCTGGTCGTCGGGCTCGCCGCCTGCACCCGGCCCCGGGCGGAGTCGCCGGAGCAGCCGGCACCGCAGGCACCGCGGGTCGAGGTGAGCCAGGAGAGCCTGCGGGGCAGCGGCACCCGACCGGGGCAGGAGGGCCCGGACCCGATCTGGTCGGTGTCGGTCAACCGAGTCGACCAGCAGCTGGCACAGACCGGCCAGATGATCGTCGTGCCCGACGAGCGGGAACTCCGGGCGGTCGACCGGTCCACGGGGCAGGACCGGTGGCGCCGTCCGTTCTCGATGAGCTACCAGTACGCGGTCACCGACGGTCTGATCGTCGTCAGCGCCAGCAACGGAGGGCCGCTGGAGGTGCTCGACGCGGTCACCGGCGTCACCCGCTGGCGGGCCGAGGACACCCAGGACGTCATCGTCCATCAACAGGCCGTCTACAACAGAGAGTGCGTCGGCTCCGGGCAGTCGGCGAAGTGTGTGATCATCGCCCGGGACGTCCGGGACGGTCGCCAGCTCTGGAAGCTGTCCGCCGACCGGTTCGCCCGGGTGACCGACGTGGCGCTCGGTGCACGTGTGCCGTATGCCCCGCCCGCCGGGCAGTACGTGGCGGCGCGGCTGAACGCGACCGCCCGCACCTACACCACCGTCGCGGTCGCCACCGGCAAGGCCGGTGCCGGGCGGTTGCCGAGCCGGGCCTGGTACGGCTTCGTCGCCGGTGACCTGCTGGTGACCACCGACAACGATCCGCCCCGGGGTGACCAGCGGTGCACGGTCAGCATCGCCACCGTCAATGCGGCCACCGGTGCCCGAGGCTGGTCCGGTGCGGTCTTCAGCGGGCGCAAGGGGGACGGTGAGTGCGTCAAACGGCTGGCGCACCATCAGAGCGGGCTGATCCTGATCGGGGCCGGCACCCGGCTGGTCGCGGTCACCGCAGCCGGCCGGCCGCAGCTGATCGACCTGCGGACCGGCAAGGCGGAGTGGGAGGGCGCCACCTCCGGCGTACCGATCGACGGGGACGACCGGTCCGTACTGGTGCGGCGCAACGCCGATGAGGGTGAGCTGGCCCTGCTCGACATGGCCACCGGCGCGTCACGGTGGACCGCGCCGGATCCCGGGCTCTCCGGTGCGTCGGCGAGCTGGCGGTCGATCGTGACCGGACGGCTCGTGGCGGTCAGTGGCGCGACGGGCGACCGCCCGTTCGTGGTCGTTTACGACGTGCCGACCGGCCGCCAACTCGGCCGTTACCCCGGTTGGCTCGCTGGCGCCGGGGACGACTGGGTCGCGGTGAGCCACTCCGGGGGATCGGACGGGATCACCCTGGACCTGCACACCTTCTGAACCGGCCCGCCCGACCGGTCACGGTCGCGGCACGAGCAGTGCGGTGTCGACGGCGGTACGTCCAGAACCCTGACCGTCCCTGACGAGATCATTTTCGCCTTGGCGGGAGTAGTGCCAGGTGGTCAGGGAGCAGGATGGCCAGCCACCGCCGCCCAGGCGGTAATACCCCGCCGACGTCAACCGACGCAGCGCCCAGGGAAAGACCCTGCGCGAGGTCCGCCGGTGCCTGAAGCGACACGTCGCCGGCGAGCCCCACCGCCATCCAACTCAGGCCATGACGCCGATGAGCAGGCTGACTCGGCCTGCCGGAACGTAGGCCGGACGGCAACGCCAACAGGCCGTGAACCCAAGCCGGGGCAAGTGGAAATACCTAACGTGATCCGGGGGGCAGTGGGCATCGACGCGGAGGCGATGCGCGCTGCCCGCACGGACCCGGACCGGTTCGCGGATCTCTATGACCGCTACGCGGCACAGCTCTATCACTACGCCTATCAAAGGGTGGGCGCGGAGACCGCCGCAGATGTCGTCGCCGACACATTCCTCGCTGCTTTCGCGCAGCGCGACTCCTACAACCCTGAGCGGCTCGACGCCCGGCCATGGCTGTTCGGCATCCTCGCCCGCAAGCTGGCCCGGCATTTCCGGGCGGAGAAGACGCACTACCGCGCGCTGTTGCGGACCGCGACGGAGTCCGCCGTCGATGGGCATGCCGACCGCGTCACGGCCCGCGTCACCGCATCCGCCGTCCGCGCCCCGCTCGTCGCCGCGCTCAGCAAGCTCTCCGCCGGTGACCGCGACGTGCTGCTGCTCATCGCCTGGTGCGACTTCAGCTACGACGAGGTGGCCGCCGCACTCGACATCCCACTGGGCACCGTGCGGTCCCGACTCAACCGGGCCCGGCGCAAGGTACGCGCCGCGCTGGGCGGCATCGACCCCACTGGGGAGGCGTGATGGACCCCGACCTGCGGCTCTTGCGCGAGCTCGGCGAGCAGCTCGGCCCGCCGACCGGACAACCGCCGGCGGACCTGCGGCACCGAGTGTTCTCAGCGACCGATCGGGCTCTGCGACCGCAGAGTCGGGCCAGGTCGCGCCTCTGGCAGACGGCGTTGGTCGGTGCTGCGGCGGCCACGGTCGTGGCTGCCATTGCGGTCCCTATGGTGATCACCAGATCCGGCGACGACCGGCCGCCACCGGCGACGGCGGAGGTGGCACGGCTCGCGGCGGCGCGGGCGGCGGCCGCCCCGGCAGCGGCCGCCCGGCCGGACCAGTTCATCTACACCGAGTCGGTGGTGCTCTACCTGACCGTAGACGGGCGGCCGGCGCAGCCGTCGGCCGCCGGAGGCCCGCTGCTCGTGCGGGAGTGGCGGTCGGCCGACGGCACCCGCGACGGCCTGGTACGTGAGCGCCCGCTCGACCAGCCGGAGGCCACCTGGCACGACGAGACGACTACCGGATGCCGCGACGGCTACCAGACCACCGCCGTCCCGGGGTGGCGCGTGTCGTGCGCGCCCGGCTCCGGCGGCAGCCTGCCGGTCGACGCCGACGCGATGCTCGCCTATCTCCGCCGGTCGGGTACCAGCGACGACCAGGCATTCGACAATGCCGCCCGAGTGCTCTACCTCAGCCAGCACACGCCGGCCGTGCAGGCGGCGGTGTTCGCGGCGGTCGGACGGATCCCGGGCGTCACCGTGCGACCCAACGTCGTCGACGTGACCGGACGCTCCGGCGTTGCGCTTGCCTACCGGAGTCGCGACGCCGTGACCGAGCTGGTCTTCGACCCCTCCACCTTTGTCTATCTCGGCGTGAACCGGACGGTCATCCGGCTCACGTTGCCCAGCCAGGCCACCGGGCCGGCGCCGCGGATCCTGATCCGGCAGGCCGTCGAGCACGTGGCGATCGTCGACTCGATCGGGAGTGTGCAATGAGACGCGTGGTCATCGTCGCGGTTGCGTTCCTCGGTCTCGCGGCGTGCTCGTCACCCCAACCGACCCCCGAGGTGGCGAGCGCGCAACAGCCTTCGGACTCCGCGTCGGCGGGCCCCTCGGCGGCCGTCAAGGAAACCGACTACGACAAGGCGTTGCGCTACACGCGCTGCCTCACCGACAACGGGGCCGAGACGCCCGACCCGGTCGAGGGGAAGCGGCTCGTCACTGCCCATGTCATCACGCCCGGAGTCAACGCCGAGACGATGCTGGCGCGCATGGCGGCGCACGAGAAATGCAAGAGGTTCCTGCCGGCCACCTGGCCGGTCAAGGTCGACCAGGCCGAGTTCGCGCGGTCCCGCCCCTACTTCGACTGCATGCGCAGCCATGGAATGGACGAGCCGATGCCCGACGAAAACGGCATGGTCGAGACCCCAACCGACGCCTCTTACCGGTCGACGCCGGAATATCAGGACGCGATAGCGAAGTGCCGGCATCTGTACGACGACCCGGCCAACAACCTTCCCGAGAACCGGTGAGGCGGTCGCTCGTCGCGGTCGGTGCATTCGGCGTCGCGGCGCTGGTCGCGACCGCCGCGGTGGCCTACGGGTGGCCGTCGGATCGGGTCACCGCACCTGCGCCGGAGGCCGAGACGACCACGGTCATCCGCACAACGCTGGTCGACGTGACGGTGGCGACCGGCAAGGTCGGCTACGGCCCGGAACAGGAGCTGGTCAGCCGCCTGACGGGTACGGTAACGGCGCTGCCGGCGGTAGGGACAACGATCGAGCGCGGTGCGGCCCCGGTCCGGATCGACGACCGGCCGGTCGTGCTCCTCTACGGCACGCTGCCGGCCTACCGCGACCTCACCCCGCCCGCCACGTCGGACCCCACCGCGTCGGAGACGCCCGACCCGACCGGCTCGGCTGGTGCGGCGGCGACCCCCGGCGGATCCGTCGGGGCCGACGTCAAGCAGTTCGAGACCAACCTGGAAGCGCTGGGCTACCACGGGTTCACCGTCGACGACGAATACACCACGTCGACCGCCTCGGCCGTCAAGCGTTGGCAGCGCGATCTCGGCCTGCCGGAGACCGGGACCGTCGATCTGGGTCGGGTCGTCTACACACCGGGCCCGATCCGGGTCGCGTCACACGCTGTCACGACGGGTGAGGTCGCCGAGGGGCCGCTCCTCACCTTCACCGAGACCACCCGGCTCGTCACCGCGCTGTTGCCGGCACGCAGTGCAAGCCTGGCGGCGGTGAAGACGAAGGTGACCGTGGAGCTGCCCGGCGGAGCGACGGCGTCCGGGACGGTCAAGTCGGTACGGACGCCGGACGCCGAGACCGCCGCGTCCGCTCCGGAGCCCACGGTCGAGGTCGTGGTCACCGCCGAGGATCCCAAGGCGTTCGCGGTGCCGGGCGACGGCGTGGCCCGCGTCCGGTTCGTCGCGTCCACCCGAAAGGACGTGCTCGTCGTTCCGGTCGGTGCTCTGCTCGCGCTCGCCGAGGGCGGTTACGGCCTGCAGGTCGTCGAGGGCGGCACGACGCGGATCGTCGCCGTGAACACCGGGCTGTTCGCCGACGGCCGCGTCGAGGTGAACGGGCCCGACATCCGCGAGGGTATGACCGTGGGGACGGCTCGGTGACCGTCGTGCAGCTCCGGGGCGTCACGAAGACGTACCCGGGAAACGTCACGGCCGTGCGTGGGGCGGACCTGACGGTCGGTCGCGGTGAGCTCGCCGCGATCGTGGGTCCGTCCGGCTCGGGAAAGTCCACACTGCTCAATTTGATCGGCACGCTCGACCGGCCGACTGAGGGCCGCGTCATCGTCGCGGGGCACGACGTCGCGACGCTCGACGACCGCGCGCTGTCGGCCCTGCGAGCGGCGTCGATCGGGTTCGTCTTCCAGCAGTTCCATCTCGCGGCCGGGGTCAGCGCGCTCGACAACGTCACCGACGGCCTGCTCTATGCGGGCGTGCGGCGCAAGGAGCGACGTGCACGGGCCATGGCGGCGTTGGAGCGGGTCGGGCTCGCGCACCGTGCCCGCCATCGGCCGCACGAACTCTCCGGCGGCGAGCGCCAGCGGGTGGCGATCGCCCGTGCGGTGGTCGGCGAGCCGGCTCTGCTGCTGGCCGACGAGCCGACCGGCAACGTCGACAGCGCCGCCGGGGCATCCATCATGGACCTGCTACGTACGCTCAACGCCCACGGCACCACCGTGCTCGTCATCACCCACGACAGTGCGATCGCCGAGATGCTCCCTCGCCGCATCCGGGTGCACGACGGCGTGGTCACCGGATGAGCCGGCCGGGGCGTGGCCTCGCGGTCGGCGACGTACTCCGGCTCGGCGCCGTCGGCCTGCGAGCCCGGCCGTCGCGGACCGTGCTGTCGGCCCTGGGCATCGCGATCGGGATCGCCGCGATGCTCGCCGTGGTCGGCATCTCCGGCTCCGGCCGGGCCGACCTGCGACAGACCCTCGACGGGCTGGGCACCAACCTGCTGCGGGTGACCGCCGCCGACCAGGCGGTACTCCCCGAAGGCGCCGTCGGCATGATCGAGCGGATCGGGCCGGTGACCAACGCGGCCGCGCTCCGCAAGCTGCCCGACGACGTGCATGTCTACCGCAACGACCGGGTACCGTCGCGCCAGACCAACGGCATCGTCCCGTTCTCCGTCGACCTCGACCTGGCCGAGACGGTCGGTGCGACCGTGGCGCGCGGCGCCTGGCTCAACCCGGCTGTCGCCGACTTCCCGGCGGTGGTGCTCGGCGCCGAGTCTGCCCGGCGGCTCGGGATCACCACGCCCGACCCGCGGACGGTGGTGCACATCGGCCACGAGGGCTTCGCGGTCGTCGGTATCCTCGCGCCGATCACGCTGCTGCCCGAACTCGACAGCGCCGCCCTGATCGGCACGTCCGCCGCCCGGACGTATCTCGGCGCCGAGGGCCGCCCAACCACGATCTACCTGCGTACGGCCGACTCGCAGGTCACAGCCGTCCGCGACGTGCTGGCGGCGACCGCCAACCCGGCGGCGCCCTACGAGGCTGCGGTGTCCCGGCCCTCCGACGCGCTGGAGGCCAAGCTCGCCACCGAACGCGCCTTCAATGGCCTGCTCCTCGGCCTCGGGGCGGTCGCGCTGCTCGTCGGCGGCGTCGGCGTGGCCAACACGATGGTGATCACCGTGCTGGAACGGCGCGCGGAGATCGGCCTGCGCCGTTCGCTCGGCGCCACGCGCGGCCAGATCTGGCTGCAGTTCCTCACTGAGGCAGCCCTACTCTCGACGCTCGGCGGGATGATGGGGGTGGCGCTCGGCGCACTGGTCACCGTCGCCTACGCCGTCAGTCAGAGCTGGCCGATCGCGCTGCCCGCCTGGGCGCTGCTGGTCGGCGTCGGCGCGACGGTCGTCGTGGGCGCGGTGGCGGGACTCTATCCGGCTGTCCGCGCCGCCCGCCTCTCGCCAACCGAAGCACTGACCGCGATGTAGGGGACCCTGTTGCGTTGAGCGCTGGCGTGATCGTGGTCGCCGTGCGCTGGTACCTGCGGTTCAACGACCGGCAACAGGGCGGTGGCGGCGAGGCGGGTTTGGCCGAGGGCGGCAAGGCGGAGGAGGAGGCGCGCCACCTGCGCCAACGCGCATCCCGGCGACCGGACAGGCGGTACGGTATCGGGAGGTACCGGATCACGACCGGCGTTGTCTCAACAGCGTGCGGATCGTGGGCCTCTGGTCGTCGAGGAGTGACATGCGCGCGGTCGTCAGAGGACTCGCCGTGGTGACGGCCATGGCCACGCTGGCAGCCTGTGGCGGTACGGGCGCGGTTGCCGAGCCGCCGGTCGGCGGGCGGCAGGCGCAGCTACCCGCGCCGGTGACCGGTACGCCGGCAGTCCGGGCCGGGTGGACCTCCTGCGGGGTCGACGCGCCCATGGAGTTCGGCGCGCCCCCGTCAGACGCCGGCACCCTGCCGCGTCTCGGCACCGACTTCGCGGCCACGGTCGCGATCCACTGCCGGCTCGAGCCGAAACGACGCGCCGACCGCGGTCAAGACCTGGTCCTCACCGAGGGCCGGGCCACCGACCTGACGACCCTGCTCGCCGCGCTGCGTTTACCCGACGAAAGGCTCACCACCGACGCCTGCACCCTGGAGATGCCCCCGGTACCGAACCTGCTGCTGCTGGACCCGCAGGGCCGGTGGATCCGGCCAGGGCTTCCGGTGGATGGCTGCGGTAGGCCTCGCGCCGAGGTGCGGGAGGCGGTGCGGGACCTGCGGCTGATTACCGTTACGGAAAAGGTCGTACGGGAGCTCGAGTCGTCTGGGGCGGCTGTCTCCGGATGCGGCCAGGAGTGGTCGGACATGGTGGCCACCGAGACCGGGGATCCGATCTCCCTCGCGCGGCCAGGCCGGGTGTCGATCCCATTCACGCGCACGGCGCCCCTGCGGCTGTGTGTGTTCCGGGTGCCGGGGGAGCAGCAGGGGACATCCAAGCCCGCGGGGACCTTCGAGTACGGACTGATACTCCCACAGCACCGACGCGAACCCGTCGAGCAGACGTTGACGGCACTGCCCCCAGCGAGGCAATGCACGGGCACCGCGGACCGATTCGCCGTGCTCCGGACCGTCGACGGCACGGGCGGCGAGGTCTACGTCGAACTCGACCACTGCCGGCGAGTCCTGACAACGCCGTCGTCCGGCCCGCCGACCCTGGCCCAGGCTGACAACACGCTCGTCGGACTACTCGGAAGATAGCCCCGACCCGTGCAAGCACCGTCGCGACCAGCACCCGCCGCGCAATCGGCGCGGCGGACGCTCGCCGCCCGGCTCCGCGTCGAATGACGCGCATCATGAGCCGGCAGAAGCGGATGCCTACGGTTGGCGCAGAGGGGGCCGTGTGTACCCGGACCCCTCTGCCGACGGGTCACTGCGGCTGGGCGATGTCGACCATCCACGGGATGCCGAACCTGTCGATGCACATGCCGTACAGGTCGCCCCACATCTGCTTCTCGAATGGCATGGTGACGGTGCCACCGTCGGACAGCTTCTCCCATGCCTCCTCAAGACCCTCGCCCGGATCGCCGCTGAGGCTGCACGTGATGATGTTGCCAGGGTCGTACGGCATGCCGGGCGCAGTGTCGGAGGCCATCAGAAGGTAGCCCCGATCAGTGGTGAGCATCGCGTGCATCACCTTGTCGGCGATGGCGGGGTCGGACGAACCGAACTCGCCGAACGTGCTGATCCGCAACTGGCCGCCAAACACCGAGTGGTAGAACTCCATGGCCTCGCGAGCGTTGCCGTTGAATGTGAGGTACGGGTTGAGTTGGGACGTCATCGCAGGGCTCCCTTGGCTGAGTGACCGTGTCACGGTCGGACGCTAAACCCACCGACCGACACGGGGAGGGCTTTCCCGGCGACTGCCACCCCGGCAGGGGACCACCGTCACGGCCGTCCGGGAGCAGAACCACTCGAAGCGCGATTTGGCGGCGATGCGCCCTCCTCGTCCGCACCGTGGAGTTCGACAGATCCGTGCGCCTGATTCGCGGACGACTGACTGATCGCGGCAGGTTCGGATGCCGTGGCGGTTGCATGCGCATGTGGCGCACGAGATCCCGCTCCTACACCCAACTCGGCTTCACCGTCGAGAGTGGCGACCGCCGATCGAACCCCGGCGGCTCCTCAACCGAGCCCGGCCCGGTCGAGACGGTCCAGCAGGCTCGGCTTACGGGCATGCTGTTCCCGCAACTGCCGCACCCGCCGACGAAACGCCTGCACCTGGCCGTCCCGTTCAGCCAGCGCCAGCAGATCTGCCAGCAACGTGACGGCTGCGTCGTACTCCTTCGGCTTCTTTGTGTCGATCATCCCGGTGACCTGCCGCCACGCCTGTTCCTGCCGCCCGGCCAGCGTGTCCAGGCGCTGCTCGCGGGCGGCAACGGCCGCCCGTTCCCGGCGTTCCCGCTCGACCGCCTCGCGCTGGCGGGCGAGCCGCTGCCGTCGCGCCCTACGTTCCTCGGCGGCAGCCAACAGCGTCCCGGCGGTACGGCCCCCGCCGGCGACATCTTCGGAGTCTCTGCCGTGGAAGCGGGCCAGCAGTGCCGACCGCAGACGGGTGCCCTCGCCGCGCAACAGCCGCACGACGACGGCGTCCTTCTCCGGCTCGGGCAGCGTCTTCACCCAGCGAGACAGGGCCGCCGTCGAGGGCACCTCCCCCGTGAGCGGGGTGCTCGTCTCGGCTGCCACGGCGAGCAGATCCGGGTCCAGCCGCAGGAAGTCGACCAGGGCGCGCAACGGCCCGGACAGGTCCCCCAGGCCGGGCGGTACGGGTGGCTCCGGTTTGTCGTCGTCCGCCTCCCGGCACTGCACGCACAGCAGCCAGGCCAGGTACAGCAGCCGCCGATCACCGGCCGCCAACTCGGCCCGCGCGGGAAGGATCGCGGCGAGGCGGCCACCGCTGTCGTAGACGTCGTCGCCATCCTCGTCCTCACTGCGTAGGTCAAGGATCACATGGGTACGGGTCTTCCACGATGAGGCTGACTCCCCTACGCAGTACTCTGCGGCGATGCCCGGGGACAACACCTCGACCGGCAGCCGCAACGCGATGCGCTGGGTACCCCAGTTCGCCAGATACAGGAATGCGTCGAAGTACCGCTCCATCCAGTCCCGCGGGTCACCCTTCAGGTCACCCCACTGGTAGTCGTTGACGAAGCTCGACGACGTGATCCGCGCCCGTGTCGACAACGCCCGCAGTTCCTGCTGCTGCCTCGACGTCAACGGCCGGTCGACCGTCACGAACTCGTAGTACTGGTACTCACTCACCGCCGACAACCTCCGCCATGACAATCAACCGCGAGCCCAGTGCCGGTACGCCTCGGTCCACTCTGCGCCGAGCGGCGGCGGGTCCGGCAAGGGAAGATCCAGCATCGGGATCGCCTGGCGAATTCGGCCCCGATGACAGATCGCGACGATCCCGCCGTCCCGTAGGTCGACCCGGCGCACAGTCGTCGTAGGCGTCGACTACGGCCTCGGCGACCAACGCGTCCGACTCGGCCCGGCTGAGTGAACCCACTGCGGCACCCTACGGCAGCCCCAACCTTCTCCATCGATTGACACGCGTTTGAACGGGTACGGAAGCTCGTCACACCCCCGCCCGACACTCGCGACCTGCCGGTTGACCCACGAACTCATTCCTCTCCGGGCCAGGCCGGACGGCGCCGTCACGCAGAAGACGTTGCCCCGGAGTTGCCACTGGGCGGCGGACCCGGTGCCGTCCTCGATCCGCGCTGGCACCGGTGTGGGGACCGGTGCTGGTGCTGGTCGGGTTCACGGCTGTCGCCGCATGGCGCGACGTTTCACGTCGAGTGGTGGGCGGCCACCGGGACAGCCCATCAGCCCGGCAGCAGGGTCGCGGAGGACTAGCGGATCAACTCGAACGAGGCCATCACCGAGGTCAGGGTCGACTCGTCCGGGTCGGCGCGTCCGGCCAGACAGGTGCCGAGCATGGTGTAGACACTGCGCAGTCCGGTCGGCGAGTAGTCCGGCGCCTCGGTCACCACGGCGATCTGGCGTACCTCGCGGCCGTCGACCGTGGTTCCGCTGGAGCGGACCGCGACCGGCAGGCCACCTGCGGCGCCCGGCCGGTCGATGCCGGGATCCACCACCCGTTGCGGTCCACCGTCGAGCAGCGCCAGCTCGGCCACCTCGCCGAGGGTGAGGTCCTCGGGCAGCCGCCGCCCGAAGAGCACCAGGTTGGCCCGGAAGCCGTCCACCGGCGGACCGAGGAAGGCGATCAGCCCCTCGGTCGGTTCGACGGCGCTCCACTGCTCCGGCGCGGCCAGCCGGAACGGCCACAGTCCGGGAGAGATCGCGTTCGGCCACTCCACGACGGTCATCGTGGCTCCTTCCTGTTGCCGGCCGGCCCGGTGGCATGGGGCACGGCCCGTCGAGGCCGGCCCGATCGGGCCGGTCCCGGTGGTTGGTCGATCGAGCTGGATCAGAACGGTGAGATCTTGCCGATGCCGTCCGCGACCGCCTTGGCGCCGTTCCCGACGTGACCGGCGATCTTCGGTACGTCCACCTCCGTGCCGACCGTGATCTTGCCGCCGATGCCGAGCGCCAGACCGACGCTGGCCTGCACCTTCACCCGACCACCGTCGACCCCCGCGTCCACCCCGGCCGAGCCGCCGACCCCGATCTGCCCTTCCGCGCCCACCCGGGGCCGTGCCCCGAGCACGTCCACCTCTGCCCGGGCACCGGCCCGGAGCCCGGCGAAGGCCTCCGCCTCCGCCCGGACCCGGCCACCGCTCGGCCCCGCGTTGAGATCCAACCCGCCGGCAGCGTCCGCGCCGCCCCTGCCGTACGCCTCGCCCAGCGCGCCGAACCCGCCCGCCCGCAACCGGGCCCTGGCCCGGGCGTCGAACACGTACGCCTCGGCCCGCCCGTTGAGCGAGGCACCGTACCGGTCCTTCCCGAACCGGCCCAGGCCGCCCTCGGCCCGGGCGAGTCGGTGCAACAGTCGCAGTTGCGTCTCCACGCTGCCGTTGCGTCCCTGCAACAGGGTCCGTTCATGGTTCTTCCACGCGCCCTGCCAGGTCCGGGAGCCGTACAGCAGGGAGAAGATCGGGTCTCGGGGGCTCAGGCCGTTGCGGGCCAGCCGCTGCCGCTCCGCCGGGGTCAGGTTACGTCCGCCGGTGCCCCGGCCCCGGTTGGTCATGCTGCGGGTCTTCACGTCGTCGAGGAGCCGAGGGCCGAACACCGTGTGGTCGGTCACCGCGCCGGGAGCGCCCGGGGCGGACGGTACGGCCGGAGCCAGCGCGGCGGCCGACCGGCACACCGCGACGAAGGTCTGCACGGCGCGCCTGCGGTCCCGCAGCGCGTCCTCGTGCCGGTGCGCGGCCCGGCGGTGTGCCTGCTCCGCCTCCTCCACTTCCCGCTGCGCCCGATGCACGCCGGACATGTCCGGGGCGGGGACATCCAGCCCGGCGGCGGAGTCGATCGAGGCACGCTTGGCCGCTGCGGCGAATCCGATCTGCTCAGCGGAGAGTTGCCGCCGGGCCTCGGTGAGCCGGGTCTCGGCGCGGTCCAGCACCCGACGGGCCCGCTGCTCGTCCTCGATCGGTCCGGCGACCAGGCCGAGGGCGTGGGCGACCTTCTCGTGCGCGGCCCGCGCCGCAGCGAGCGCGGCGTCCAGCGCGCCGAGGGCGCCGTGGAACCGGGCACCGGCCGGGCCGACCAGCACCTGGGCGGCACCGGCGGTACCCGTGCCGGCGAAGCTGGCGCTGGCCCGCCGGACGGTACGCACCGAGTGGTCGAGGGCTCCGGCCCGGGCCCCGTTGTCCCGGGCCGCCCGGCGCAGGGCGTCCGGGTCAGCGGTGTCGGTCGTCATCGGTCACTCGCCGGCCAGGGCGAAGGCCACCGCGGTCATGTTCGCCTGCCGGGCGATGACCGTCGCCGCGTCCTGCAGCCGCTCGAACTGGCTGCTCCAACGGCGGACGAAGTCAGCCAACGCGGCGTCAGCCGCCGGATCCCCCACCGATGCGGAGACGGGGCAGGTCCGGGGCAGTCCGGCAGCCGCCGCGCTGACCGCGGTACTCACCCCACGCAGCCCGGCGGGGTCGGCGGCAATCGATCCGTAGCTCATGGACGACACGTTAGGCCCGGGCCGGACGGTGCCTCGGACGTGGAGCCCGGGGTACGTCGGGGCCCGGCCACCCGCGCCGGTACGGGAACGGCGCAGTTCCAGGTGGCCCCTGAGCCGAGCCAGGGTTCGACGGTCCGGGGCGGGTACGGATTCGAGCCGGATGTCGCCGACCCCGCCCTGGCACCGGTGCGGGGACCGGTGCTGGTGCTGGTCGGGTTCACGGCGATCGCCGCATCGCTGGATCTGCTACCGGTCGGCGCGGCACTGGTCCTCGCCGGACTGTTCCCGTTGGCTCACCGACCACGCGCCGACTGAACCGACACCGTCCGTCCCCTCGTCAACGCCGGTCGAGTTCCGACTCCAGCCGCTGGATCAGCGTCTTGCGGGCCTTGCCACCGCGCTCACGCCGCAGTGCC
>NZ_JBAKHU010000079.1:0-24215 GCF_036906895.1 Micromonospora sp. CPCC 206060
GGACCTCACGTCCAGGCATGTCTCCTCCTCGTCCTCGCTGACGGCGTCCGCCCGCCCCGACCTGTCCGGTGGGAACGCCCCGACCCGTCCGGTGGGCCTGCGGCGACCGTCGCCTCGGATTGGTGCCGTACCCCGAAGCGTTCCCCCGGACGGAGTGGGACAAACCACCACCCGGGTTTGTCCGGACCGGGCCGGGGGTACCGACCGCGCCACGTAACGGCGGCGACGCAGGGAGCGGTCATGGCAGCGACGACGGAGCCGACGGCAGCCCGGTCCGGCGCGGCGACCCGACCGCCGGGCACCGGTTCCCGCTCCCCTGCGGCCGACGACGGACCGGGGGCGATCCCCGGCCGGCTACGTCAGCTCCGCTGGGCCACCTGGCGGGGGGTGGCCGTCCGCAGCGGCCGGAACTTCGTCCGGGACAACTGCGCCGACTGGGCCGCCGCGTTGACCTACTACGGCGTACTCGCCCTCTTCCCGTCCGCGATCGTGATCGTGGCGCTGGTCGGCCTGGTCTCGGACGGGCCCCAGACCATCGACACCATCACCGGGCTGGCCCGCGATGTCGGCGCAGGTTCGGTGATCGCCAACGACGGGGTGACCAGCGTGCTGGAGAACGTGGTCGACCAGCAGGAGTCCGCGCGGGTACTGCTCAGCTTCGGTCTGCTCGGCGCCCTGTGGTCCGCGTCCGGTTACGTCGGCGCCTTCACCCGGGCGTCCAACGCGATCTACGGCGTCGAGGAGGGCCGCCCGCTCTGGAAGCTGCGCCCGTTGCAACTCGGCCTGACCGCGGTGGCCCTGGTCCTGTTGGCCGTGGTGGCCACGGTGCTGATCGTCAGCGGCCCGGTCGCCGACGCCGTCGGTGACGCGCTGCGGCTGGGCACCGCACCCCGTACCGCCTGGACCGTGGTCAAGTGGCCGGCCCTGGTCGCCCTGATGATGCTGCTGCTGTCCCTGCTGTTCTGGATCGCCCCGAACGTCCGGCAGCCGAGGTTCCGCTGGCTGACCGTCGGCGGGGCGGTGGCCCTGCTCTCCTGGGCCCTGGTGACCTTCGGTTTCGGCCTGTACGTCGGCAACTTCGCCTCCTACGACGTGACGTACGGCAGCCTCGGTGCGGTCATCGCGTTCCTGGTCTGGCTCTACCTGTCCAACTGCGCCCTGATGTTCGGTGTCCAGATCAACGCCGAGGTGCAGCGGGGCCGGCTGCTCCAGAGCGGGGCCGAGGAGGTCGAGGAACCGGTGCTGGCACCGAAGGAACCCGCCGATCCGTGACGGAGCGGGCGTTTATCGGCATCCCCTGCGGGTAGCGCAACAGACATGGAACGTGGCAGCAGCAAGCACGGACCCCGGCTCGACGAGCAGATGAGCCAGGAGGTCAAGGGCGTGGTGCAGGGCACCGCCGGGTCCCGCGTCGACGAGTTCCGCCAGGCGGAACCCGCCGGCGAGGACCAGCCGGAGCCGACCACGGCGCCGGCGGGCGAGTTGCGTACCGGTGCCCCGAAGGGGATGAGCTCGGTCGACGTCGAGCAACGCAGCCGGTTGGGGCGCTACATCGGTCTCTCCGCGCTGCCCGGTGACCGGCAGACCCTGCTGCGCAACGCCGAGCAGAACGAGGCGCCGGCCGACATCCTCGCGGAGTTGCGTCGACTGCCCGACGGTACCGAGTTCCAGACGGTTTCCGAGGTGTGGGCCGCGCTCGGCCACAAGAACGAGACGAGCCGCTGGTGAGGTCGTATCCCGACCCTGCCCGGCACGAACAGGAGGAAGCCTGATGAGTGGTGTTACCGAACACGTCGATGTCGCCGTCCCGGTGCGGACCGCGTACGACCAGTGGACCCAGTTCGAGGAGTTCCCGCAGTTCATGGAGGGCGTGCAGGAGGTCCGGCAGCTCTCCGACACGATGACCCACTGGACGGTCGAGATCGGTGGGGTCAAGCGGGAGTTCGACGCGCAGATCACCGAGCAGCTGCCCGACGAGCGGGTGGCGTGGCGCTCCACCGAGGGCACCAGGCAGGCCGGCGTGGTGACCTTCCACCGGCTCGATCCGGAGCACACGCGGGTCACCCTCCAGTTGGAGTTCGAGCCGCACGGTGTGGTGGAGCAGGCCGGCGACAAGCTCGGCATCGTCGACCGCCGGGCCAAGGGCGACCTGGCGCGGTTCAAGAAGTTCATCGAGCGTCGCGGTCAGGAGACCGGCGCGTGGCGCGGCACGGTCGAGCGTCCGCAGCCCTGATCCCCCCGATTCCGTACCCGATGGCCGCCGGTGATCCGGCGGCCATCGCCGGTTGAACCGGGCCGCCGGCGTTCGGGCCGCCCGCCGGCCCTGCCGGCCAGTGCCCTTCGGGGCGGTCCGCCATCTCCTGCCGCTGTCCCCGGGGCGTTGTTTGGGCGCCGGGGACCGGGGTACCGCGAACGGTATGACCGACGACGACCGCGCCGTGTGGCGGAACGAGGAACGGCTGCCCCTCAGCGAACTGGAGCGGGCCGTGGCCACCTCCCCCGGCGACGGGCAGGTGGAGGATGTGACCGGCAACGAGGCCGGCGCCGAGGCGGCCTTCGGGCACGGACCGGCGGCGGCCGACGGGCGACCCGAGACCGCTGGGAAGGGCCGGGAGCCCACCGACGGGGACCGGGCGTACCGGCCGTCGACCACCGGGCGGACCGGGCCGCACTAGCGTGGCGCCGCCGGCGGCAGGGCTCAGCCGGCCGCCGGTCGGCGTGCCGAGGCCGCGTAGAGGCCGAGCAGGGCGACCGCGCAGATGACGAGCGCCGGCCCGAGCGCCTCCACCGAGGTACGGCTGAGCAGCACACCGAAGCCGGCCGGCAGCAGCGCACCGCCGAGGCCGGCGGCGCCGATCTGCAACCCGATGGTCCGGTCGGCGTGTACCGTACCGACCCGTTCCGCCGTGGTGAGGGTGAGCAGCGGGAAGACCGGCGCGGCGGCGAACCCGATGACGCCCAGTCCGAGGACCGCGACCCAGGCCGGCGCGGGTAGCGCCACCAGCACCGCGCCGAGCACCATGCCGGCCAGGCTGCCCCACAGGATCCGGGCGGTGCCGAGCCGTTCGGCGAGGACGCCCTGGACGACCCGGCCGACGAAGAGACTGCCCCAGTACCCGGACACGCAGAGACCGGCGACCGCCGGGGCGACGCCCCGCCCCTCGGTGAGCAGCAGGAACGCCCAGAGACCCGCCCCGGCCTCGATGGCCACGTAGAGCGCGAAGGCAACCACCCCGAGCCACACGGCGGGCAGGCGCAGGGTCGCGGAGATCTGGACCGGCCCGACCGGGGCGGCTGGGGTGTGCGCCGGACCGTCCCCGGTGGGGGCCGCCGGCCGTACCCAGGCCCGGACGGTCAGCGCGAAGGCCGTGGCGAGCAGCAGTTGGGCGGCGGCGACGGCGGCGTACCCCCACCGCCAGGCGAGGCCGAGGCTGAGCGCACCAGTCATGATCAACGGTCCGAGGGCGACGCCCAGGCCGAAGAACGCGTGCATCCAGTTCATGTGCCGGGGGCCGAAGGCACCGGCGGCGTACGCGTTGAGCCCCGAGTCGATGGCGCCGGAGCCGAGCCCGAGCACGAGGGCGCAGCCGACCATCAGGGCCAGCCCGGGCGACAGGGCGTACCCGGTCAGAGCGGTCGCGGCGAGGACGGTGCTGCCGGCGAGCAGCCAACCGACGCCGAGCCGGCTGATGGTGAACCCGGCCGCCACACTGGAGAGGAGGTACCCGGTCGTCCCGGCGGTCAGCACGAACCCGACCGCCGCGGTGGGTACCCCGAAGTCGGCGCGGATCGACGGCCAGCCGACCCCGATCAGCCCGTCGGGCAGGCCGAGACTGACGAAGGCCAGGTAGGCCAGCAGAAGCAGGCCAGCACGGGGAGCGGGTACCGGGTGGGACATGTGCTCCGATCCTGCCCTATCGGCTGCCCCGCGCCTACCCTGTGTCCCGGTGGGCAGAGCCACAGATCCGGGGGCTCCCGACCGGCTGCCGAACCGGACAGGTCAGGCACAATGGGCCGATCGGCTGACGGCAACCCGCCGGATCGCGCGCAAGACTTTCGGGATGCGCCAAAGCTCCGGTTTCCTCTCCGCACGGCAGCGTCGGTACGCCTGGTTGGGCTTCCTGCTCGCCGCACTCCAGGCCCCCGTCTCCGCCCTGCTGGCCTCGGACGACTCGTGGCTGTTCAGCGTGGTGGTCGCCGTGATGGTGGCCGTCGTGATCATCGCGGACGACGCCGCCCGGCAGCGCCCGGCGGACGCCCGCTCCGGCGAGTAGCCCCGGCGCGGGCGGGTTCAGCCCTCCCCCACCGGTCGGGCCTCGTGCCCGGGGCGGCCCCGGCTGCGCCGGCGTTCCTTCATCTCCGCTTCGAACAGGTGTCGTCGACCGCCGACCAGCTCGTCCCGGGCGCGGGCGTCGAGGGCGCGGAACAGCGCGTAGTACCCGTCGTCGAAGTCCTCGACGATCTGGAACGTCCAGCGACCGGCGATCACGTTCCGGCCGAGCAGGTCCCCGGCCACCGCGTCCGCGAGCGGGTGGTGGCCGGCCTCCCGGAGCAGTTCCACCGCCTCGTCCAGCATCAGGTCCGCGTGTCCGATCAGCTGGTGCAGGGAGTACAGGTGGCCACGGGCCCGTTCGACGGTCTCCAGCGCCTCACTGAGCTTGCCGAGCGCGGCGACGGTCCGGTCGCTCACCCCGACCGGGCGGCGGTGCCGCTGGTCCGGGCCGTCCTCGTCCTGCGCCATGTCGGTCCCCTGTCATCCTCGTCACGGCTGGCCCTGGAGTACTGCCCCGCCCCGCGCGGGGGTAACCCGATCCGTCGCGGCGGGCCGCCGGCCGGTCGTCCGACCTCACCCGACCGGCCGAGGTCGACGGGCGTTACGCCTGGCTACTCTCGGTCCCCATGCGCCTGCCCTTCTCCGCCGGTGCGGCCCCGTCGGCGTCAGCCGGGCCGCACTCCGTACTCGCGTCGTTGCTCGCCTCGGTGGGTTCCGCCGGTCTCGCCGCCGCTGCCGCGACTCCTGGGCTGCTCGCGCTGGTCGACCAGCACGCGGCGGCGGTCCGGGACAGCCTCGACGGTGACGTGTGGCCGTTGACCCGGGTCGGGCTGGCCGGTTACGCCGAGGGGGTGCGTGACGCGGCCCGCGACCACGGATGGCAGCCGCCGTCCGGCCCGGTGGACTGGTCCGCCGTCGACGACTGGGTGCTGGTCCGGCTGCTGGCCGTCTGTCTCCTGGCCGAGCAGCTACCCGCCGGCCGCTGACCGGCGGCACGCGGCGCCGCCCAGGACGCCCGGCAGTCGGCCTACCCGTCCCCGGCCAAAGCGGAGACAACCCGGGCCGCCCACCCCGTCCCGGCCGGAGCGGAGACAAACCGGGCGCCCGCCGGATCACCGGCGGGCGCCTCGGTTCATCATCAGGGACTCAGCGTTCCGGCGGGCGCATCTGCTCCGACCCGCTGCCCGACTGGTACGTCCTGGTGCCGCCCCGGCCGGACATCGCCGACTCCTGGACCCGGGGCATGGCCTGGGTGCGTTCCGCACCGGTCCGGTCGGCCATCTGCCGGTTGACGTCGCCCCGCCCGGCCGCCTGGGCCTGCCGGTGCGACTTGATCGCCTCGGACTCGCGGGCGGCCCGGTCCAACCAGCCGTCCCAGCGGGACTGCATGGGCTTCACCAGACCACCACCCACGCCGACGATCAGGATGCCGGCGACGGTGGCGAGCACCGCGACGAGGACCGGCGTGGTGACCGTGGTGGCGATGCCGACCTGGTTCAACGCGGCGATCACACCGAGCGCCAGGACGAAGATCGACGCGATGTCGCCCAGGACCCGACCGTAGGAGAGGCCGCCCAGGGCACCGGTGACCAGGTCCCGGACCGCACTGGCGATGGCGGCGGCCACCACCACGATCACGATCGCCACGAAGGCGCGTGGTAGCCATGCCACCACACCGCTGATCAGGTCACTGATCGCGTTCGGACCCCAGACGCCGAACGCGAACTGCAACGTGAACAGCAGGACGGCGTAGTACGCCAGTCTGGCCAGGATGTCGCTGGCGTCGTACTTTGTCTGCTCCAGCGCCCGGCCGACGCCGCCGCGTTCGACCGCCCGGTCGAACCCGACCCGTTCCAGTGCCGCGTCGACCACCTTGAGCACCGCACGGGCGATGATCCAGCCGATCACGAGAATGGCGATGAACGCGATCGCGCGCGGCACGAAGAGCAGCACACTGCGCCACATGTCGCTGACCGCGTTTCCGATGTCGACCTGCCCGGCCGCGAGGGTTTTCGTCATGATGTCCCTCCTGTCACCTGGTTGCCGCCGGGCGCATACCCGATCGTCAGCGACCAACCCCTGACCTGCCGTTCTGGTTTTCCGACATCGACCGCCACCCGGCCCGAACAGGGCCGATCCGGTCGCGGTCCGGCCAGCGGATCTCCGGCCGGGTACCCGTGGACGGCAGCCGTCAGCCAAGATCCATACGCTGCGGGAGCGGTCCCGATAGGCTGCTGCCATGCCAGGCACGGTCGGGCGAGTCCCCACTCCGTCAGCGCCGGTATCCGGCGCCCCCACCGCTTCGGATGCCGCCGCGCTCGTCCTGCACCACCCGTGGGCGGACACCCCGCTCGGTCCGCCGGAAGGCTGGGATCCGGCGCTGCGCGCGGTGGTCGACCTGATGCTCGGTTCACCGGTGCCGATGGCGCTCAGCTACGGCGACGACCTGGTGCTCATCTACAACGACGGGTACGCCGAGCTGATCGGCAGCAAACACCCGGCCGCCTTCGGCCGCCCCAGCGCCGAGGTCCTCGCGGAGTTGTGGGGCGTCTCCGGCATCGGCGACGTCATCGGACGGGTCTACCGGCTGGGCGAGCCGTTCCTGGAGAAGGAGACCACCCTGCCGGTCTCCCGGACCGGCACCGGAATCATCGAACAGGCCGTCTTCACCCGGGGCTACTCGGCGGTGCGGGACAGCGGCGGCGGCATCGTCGGCGTACTCACCATCGCCGCCGAGACCACCCAGGTGACCGAGCAGTTGCAGAGCCTCAGCGAGCTGGCCTCCGCGCTGTCCGGCACGTTGACCCTGGACGATGTGGCCCGGGTGTCGCTGCGCTACGCGCTGAACTCGTTCGACGCCGACCAGGTCAGCTTCGCGGTGGACGACGGGCCGGGCTGGCGGGCGGTCCGGCGGGTCCGGGGCGAACTGTTGGACGAGGCCGACGAGCGGCTGCCACCGCTGTGGCGGCGCTGGCCGGCCGATGCCGGCACCCCGATGACGGTGACCGCCGAGACCGGGCGGCCGTCCTTCACCCCGGACGGGCAGCCCCTGCTGGCGACGGCGGTGGACCGGCACGACCAGAAGGTCCGCGCCCTGGCCGCCCTGCCGCTGCGCACCTCCTCGCTGCGCGGCGCGCTGACCGTGGCGTACCAGGAGGCGCACCCGTGGACCGCGGCCGAGCGGGCCCTGCTGGCCGCCTCGGCCGAACTCGTCGCCCAGGCCGCCGAGCGGGCCCGCCGCTTCGAGAACCAGCACGGTACGGCGCAACTGCTGCAACGGAGCATGCTGCCGGAGCACCTGCCCGACCTGCCCCGGCTGCGCGTCGCCGCCCGCTACGACCCGGGCGTGGACGGCAACGCCGCCGGGGGTGACTTCTACGACGCGTTCCTGATGCCCGGCGGCGGGCTCGGCATCGTCCTCGGCGACGTGGCGGGGCACGACGTGCAGGCCGCCGCGCGGATGGGTCAGGTACGCGCCGCCCTGCGGGCGCTGGCCCTGAGCCAGCCGCAGCCGGACGCCGTGCTCACCGGCCTGGACCGGTTGGTGGGCAGCCTCGGTACGGAGGGACGCACCGACGAACTCTTCGTCACCGTGATCTTCGGCGTGATCGAGCCGGACCGGGAGCTGATGACCCTGGCCAGCGCCGGTCACCCCGCCCCGCTGCTGCGCCGCTGCCCGCCCGGCGGTGATCCGGTGGCCGAGTACCTGGAGATCCCCACCGGTCCGCCGCTGGGCCTGGGCGGGGTGCGGACCAGCACCAGCGTTCCCTTCTCCCCCGGTGACACCTTGCTGCTCTACAGCGACGGGGTGATCGAACGTCGCCGGCAGAGCCTGGCCGCCGGGCTGACCGACCTGGCCACCGCGGTCGCCGGGGCGGCCAGCGGCGACCCCCGGGCACTCTGTGCGGTCGCCACGGCGGCCGTCGCCGGTGCCACCGAGGACGACGTCGCCGTCCTCGCCGTCGAGCACGTGCTGACCCCGAGCCGGTCGGCCAGCATGGAGGTACCGGCCGAGCCGACCGCGCCGAGCCGGGTCCGGCACTGGATGAGTGCCCAACTCGCCGCCTGGCAGGTACCCGAGCAGGTGATCGGCGCGGCGGTGCTCTGCACCAGCGAGCTGACCACCAACGCCCTGCTGCACGCCGGTACCGCCGCCCGGGTGGAGATCGACCTCAGCCCCGAGCGGCTGCTCGTCTCGGTGTCCGACAGCGGTACCCGGGGCACGGTGACCCGGGCCCAGACCGACACGCTGAGCAGCCGGGGCCGGGGGCTGGGGCTGATCGAGGAGCTGAGCGACGCCTGGGGGACCGACCCGACGGTACGCGGCTCGACGGTCTGGTTCGAGATGCTCATCCCCGACGAGTGAGTCACCGTACCGCCACCGGGTAAGGCCCACCGCATGCGGATCCAGAACGAGGCCGGGGTGCTCCTCGACATCGACGGCACCCTGGTGGACACCACCTATCTGCACACGGTGAGCTGGTGGGAGGCGCTGCGGCAGGCCGGCCACGACGTACCGATGGCGCTGATCCACCGGTCCATCGGGATGGGCTCGGACAAGCTCCTGGACCACCTGCTCGGCGCGGACCGGGACCGCTCCGGCGACCACGGGATACGCGACACCCACGACCGGCACTTCGCCGGGTTCTGGCCCCGCCTGCGTCCCCTGCCCGGGGCCGCCGAACTGCTGCGGGCCTGCGCCGCCCGGGGGCTGCGGGTGGTGCTGGCCTCCTCGGCGGCCGAGCACGAACTGGCCGCGCTGCGGGCGGCCCTGGCCGCGGACGACGTGATCGACGTGGTCACCTCCGCCGGCGACGCCGGGGAGAGCAAGCCCGCCCCGGACATCCTGACGGTCGCCCTGGAGCGGTCCGGCCTGGATCCGGCCCGGGTCGTGTTCGTCGGGGACTCGGTCTGGGACGTGGTCGCCGCCGGCCGGCTGGGCATCCGGTGCATCGGCCTGACCTGTGGCGGCACCGGCCGGGCCGAGCTGACCGGGGCGGGTGCCGTGGCGGTCCACGACGACCCGGCGGCGCTGCTGGCCGTCCTCGACGACTCCCCCATCGGCGGGCTCGGCTGATCTCTGGAAAGGGATTCACTTCACTGTCACCCGGACGCTTGACGGGATCCCGCGCAGGGAAACGCTAGGCACCACCTGCCGCACGGCGGGCCGTTCGGAGGGTGGGGTGGCGTGGAGCCGGTGGATGTGGCGTTCGCTCTGGTCGGCGTGGGGGCGCTGCTGGCCGGGATCCTGCCGAGGGTGCTGGAGTACCGCCCGCTGTCCATGCCGATCGCCTTCCTGGCGCTGGGCATGGCGGTGTGGCTGCTGCCGATCGGGCTGCCCGACCCGGACCCGCTGAGGTACCCCGACATCGCCACCCACCTGACCGAGATCGGGGTGATCGTCGCCCTGATGGGCGCCGGCCTCAAGATCGACCGCCCGCTGGGGCGACGGCGCTGGTCGTCGACCTGGCGGTTGCTGGCCATCGCGATGCCGCTGAGTATCGCGGCGGTCGCCCTGCTCGGCTGGGCGTGGGCCGGGCTGGTACCGGCCGCCGCCCTGCTGCTCGCCGCCGCGCTCGCCCCCACCGACCCGGTCCTCGCCGCGGACGTCCAGGTCGGTGAGCCCACCGACGTGGAGGACTCCGAGGACGAGGTGCGCTTCGCGCTGACCAGCGAGGCCGGCCTCAACGACGGGTTGGCCTTTCCGTTCGTCTACGCGGCGATCGCCATCGCGACGACCAGCCTCGCCCCCGGTGACTGGTTCGGCCGCTGGCTGACCGTCGACGTGCTCTACAAGGTGGGCATGGGCGTGGCGGGCGGGCTCCTGATCGGCTGGCTGCTCGGCAAGCTGTTCTTCCGCGCCCCGTCCGAGCTGCGGCTGGCCCGGCACGCCGAGGGGTTCCTCGCCCTGGCCGCCACATTCCTGTCGTACGGCCTGGTGGAGGTGGCCGGCGGCTACGGCTTCCTGGCGGTGTTCTGCGCGGCGCGGGCGATCCGGGCGGCCGAACGGTCCCACGAGTTCCACAACGTGCTGCACGACTTCGCGGAGCAGGTCGAGCGGCTGCTCACCGTACTGCTGCTGCTGCTCTTCGGTGGCGCCGTGGTCGGTGGCCTGCTGGCCCCGCTGACCTGGCAGGCGGCACTGGTCGGCCTGGCCCTGCTCTTCGTCCTCCGGCCGTTGTTCGGCTGGCTCTCGCTGCGCGGGGCACCCGGACGGCCCGCCGAGCACTGGGTGATCTCGTTCTTCGGCATCCGGGGCGTCGGCTCGTTCTACTACCTCGCCTATGCCACCGCCAAGGCGGACTTCCCCCAGGCCGACCTGGTGTGGGCAACCGTGGGTCTGGTGGTCATCGTGTCGGTGGTGCTGCACGGCATCGCCGCCACCCCGGTGATGCAGCTGCTGGACCGGGCCGGCCAGCGGACGGGCGAATGGACCGCCGGAGGGACCGGTGGTCCGTCAGCCGGGCGGGGCGAGCGCCAGCCCGCCCTCGGCGGCGCCGGCTGACCCCGGAGCAGACCCGGCGGGGGCAGGCACCGGCCGGGCGGGGACAGGTGCGGGTTGGGCGGGGACAGGTGCGGGTTGGGCGGGGACAGGTGCGGGTTGGGCAGACGCGGGCACGGGCCGGGCGGCGCCGGGGCGGTCCAGATGCAGCCGGATCGTCGTCGACCCCTCGTCGGTGTGGATGTCGACCAGGTCGCAGAGGTGGTTGACCAGGACCAGCCCACGACCCCGGTCGCTGCGGTGCGAGGGCGGTATCCGGCCGGCGAGCCGATCGGTCAGCACGCTGGCGCCGGTGACCTCGCAGACAAGGGCCGCCGGCTCGACCCACACCCGAAGCGTTGCCGGGGTGGCCGCGCGGGTGAGCGCGTTGGTGGCCAGCTCGGTGACCGCGATCCGCAGGTCGTCGACCCGGTCCGCGGGCAGACCGGCCTCGGCCGCGGTCGCGGCCACCAGTGCCCGGGCGGCGGAGAGGCCGGTGGCGTCGAACCGCAGGCTGGCGACCGGGCCGTCGGGCTCGACCAACGGGCGGTTGAACCCGTCGACGACCACCTCCGGCGCGGTGTAGTGCGGGCTGGCCGTGCGGACCCCGTTCCGGACCAGCACCGGATGGGTACGGGCCGCGTCGGTCAGGGCGACCTCGCCGAGCCCGACCGTGTCGTACGGGCAGAGGATCGCGGCGGGCCGGTCGACGAAGGCCACGTTGATCAGCGCCTCGTGCTGCACACAGCGGGGGTACTCGGCCGCTGACCGCCCCGGCCAGATCGGCTCCCCGACGATGCGGACCACCCGGTCGCGGTGGCGGTCGAGGAAGGCGTGCAGCACCCCGGGGATGATCCGGCCGGGGTTGCGACCCGCCTCGGTCATGTCGACGAAGGTGACCGGGGCGTCCGCGCCGACCAGGGGACGGACCAGGTCGAACCGGTGGCCGGGCACCGCGACCAGGACCGGTTCGGCGGCGGCCAGCCCGGCGGCGATGAACTCGCCGACCCTGGCGGCGTAGTCGCTCTCCCCCGCGTAGAACAGGGCCTCGTGCCGCAGCCCTCCGGGTGACGACCCACCCCGGTCAGCGCTCATACCGACACTGCTGATCGCCCACCGGCCACGTCACGATGACCCACCTCCACCCCGCACGATACTTCCCCGGTTCGGCGGGTGGCAGGTCGAGATCGCCCACCCGACTCTGCGTACCGACAGCCCCGTCGGAGCGGTTCGCCCCGGCGTCTCCGGGCTCGGTGGCCGGGGTCAGCCGGCGGTGACGCCGAGCCGGTCCGCGATCGCCCGGCCGAGGGCCCGCCCCGACAACCACGCGGTCTGTACCCGGGCCGCGCCGAAGGCGTCCCCGGCCAGGCCGATGCCGTCGTCGTCGAGGTGGTACGCCCCGTCGGCCCTGGTCTCCGGTCGGGCGTACGTCCACCGGTGCACGTGGGTGTGCACCGCCGGCTCGGGTAGTCCCAGCAGATCCCGTACCGCCTGCTCGACCGCCGGACCGGCCGCCGTCGGCTGGGGCAGGTGCTGCCCGGCGAACCCGGCCGTGGTGTGCGCCACCAGCACCGGCGCGCCGTCTCCCCGCCGGTCCCCGTCGTCGCAGACGGTGGTGAGCAACGGATGGTCGTTGACGAACGCCCCGGCGAAGTCCACCCAGCAGCGACACGGGAAGTGCAGGACGGCGGTGAGCGCCGGAAGCCAGCGCTGCGCCTGCACCGCCCGGGTCGCCGCCGCCAGGGCGGGGTCGAGCAGCCATGCGGCCTGCGGCGCCGGCATCGCCAGCGCCACCGCACCGACCGGCTCGCCATCCACCGACGGCCCCGGCCCCACCGTGGTCACCAGGCGGTCGGTGACCACCGGCAGGCCGGCGGCCAGATCCTCCAGCAGGGAGCGCAGGCCACGGGGTGCCGCCCAGCGCATCGGGCCGGTGACCGTCCGCCGCCCGTCGGCACCGTAGGAGACGAAGGTGTCGGTCCACTCCCGGGCCAGCCCGGCCGCCCGCCAGCGCTCCACCACCTCGCCGAAGTCCGGATCGCTGACCGTGAAGTAGGCCGCACCGATGTCGGCGGGGCGCCCGTCGAACCGTTTGCTGGCCATCCGGCCGCCCGGTACCCGGCCGCGTTCCCGGACCTGCACCGGGATGCCGGCGTCGACCAGCGCCCGGGCACAGGCCAGGCCGGAGATACCCGCGCCCACCACCACGGCTCCGGCCCGCTCAGCACTCATCGGATGATCGTATCGGCCCCCATCGGGCGATCCGGGGCATGTGCCCGGTGCCGGTCGTCGAGGTGAGGTCACCACCCCCGACCGGTGTACCGAGCGGGGGCGGTGAGCGTACCGGGTGGCTCAGGACCGGGCCGGGCGCGGCGGGAGCCGGTGCAGCTCGACCCGGTCGAGCCGCCCCGCGGCGACCCGGGCGGTCAGGAAGGTGGCGTACGGCTGCGCCCGCCGGTCGGTCGGCGAACCGGGATTGAGCAGACGCAGGCCACCCGGGGCAACACTGTCCCAGGGGATGTGCGAGTGGCCGAAGACGAGCAGGTCGCAGTCGCCGAAGGTCCGGGCGCACCGCTCCTCCCGGCCGGTACGCGGGCCGGTCTCGTGCACCACCGCCAGTTTCAGCCCGGCCACCTCGGCCCGGGCCACCTCGGGCAGCCTGGCCCGCAGCGCGGGACCGTCGTTGTTGCCGTGGACCCCGATCAGCCATCGGGACCGTTCGGTCAGGCGATCGAGCAGGTCCTCCTCGACCCAGTCCCCGGCATGCACCACCACGTCGGCGCTCCCGATCGCCTGCCAGAGCGGTTCGGGCAGGTCACGGGCCCGCTTGGGCACATGGGTGTCGGCCGTGACAACCATCAGCACGTCCTCGATTCTCGCCGCCGACCGGCCCCGCACCGTCCGGCTTCACCCTGAACGGCACCTGCAAGGAAGGGCCCCTTCTTATCGCTTTCGGTATAGGAAGGGGCCCTTCCTAACACCTCAGGCGCCCTGGCCCTGGTTCTGCATCAGCCCACCGTCCATGACGTACGTCGATCCGGTCACGTAGTCCGCGTCCGCGCTGGCCAGGAAGACCGCCAGCCGGCCGATCTCCTCGGGCTCGGCGGCCCGCTTCCACGGGATGCTCTGCACCTGCTCCGCCAGGTACTGCGGATCGTCGATGGCCTGCTGGTTGAACGGGGTGAGGACCATCCCCGGAGCGATGTTGTTGACGTTGATCCCCATCGGGGCCACCTCCAGGGCGAGGCTCTTGGTCAGGTTCCGCAGCGCGCCCTTGCTGGTGTCGTAGTCGGTCCCCCCGGCCCGGGGTACCTCCTGGTGCACGGAGGTGATGTTGATGATCTTCCCCTTGCCGCCCTGGTCCCGGCGGTGCCGGACGAACCGGCGGCAGCAGAAGAACGCCCCGTAGACGTTGGTACGGATCGCCCGGTCCCAGGTCTCGGTGTCCAGGTCGATCACCGGCGTACCGGAGGCGTCCACCCCGGCGTCGTTCATCAGGATGTCGAGCCGGCCGAACTCGGCCAGCGCCCGGTCGAACATGGCGTCGACCTGGTCCTCGTCGGTGATGTCGCCCTGTACGACGACCGCCCGCCGGCCGGCCTGCTCGATCTGCTCCCGGGTGTGTTCCGCGCCGTCGTGGGTGGTACGGGCGGTTTCCTGCCGGCCGGTACGCCTCGTGGTCCGTACCGACCGGGTCGTGCGGTCGGGTCGACCGCCGCCCGAACACCGCAGGGGCGTCGAACCGGGCAGGACACCACCAGTCGACGGTGCCGGCCAGGTCCACCAGTGCGGCGCTCCGACCGTCGGCGAGGAACCCGTGGTCGCTGATCCGTCCGGTCTCCCGACCGGAGTCCGGGATGGTCCGCATGCCGGTGCCTACCCGGTGACGCCGAGCAGCAACCGTCGATCGCCCCGGTTACCCGTCGCCCGGACCGGGAACGCGGCGGGTTGAGGCGAAGGAGGCGACCATGACCAGACCCTCGACACCGACTGCCGCCTGGCAGCCGGGCAGGACCAGCGGCAGCAACCTGCCGAGCGGTCCGGCGGGACGGCCGGCCGCGCCCAGTGGCGACGGCAACGGCCCCCCGCCGGGGCGCCCGACGGTCACCATCGGCACGTACCCGGACTATCCGTCGGCGCAACGGGCCGTCGACCATCTCGCGGACAACCGCTTCCCGGTGGAGAGCACGGCCATCGTGGGTACCGACCTGACCCTGGTGGAGACGGTGCTGGGTCGGATGACCACCGGCCGTGCAGCCCTGGCCGGCGCCGGTACCGGTGCCTGGTTCGGTCTCTTCATCGGGCTGCTCTTCGGCATCTTCACCGCCGGCAACTGGATCGCGGTGATCCTGGTCGGCCTGGTGATCGGTGCGATCTGGGGGGCGGTGTTCGGCGCGATAGCCCATGCGATGACCGGTGGGCAGCGGGACTTCACCTCGGCGAGTTCGCTGCGGGCGAGCCAGTACGCGGTCACCGTGGATGCCGACCTCGCGGACGAGGCGCGCCAGATCATGGGTCGACTGACCCTGCCGCAGGCGGCCGGCCGCCGCTGAGCCGCGCGACCCGGGGTCCGTGGTACCGGCCCGGTGACACAACTCCGGTACCCGCCGGGTACGTCCCGGCCGCACGCATGTCCGGTACCCGCCGGGGGACGCCCCCGGCGGGTACCGCCTCAGATGGATCGGGCGGGCCCGCCGGCGTTCACCGGGGCGGGACGGCTGACGGACGATTCAGGCGTCGGTGACGAGCCGGGCGTGCAGATGCTCGTCGTACCGGCGCCCGTCGCCGTACCGGTACGACTCCCGCAGCGTGCCCTCCGCCGGGTATCCGGCACGCTCGGCCACCCGGCAGGAGGCGGCGTTGGGTACCGCGTGGCAGAGTTCGATCCGGTGCAGGCCGAACTGCGGGAACGCCCAGGCGGTGACCACCTGCACGGCCCGGGTGGCGACCGCCTGCCCCCGGGCTGCCGGGACCGTCCAGTACCCGATCGAGGCGTCCCCGGCGTGGATCCGGTGCAGCGACACCGAGCCGAGCAGCAGCCCGTCCTCGGGCCGGCACACCGCGAACGACGCGTGGTCGCCGTCCGACCAGTCGGCGCGGCGACGGATCCAGTCCAGGGCGCCGGGGAGATCGGTGCCCCCGGGGGACGGGTTCCACTGGGCGATTTCCGGATCACGCAGGGCGGCGAGCACGGCGTGCGCGTCGTCGACCCGCCAGGGTCGCAGCAGCAGTTTGGCCCGGGACAACTCGACAGGTACCACGGTCGGGCAGTCTGGCCGGTCCCCCGTACGGCCGCACCCGCATTTCCGCGCGGCCACCCACCGGAGTCCGGTCCGTTCAAGGTTGAAGGACATGCCCGTATCGAAGTAGAACGGCGCCGACAGGGAGAGCGGCGCCACATTGCTTAAAATTTGAAAGAGAGCTACTCTCGGAACGTGACCGAGAGCCTCGACCCCATCCGACTCGCCTGCTGGCGCAGCTACATCGAGTCGAGCCAGCTCCTGCTCACCCAGCTCGAGGACGAGCTGCGGGGCAGCAGCGAGCTGAGCTTCGCCGACTACCACGTGCTGGTGCTGCTCTCCGAGGCACCGGGCCAACGCCTCCGGATGGGCGAGCTGGCCAGCCGGCTGATCTTTTCGCCCAGCCGCCTGACGTACCAGATCTCCTCGATGCAGCGGCGCGGCCTGGTCTCCCGGGAGTCCTGCCCGGCCGACCGGCGCGGCAGCGAGGCGGTGCTGACGGCGGCCGGGCTGCTCGCCCTGCGCGAGGCCGCGCCGCACCACCTGCGCTCGGTCCGCGCCCACCTGATGGACGACCTCGACGACGCCGAGGTCGCCTGCCTCACCCGGGTCTTCGATCGGCTCGATCGACGACTCCGGGCCGTGCGGGACGCGTCGTCCGCCACTTCGAAAAGTTAGGGAGTACGCCATGCCCGCGATCACCGTCGACAACGTCCTCGTCCTGCCCCGCCTGCCGCAGCTGGACGAGACGACCACCTACCGCCCGGTCACCCAGATCACCACCGCCCCCGGCGGCTACGAGGGCGAGGGCTTCCCGGTCCGCCGGGCCTTCGCCGGGGTGCCGATGCACCAGCTCGACCCGTTCCTGCACCTCGACCAGATGGGTGAGGTCGACTACGCCCCGGGTGAGCCGAAGGGCACCCCGTGGCACCCGCACCGGGGGTTCGAGACCGTCACCTACATGATCGACGGGATCATGGACCACCAGGATTCCAACGGTGGCGGCGGGACGATCACCAACGGCGACACCCAGTGGATGACCGCCGGCAGCGGGCTGCTGCACATCGAGGCCCCGCCGGAGCACCTGGTGGTCAGCGGTGGGCTGTTCCACGGCCTGCAGCTCTGGGTGAACCTGCCCAAGGCGCTCAAGATGACCACACCTCGGTACCAGGACATCCGGGGCCGGGAATCGGGCCTGCTCACCACGCCGGACGGCGGTGCCCTGATCCGGGTCATCGCCGGTGAGGTGGCCGGGCACCAGGGGCCGGGTTCGACGCACACCCCGATCACCATCACCCACGTGACGGTGCAGCCCGGGGCCCAGGTCGACCTGCCCTGGCGGCCGGACTTCAACGCCCTGGTCTACGTGCTCGGCGGGCGCGGTACGGTCGGCGTCGACCAGCGACCGATCCACACCGGGCAGCTCGCCGTGCACGGCGCCGGTGACGCGTTGCGGATCCGGGCCGACGAGCGGCAGGAGAGCCGTACCCCGGCGCTGGATCTCTACATCATGGGTGGCGAGCCCATCCGGGAGCCGGTGGCGCACTACGGCCCGTTCGTGATGAACACCCGTGACGAGCTGATCCAGGCGTTCGAGGACTACCAGGCCGGCCGGCTCGGTGTCATCCCCGCCGCCCGCGTGCCGCACACCGATGGTGACGACACGCTCTGATCCACCCGCTCTGATCCACCCGCTCTGATCCACCCGCTCTGATCCACCCGCTCTGATCCACCCGCTCTGATCCACCCGCTCTGATCCACCCGCTCTGATCCACCCGCTCTGATCCACCTCGGCGCGATCTTGCACTTTCGGTCGACTTCCTGCCGGTTTCGGCCCGGATGTCGGTCCGGAGGTGCAAGATCGCGCTAGGCGGTCGAGGAAAGGTGGAAGGTCGGGGAACGACAGGGTCGACCGGTAGGGGATCACGTCAGGAGACGGCGAAGATCCCCGCCAGGCCGAGCACCACCATCACCAGTACGGCGACCAGTGCGCCGCGCTCGTTCTCCACCACCGGCTGGTCGCGGTACTCCTCGGGATCTGTCGACTCGACGGGCATGTACGGGCCTCCTCGGTGTCTTCGACCCGGGCCGGGGATCCGGCCGGGTGGGATGCCGGCGACCACGTCACAGGGGGTGCGTGCCGGCGTGCGGACTTCGTCGGGCGGTCCTACGGTGAGGACGTTCGTCGACCTCGGAGGGCTGGACGTGGTGATCCGTGAGTGGTTCCTCACCGCACCGGAGCGCGCCAACCCGGTCTCCGAGTTACCCGTCTGGACCAGCGGAAACCTTGCCGAACCGGTAATTCACGGTGCCGCCTACTTCGACCGCCTGGTCCGCGAGGTGGAGGCCCTCACCGAGGGCGACCATCTCCTCTTCACCGACTGGCGCGGCGACCCGGACCAGCGGATGCGCCCGGACGGGCCGACCGTCGCGGAACTGTTCAGCCGGGCCGCACAGCGCGGCGTGGTGGTCAAGGGCCTGATCTGGCGCTCACACCTGGACCTGTTGCAGTACAGCGAGACGGAGAACCGCAACCTCGCCGAGTCGATCTCCGCTGCCGGCGGTGAGGTGCTGCTGGACCAGCGGGTCCGGCGGGGCGGGTCGCACCACCAGAAACTGGTCGTGTTGCGGCATCCACGGCAACCGGAACGCGACATCGCCTTCGCCGGCGGGATCGACCTGTGCCACAGCCGCCGGGACGACGCCGATCATGCCGGCGACCCGCAGGCGGTGCGGATGTCCCCCCGGTACGGCGACCGCCCACCCTGGCACGACGTGCAACTGGCCCTGCGCGGGCCGGTGGTGGGCGCACTCGATCGGACCTTCCGGGAACGCTGGACCGATCCGACGCCGCTGGACTCGGAGAACCCGATCGCCTACCTACGGGACCGGCTCCGCAGATCGGACCTCCGCGCTGATCCGCTGCCGCCGCAACCACCCGACCCGCCGCCGTGCGGTCCGCACCACGTCCAGGTCCTGCGGACCTACCCGGCGGTCCGCCCCCGCTATCCGTTCGCGCCGCAGGGCGAGCGGACCGTGGCCCGGGGTTACACCAAGGCGATCCGCCGGGCCCGGCGGTTGATCTACCTGGAGGACCAGTACCTCTGGTCCACCGAGGTGGCCAGACTCTTCGCCGACGCGTTGCGCGACAACCCGGACCTGCACCTGGTCGCCGTGGTACCCCGGTACCCGGACGTGGACGGCCGGCTGGCCCTGCCGCCGAACATGGTGGGTCGGGAGCAGGCGCTACAGGTCTGCCAGGAGGCGGCCGGCGACCGGGTGCACGTCTTCGACGTCGAGAACCGCGCGGGTGACCCGGTCTACGTACACGCCAAGGTCTGCGTGGTCGACGACGTCTGGGCGAGCATCGGCAGCGACAACTTCAACCGGCGGTCCTGGACCCACGACAGCGAACTCTCCTGCGCGGTGCTCGACGACACCCTCGACGGTCGGGAGCCGGCGGACCCGGCCGGACTGGGCGACGGCGCCCGACGCCACGCCCGCGAGTTGCGGCTGCGGCTGTGGCGTGAGCACCTGGACCGGCCGGTGGACGGCAGCGGGGACGACGACCTGCTCGACCCGGCGCGCGCGGTCCGGGCGATCGAGGAGAGCGCGGGGGCGTTGCAGACGTGGTACGACGGCGGCCAGCGTGGCCCCCGCCCACCGGGCCGGCTCCGGCCGCACCGCCCGGAGCGGCTGCGGTGGTGGAACCGGCTCTGGGCGCTGCCGGTCTACCACCTGGTGTACGACCCGGATGGCCGCCCGCTGCGCGCTCGCCGGGGCGGCACCTGGTAACCGGGCCCCGCCCACCCAACTGACACCATCCGGCCGTGACACGCGCTCGCGGCCTCGGCGACACTCTTTTCACGAAACTTCCCAGAAATATGTCCCGATATGCAGGCCAAAGTCCTCTTTGCACATCAGTCGTTCGGCTAGCTTTCCTCAACCTGATCGGGTTAAGGTGATGCTCTGAACGGGCTACCTGAACATAAACCGAAGCGTCACGTCTTTTTGTTCGCGGACGAGGTGCAGGGAGGACCACCCATGACCGCGCCAACGATCACCGAGCAGAACCCAGCGACAACCGGGCAGACCGCCACGCCGGCTCCGGTCGCCAAGCTGGACCCGAACGCGCTCACCGACAGCGCCACCGATCTGCTGCAGGCCATGGCCGCGCTGCCCGCCAACCACCCGTCCCGCGCCGCCCTGCGCGACAAGGCCATCGAGGCCTGGCTGCCGCTGGTCAACCACCTGGCGCACCGCTACAGCGGGCGGGGCGAACCCACCGACGACCTGATGCAGACCGCTGCCGTCGGCCTGATCAAGGCCATCGACAAGTTCGACCCGAGCCGGGGTGTCGACTTCGCCGGCTACGCGATCCCGACCATCATCGGCGAGCTCAAGCGGCACTTCCGGGACCGTACCTGGGACATCCGGGTCCCCCGCCGCCTGCAGGAACTGCGGCTCAGCATCTCCGAGGCGAACAGCTCGCTCCTGCAGACCCTCGGCCGCTCCCCCACGGTCGCCGACATCGCCGCCCACCTCAAGATCACTGAGGAGGAGGTGCTGGAGGGCCTGGAGGGCGCCCGCGCGTACAACGCCGTCTCGCTCTCCACGCCGACCGGGGACGGCGAGCGGGCCACCGAGCTGGGCGACATGCTCGGCGGCGAGGACGGCGAGTTCGAGCTGGCCGAGCTGCGCGTCGCGCTCGGCCCGGCGCTCGCCACCCTGGACGAGCGGGAGCAGAAGATCCTCACCCTGCGCTTCTACGGCAACCTGACCCAGTCCCAGATCGCCGAGCAGATCGGCGTCTCCCAGATGCACGTGTCCCGCCTGCTGGCGCGGGCACTGACGAAGCTGCGGGGGCAGCTCGCCGAGACCTACTGAGGGGTGGATGATGCGGTGGCCGGGTCGGCGGGCCCGGCCACCGCGCTGTCCGGCCCCGGACTGCTCTACCGCCGGGGCCCAGCCACCGCGCTGTCCGGCCCCATGCTCTCCCGCCGGGGTCAGCGCAGAACGAGCAGGTCGAGGGGCTCCACCACCGGGCCACGGTGGCTGGGGGCTGCCTGCCACATCCGGTCCAGGCCGTCCCGGTACTCGTCGTCGGAGATGAGCAGCAGCGGTGAGTGCGCCTGCCGACGCAGCCCGGCCGCGACGACCCGCAGGTTCGGGGCGATCACCTGCCGCACCGGCTCCAGCTCCACCTGTTTGAAGCCGACCTCGGCGAAGGCCGCACAGACCTGCTCGACGCTGGGGAAGCGCTCCTCCACCACCTTCAGCGCCGCCGGGAAATAGCGGAACAGGGTCACCTCCGCCGCCCGGCCGGGGAAGACCGAACGGATCAGGACCGGGGCCCCGGGACGGAGCACCCGGCGCAGCTCGGCGGCGGCCGAGGCCAGATCCGGCAGGTGCTGCACCACGCTGGAGAGCCAGGCCGCGTCCACGCTGTCCGCCGCGAGCGGCAACGCGTCCGCGTCGCCGGCCAGCATGACCGGGTACGTCGAGTACGACCGCATCGGTCCGGACGGCTCGACGGCCACCACCTCGACGCCGTACCAGTCGACGAAGGCCCGGGCCCACAGGCCGGTACCGGCCCCCAGGTCGAGCACCCGCTGTCCCGGTCGCGGTGCCAGATGCCGCTCGATCGCGGCCCGCCAGTGCGGCAACCCGCCCCGGGACAGGTACCGGTTCGCCGCGTACGCCGCGGCGTTCTCGTCGTCGTAGGCGATCAGTGCCATGCTCCCACCACACCGCAGGCCGGCACGCTCGTCAATGCGATCTGTCGGGTGTTAGGAAGGGGCCCCGCTTATCGCTTCCGGTAGGTAAAGGGCCCCTTCCTAACACCTGCGGGGTGGCCTACCGCGGCTCCCGCCACATCGGGTGGAACGGCGTACCGTCCGGCAGCCGGAACGGCTCCCGGGGCACGTAGCCGTGCCGGGCGTAGAGATCCCGGCTCTGTTCGTTGCTCGCCTCCAGATAGGCCGGTACGCCGAACGCGTCGAGCCAGCGGTGATGGTGGTCGAGCAGCGCGGTACCCAGACCGGCGCCCTGGCGGTGCGGGGCGACCGCCAGGAAGGCCAGGTGGTGGTGCGCGTCGTGCGGGTGGCTCGCCTCGAACAACCCGTCCAGCACCCGGAACCGGGGGGTGTACTCCCCGCAGGCCGCTTCGAGCCGCCGGTCGTAGTCCTCCGGAGGCGGGGTCGGCTCCCCCGTCTGGGGCAGCCAGACGGACATTGCCGCCCGGTCCCCGGTGGCGTACACCAGCCCGTGACGCAACGCGTGGTCGGCCAGGATCTCGAAGTTGCCGGCCAGCACCGCCACGCGCCGGGCCTCCTCGGGTACCAGCCAGGCCACCGCGGCGAGCGGGGCGAAGGCGGTGGCGATCAGTTCGGCGACCGGGCGTGCCTCGTCCGGGCCGACCCGTTCGATCCGCGGGCTCACTGTGCTCCCCCCTGCCCCGCCGGGGCGTACGGGCCGGCCACCGACGGGGTGATCGCGGCGAACGGGCTCTCCGCACCGAGGCCGATCCGGGCGTACACGTCCGGACGGCGTCGCCGCAGCACGACTGCCCAGAGCGCACCGACCAGCGCGGCGAACGGGAAGGTGCCGGGGACGAGCCAACGCAGCGGGTCGTCCGGCGGGACCCCGAGCAGCGTGGCGAAGTTCGCCACCGCGATGGTCGCCACCGTGACCAGCGCGGCGGCGGCCACGGCCGGGGCGACGATCCGCCGCCAGGCGTTCTCCCCGTCCGGCCGGCGGGCGAAGAAGACGATGACCGCCAGGGAGGTGCTGGTGATCAGCAGCAGCACCCCGAAGGCTCCGGCGGCGCCCGCCCAGTAGAAGAGCTGGACGACCGGGTCCCAGCCGGCGACGGCGTACAGACCGATGACGCACAGACCGAGGGTGCTCTGCGCGACGTATGCCGTTCGGGGGGCGCCGGTACGGGGCGAGGTCTGGCCGAACACGGCGGGCAGCACCCGTTCCCGGCCGAGCGCGAAGGCGTACCGGGACGTGGTGTTGTGGAACGAGATCATCGCGGCCAGCAGCGAGGTCAGGAAGAGTGCCTGGCCGATGGTGACGGCGGTCGGCCCGAGGTGGCTGCCGGCGAAGGTGAAGATGAGTTCCACGCTCTGGGCACGGGCGACGTCGGCGATCCGGTCCGCGCCGGCCGCCACCGTCATCGTCCACGCGGAGAGCGCGTAGACCGCCGCGATGATCGCGACCGACAGGTACGTGGCCCTTGGTACCGTCCGCTCCGGATCCCTGCTCTCCTCGCTGAACACCACCGCCGACTCGAAGCCGACGAACCCGGTCATCGCGGTGACCAGCAGCGCCCCGGCGCCGGGGACGAGGAGGTTCTCCGGGCTGAGGGTGGCGAAGCTGACCGTTCCCCCGGCGGGGTGGAGCAGTTGCCCGGCGTCGAAGACCAGGATCACCAGGATCTCACCGATCAGCAGCACCGCGAGCACCATGCCGTTGATCTCCACCCGGAGCAGCCCGAGCACGGCGACCAGCGCCCAGGCGCAGAGCGCCACGACCCACCAGACGGGTTCGACGCCGGTCAGACGGCCGAGGACCGGGCTGGCGGCGGCCCCGACCGCACCGTAGAGGCCCACCTGGAGCAGGTTGTAGGCGATCAGCGCCACCCAGGCGGCACCGACCCCGGCGGGTCGGCCGATGCCCTGGCTGATGTACGCGTAGAAGGCCCCGGCGTTGGCCACCCGCCGGGCCATCGCGACGTACCCGACGCTGAAGACGGCCAGCACGGCCGCGACCACCAGGAAGGCCAACGGGATGCCGGTGATGCCGGTGACCCCGTACGCGGTGGTGATCACACCGGCGACCACGGTGAGCGGCGCGGCGGCCGAGAGCACGAAGAAGATCACCGACGGTACGCCGAGCCGGCCTCTGGCCAGGGTCGATGAGACGTTGCTCGGCCGGCGGTACCCCGCAGGCGGTGCGGGGTCCGTGGGGGCCGGTGTCGGCGCTGCGGGTGTCATCAGGCTGCTCCCGAGGGGGTGAGGGGGCGGACCGGCGGACGAGGGGGACGTACGACGGGGTGAGGGTGGACCGGCGGAGTGGCGCCGGTCAGGGGGCGGACCGGCGGATCGGGGCCGCCGCCGTCCGGCGGCAGCCGCCGCGTCGCGAAACAGGCCCGGCGTCGCGAAACAGGCCCGGCGTCGCGAAACAGGCCCGGCGTCGCGAAACAGGCCCGGCGTCG
>NZ_JBAKHU010000080.1:0-23655 GCF_036906895.1 Micromonospora sp. CPCC 206060
CACCGAACTCGTCGCCGGCTGTCCCTGGCTACCCACCGGCGCAGCGACCACCTGACCAGTCACACGCCAGCAGCGCGGTCATGAGCGTGATGCCGGCTGCGGTGATGGCGATGTCTTCTGTGGTAATGAGCTTCGGAAAGCGATGCCGGAGGAACACCGCCGTCGCGACCCCGGCAGCCACTCCAAGACCGGCCACCCATGGCCAACGCCACCGGCTCGATGTTTGCGTCATCACCCCGATATTGCCATGGCCCGGCAACTACACGGACCTGTGACCTACCGGCGCATCGGGATCTGCTGGTCGACGCGTGTCAGCTGGGCAGGAAGGCCGCACGTGGTTCCGGACACCGTACCGATCTACGTCAACGCCGTGTGCCCCTTCGAACGACGGGGCGTGCCAAGCTACTCGTCGTCTTTACTCTCAGGCGGATCTGCCAGTTCCCAGATGTACTGCGGTAGTCGGGCGCCGTCCCACCGCGCAACGCCGTATGTCACGCGCGGCCAGAGCTCATTCAGTCGGTCGCGAATATACGACATACTCCACGAGTCGTAGAATTCGAGCTCGCCGTACTCGGGGTCATTAACGTAGGTTCGCGTGCGCCCGGTCCTGACTTTCGCGGTCACTTGCAAGGTCGTCATCTCACCGTGCTCGGCGAGTAGTTCGAGGATTTCGCGCTCGACTGCCTCTTGCATCTCTCTTGCCGCTTGCCTCCTGCTCACGGGTTGTTGATCCTAGCCGTTCTCGCCCACGTGTTCTTCCTCCGATCGGGTTGTCGGCGTACGAGTGCAGTACAGGGCCGTATCCCCCACCGAGTACACAGTGGCAGTCGACATCCGCAAACTCAGCGGCGAGCTGATGATCGAGCCGCCGCCCGCACACAGAGATCATCAACTACACACAGTGGCGTTCGCCAAGACCGTGGTGTTTGGATCTGCCGATGAGCGAGTGGCATCGGAACGCGCGCACGCTATCGAGAGGCAGCTTCGTGTCTTGGATGGGATGTCTGTGTGTCAGGTCGAACGATCGGTCCGGGGCACGATCGGGTCGATGGGCTGACTGGGGCTGTTCTCGGCCTCGAACCAGTCGGCGAGGCTGAACGTACTGCCGCAGGTGCTGCAGGTGGCCCGGCCGAACAGGTATGTGAGGCCGCCAGCGAGGGTCATGTCGCCGCCTGCGATGGCTATGTCATACATCCATCGACCGGGTTCGGTCAGCTCCTAGGGCGAGGTGGGATGGAGCGGAATTCGACTGATGTCGCCGTCGTTATAGTCGCGGACTGCAGCGTAGTGACCGTAGTCGCCGATGACGATCGCCAGGCGGGTCGTGCAATGCGGGCAGCCGAGCTGGTAATGCTCATCGGTGAAGTCCAGGCTGATCGAGGCCCAGAAGGTGTAGCCGGCAAACGCGAGAGTGTCCTGCATCCGCTGGACCAACGCAGGACCGATGCAGGCAGCCAGCCGTGCTCGGGCGATACGGTGTAGCGCCGCGATAGCCTCCGGACCGACCCGTACCAGGTCGTCGTGCTGATGGTGCCGATGCAAGGTTCGGACGATCACTGCGGCCAGCTTCAGCGCTCGGTCCCTATCCTTGTCGCTGCCCGAGCGGGCCAGTCGGCTGAGTTCAGGGAGCGCGGCGAACCCAGCCGAGCAGAAACACTCGGCCTCGGCAACGAGCCGGCCTTCGACCTCGCTCCATACGGCGTCATCGGGTTGGCGTGCAAGCTGGCCAAGCAGCATCTCGATGATGACGCCACTGTCGCCCTGCAGGTCCCGCACCGAGCGCCAATCAATCACCGAGTGATCTAACCCCACGCTTCCGCCTAAAGCTGCACGAACCTGACGCCGTCCGTGCGCGCCGGCCTGCAGAGAGCCCTTCGCGCTCGGCGACCGATGCAAGGACGTCGGAGTCCGTCCGATGCCCAGGTGGATCGGCTCAGGCCTTCTTCCGCCTTGTAACGCCCCCCTTTTGCCGCAGTTGCACGCCTGATTCTGTGAGGATCCGGTGGATATAGCCGTAGCTACGGCCGGTCGCCTCAGCGAGCGCTCGGATCGACTCGCCTGCGGTGTAGCGCCTTACGACCTCTCGAGCGACAGCCTGCCGTTCACTTCCGACCAGGCGTCGCCCCTTCGCCGTCGGCGCTAAGACGGCAATAGCCTGCGCGTTTGTGTTGGACGAGAACCCTCGGGCGCTAACCTCCGGCATGGACCCTTGCGATGACACGGAGGTCGCCGCTGACTCGACGCCGACAGTGTCGGTCATCACGACGACCCTGACACCGGGACCGGGCAGGGCGAGGCTCGGCAGCAGTTGGTCATTGAATGGCGCTGGCCACAGTATCAGAGTTGTATTATCGGGCCAGCGTTCGGATGGCGTCACTACAGGCGTGGCGACTACGCATTCCCCCGGGCCGACAGAGGCCATTGCTGATCGACGGTCGTCGGCGCGCATTCTGCTGCTGATGACCGCGCGCGGGGGTCCAATCGTACCGTTTAGGTGCTCGGCGATATAACTCGCATCTGTCGTCGTCGGCGCTATGACGACGCATCGCGTGTTCGTGGCAAGAACTCCATCCAAAACTCGATCGAGGGCCTGCAGTCGCGAGTCGGGGCCGGGGAAGGCGTCCATTCGGTCGAGAACGCTCCACATTCGGTCTGTTAAATCATCTCGCGGGGAAGTGCTGGTGGCAGCTGTCAGGAGCCGCGAGTGCAGCGTGGGCAAGCTATCGCTCGGCAGGACCAGGGGTGTGCCGTTACTACGGGCGTATTCCGTCAGGGCGGTCACTGCGGCGCCCCGGAGTTCGCGCTCGTCCGGCTCTTCGTCGTAGAAGAAGCGAGTTACGTTGACCAACCCCTTGTTGACCATGTCCTGCAGGGTCATGCGCCAGATCACCGGCAGGGCGGTCCACGCCTCCCCTTGCCGATCGACAAGCATGACGGTCCGGCGAGTACTTAGGCGCGGCTCGGCTGCCTCGGCGAAAGGTGGCCTGAGAGGGTAGTCATAGATCGCGAGCTCGAATTCCATTGACGAGAGCGCTTCGCCGCTGAGCTTGCGCTGAACCGACGCGTGCGTGGTGACGATGACGCCGTTCCTTGGCACATGGAGTTCCTCGAGAATCGCCAGTGCCGCATTGGCGTCGGTTAGCAAGACGACGGGCTCGACGCCGGCTGCTTCCAGGCGTGTGACCCACTGTGCGGCGAGCGTCTGGTTCGCGGCCACGACAAGGCAGAGCGACTCTGGAGCGACCTCCGCCAGGTGAATCTGGAGCGGTAGGCGAGCACCGGTGCCGGGCGGAGCCACCACGACACCCCGTGTGGGGCACGCCGAGTCGCGAAGCCTATCAAGCAGCTGCCGGTGGTCAAGGCGCAGAGCGGTCACTTCTCCCCCCTCTGATCATCACGCGGCGGCGGACCCAGGTCAGCGCCGCAGCTAAGGTTTCCAGCTCTTCGGGCGATGGCTCGGCTCGGAAGTGGAAGACTTTGTTCCTGATCTCGCGTACGGGGTCGAGGGTGCTCCGAACCAAATCGCGATTGTTGCCGAAGCGCAGACGGAAGAAGCGGCCGAAGTTCTCGCCATTCAGTAGCACTGATAACAGCTCGGCCATCGTCAGGTCCTCCAGTCGGCTGCGTGCGCGGCCGGGATCCGCCGGGACCGAGGCCGCGATCAGACCGGGCAGGGAGCTGGCGTCGCAGGCCGAACGCATGAGGTCGCGTATGCCGAGCTCTATGTCCTGCAGCAGTACGAAGGGGCGCGTCCGGTGCCACAGAAAGCGGCTCACGTCCGCAGGTGTCACGATCGCGAGTAGGCGGTCCTCGTCGCCGACTAGGAGGGCATTGCCCTGCTCAACGAAGGCGAGCACCTCACCGAGTTCCTGCGACGAGCGGACGAACCGAAGTTCCTCCAGGTGGTCCTCTACCGTCGCGTTAAGGGCGTTGTTGCGCAGGAGCGGCAGCCCTGCGGCCATCGACCTATAGGTGAAGACGCCGATCACGCGTTGCGCGACAGTGACGACCGGAAGCTGGTCGTAGTCGTGCGTACGCATCACATCGAGCGCGCTCCCGACCTTCGTTCCCACGGGGACGGTCAGGAGATCCTGGTCGTCGGGCACGAGCTGGCCGACCCTGGCAAATCCCGGCGCCCTGAGCGCGGCCGTTGACACATCGATTCCTGCGCCACCCACGCAACCGCGCCTCCTCGAATCCGACGACGACTCTATCCGGCGCAGGGGCGTCCGCTTTCATGCGCCTGCTGCCAAGCATTTCAGGAGACGCGCCGCCCGTCGACCGCTCAGGACGGTGGGCCGAGCAGCTGAACTTCCGCATGACGTTGCTTCGAACTGGTTCGCGGCGGAGTCACTGTGTGTTACAAGGCCGCAGAATGCGTTTAGGATCTTGCCGGTGCGACGCGCTGACGAGCCGCAGCGATGGTCACGGATGGCCTCTGAACAGGGAATACGCGGTTCTTGTTCTGTCACGTATGGTCCACTTAGTTGGTAGTGCGCGAAGGCGCGAACGCAGGCGTTGGTGCATTCGGACAGCCAGAGCCGTACCCGGCCCGCCTTCCGGTACAGATCAAGGCGCGAGTCGGGCCCGCGCGTGGAGCCGGCGGCGGACGGAAGGGCACGCATGAGCTGGCCCACCCGTCTGAAGACTGTCGACCCGATCTGGTGGCGGGGGTCGACATACGGCAAGCCGACACTAGCCACTCGCAGTGGCCATGGGCCTGCTTGTCTAACGGCGTTGCGGATTGATCAGGGCAGGCGCCGCGCGACGGGACGCATCGAACTCTGTTGGCGGTACCGCACATGGTGGTACGGGTTCTTCGACCATGCGCGGCCACTGCTCGCCTGGCGGCAGGGGGGCACGGCCGAAGATGGCTTCTGCGGCTGCTTGAGCGAGGGTGGCCTGGGTTGTGGCGGGTATCCCGATCCGGTTCCAGTGGAAGATCACGTGCTCTGCGATCACGGCACGTAGCCCACGGGTGAGTTTTCCTGTGTCGCGTAGGTGGCGGAGGGCTGTGCCGGCGTTCTCGAAGGCGGTCTGCCAGTCGCTGGTGGTGCGGGTGGTGCCGAGTTGCAGGTGGCGGACCTTGCTGGTGAAGGCTTCCCAGGTGGCGGGGTCGGGGGCGGGGGCCAGGTGAGGTGTTCGAGGCGGTGTTGGGCAACTCGTGCCCACACATCGCCCTGTTCGTTGAGGTCGAGTCCGGTGGCGCGCATGAATGCGGTGCACAGGATGAGGGAGCGTTCCCGTCGGTCTTTCGGTTGGTGGTGGAGGTAGGTGAGGAGGTGGCGGCTGTCGTGGTGGAACAGGGTGTGTGCGGTGTCCATCGCGTCGGGGCCGCCGAAGGCGTGGGTCTCGGGTTCGTAGATGTCGCTGGTCCAGGCGCGCTTTCCGGTGAGGAGGTCGTGTATCGGGCCGGGGTCGGTGTCGGGCGTGGTGGGCAGGTAGCGGATGCGCCATGGGCCTTTGCGGATGAACCACCAGGAGGTGATGAGGCCGGCGGTCTCGGCGGCGGGTAGGACGCGGTGGAGGTGGGGTATCGCGTGTTGTTCGCGTTCGTGGCGGCTCTGGCCGGGGTAGGTGATGTTCACCTGTTGCCAGGGGGTCTCCTTCATGGTGGGCCTTTCGTCAGCTGAGTAGGAGGCAGGCGTCCCACGAGGTTGAGGTGGTGGGGGTCGCGGCGAGGGCGTGACCGGCTGTGCCGTCGAGTAGTCCGGTGGGTTCGTCTGCGGCGGGGGTGGCGTGCCGGTGGAGGCGGGTCAGTGGGGCGAGGGGTGTCGGGGTGAGTGCGTCGGCGGCGATGCGCCGGCCAGCGGCGAGGAGGCCGGCGGTGCCGTGGCAGAGGCTGCGGTCGGTGAGACGGCGGATCTGTGCGGGGTCGTTCACGCAGGTGGTGAACGCCGTCTCGGCGAGGAGCTGCCGGGCGGTGTCGTGCAGGGCGAGGGCGGCCAGTTGTTGGGCGCGGGCGATGCCGGGGGTGCCGTAGCACCAGGAGGGGCGTAGAGGGTGTTGTTGTGCGGGTGCGCCGTGGTGCAGGTCGTCGAGGGTGAGGGTCTGCGGCCACCAGATGGTGCCTCCGGTGTGCTGCTGCCAGGTGTCCAGCCATCGGCATATCCGCAGGATCGCCTCGGTGTGTCCGTTGACGGTGATGCCGGCGCGGTGGGTGAGGGCGAGTAGCGCGAGTGGGCCGGTGATGCCGTGGGCGATCCCGTGGTTGGCGTGGCCTCCTGGTGGCGGCGGCTGGTTCCGGTCGGGTCCGTTCGCGCACCACCAGCCGGGGAGATCGTTGACCGGTTCGGTGAGCCGGACCAGGTAGGTGAGTACCTGGCGGAGCAGGTCGTGGTCGCCGAGGCGGTGCAGGGCGACGCCGAGGCCGGTCAGGCCTCGGATGAGGTCGTACTCGGCGTAGTGGGGTCGCTGGTGGGAGTCGATGCGGCGGTGGGCGACGTGCAGCCGTCGGCGTGTGACCGTGGCGGTCCCGGTGGCGGCGATCGATCGTGCTCGGGTGAGGCCGGGTTGGTTGGGGGTGGCGAGGACGAAGGCGAGTGCGGGTGCGCCGTAGAAAAGGCTGGCGCCTGCGGCGATGCTGACGCCGTTGGCGGTAGCGGCCCGCAGTGCCGCGTGGGCGGCGGGCCGGTTGCCGGTTTCCAGGTACAGAAGAGCGACGCCTACCGCCCCTTCGGCGAGGGACTGTCCTGCGGTCACGGCGTCGCCTGGCAGGTGCGGGCGACGGCGCGGGCCAGGCGGAGGCAGTGCCGTTCGGAGACGGTGTCGACGCCGATCATGCGGGCGTGGTGCAGGTGCAGAAGGTCGGCCAGTACCTGGTCGAGGTCGAAGTTGTCGGCGTGGGCCAGTGTCCGGTAGGTGGCCAGTGCCTTGTCCAGGTCGTCGTCGCGGTAGGGGGTGCGGGCGAGGTCGAGCTGGACGGGTTCGAGTCGGGGGCCGCTGTGGTGGGGGACGTGTTCGGCAAGCCAACGGGGCCCGTCGCCGGTGAAGGCGTCCGCGATGGCGATCATCGTGGCGGCGGTGCTGGCCTGGCGGTCGCCGGTCAGCCGCCGCAGGGAGGCGCGGGAGTCAGCGGCGAAGACCGCTTCGGCGGCGGTGAGGGTGGGGCCGGTGCCATGGCGGGTCTCGGGCCGGTAGGTGTGCAGGCTGTAGTCGTGCAGGACGCGCTTGTGTTCCAGTTGTTGCGCCCAATCGGCGAGGCCTGCGGCAGTTGCCGCGAAGGTGGTGTCCTGGAGTGGGATACGTAGCCGCAGGTGGGGCTCGGGGTCCGGGTACCGGAGGAACCACCAGCCCGCAGCCGGGAGGTTGCCGGTCCGGTGGGCGAGGTCGGTGAGGATGTCGTCGAGCCGGCCGTACAGGCGGGCCTCCAGCCACGGTGACTGGCCGGGTCGATGCTGTTGTGCGGTCGCGGCCCGCGCTGGTCGGCTCGGGTGGGTGGCCGGACAGGTGTGCGCGAGGGTGAGGAGGAGTTCGGCGGGTCGGCCGCCGATCCAGCCGGCCGGGCCGGGAGCCTCGGTGAGGGTGGTGCGGGCGTGCCGGTCGAGGTGCCGGCGCAGCACTGCCAGGTGGGTGTTGTCGTTCAGGTCCAGACGTACCTGCACGTCATCGGCTCCGACCAGGACCTCGTCCGGGAGTCGGTGCTGTTCACGGTGTCGCTGCCAAGTGTCGCGCCAGTGTGGCCATGCCAGGGCGCGGGCGGGAAGTGCCGTCCGGTCGATGGTCCAGCGGGCGGGGTGCACGATGCTGCGTCCGCGTCGCAGGCGTGGCAGGAACGGCAGGCTACCCGCGTGCCCCCAGTCGAATCGGCTGCACGGAGCCGTCCACGCCGTCCAGATCTCGGTCAGGAACCGCATCAGGGGCTGCTGGAGGTCGGGTAGCAGCACGCTGTTGAGCAGCAGCGGCTCGACCGGTCGCCCGGTGGTCCGCGACACCAGCCACAGCCGCTGGCCGTCGCCGGTCACCGCGAGGTCCGCGAGCGTCCACGGCGGGTCCGGGTGGAAGTCACCGACGGGCAGGACGGGCAGCACCGCAGGTGTCCGGGCGACCGCAGCCAGGCGGGCATCCAGCGGCGGGCCGGACAGTTGCACCGTGTCCGCTGCGGGCAGGGCGGTCGGCAGGTTCCGGTAGACGTGCTGGAACGACGCCAGCTCGGCGGGAGAAAGCAGGTGCAGGAACCGGCCGGCGGCGACCCCGGCGTGGCGGGCTCCGCTGACCACCGTCAACGTGAACGCGCCCCGGTCCAGGTCCTGTGGGGTCGCGGCGGCGAGGGTGAACCGTAGTTCGGTGTGTGGGATCGGCGGCCGGTCGTCATCTCCTCGTAGGCGGCCTGTCAGCTCGTCGTCGAGGATCACCTCCGCGCAGCCGTTCAGCGCCGACTGCTGGGCGAGCTGCGCGAGGAGCCGGTCGCGGGCGGTGAACACCGCGGGCACGCGCCGGGTGGAACCCCGGTATCCGGCGGGAAAGCCCAGAACGTTCAGGACGTCGCGTAACGGCACGGCCGCGCCCGGACCCCACCGCTGAATGAACGCGCCGTGGTATTCCGCCCATCCCGGCAGGTGCGCTGCCACCGCCACCAGCGTCGACGCGGCACGGGCCGCTTCGTGGAGCACCGCCGGTGGCAGCGTCACCGAGGCGTCGACACGCAGGTCGACCGCGACCTGGTCGCCGGGATCGGGCATCGGGACGTGGCGGGCCAGGTGGGAGGCCGGGTCGGTGACGGTCGTCGCCGGCCGCAGCGCCGACAGCAGGACACCCGCCTGGACGAGCGACGCCAGCATCCGTTCGGCCGCGCCGGTAGCGGCGGGCAGCGGCCCGGCGACCCGGGCGGCGAGGTCACCGAACATGACCGGGGAACGCGCCGCGCGGATCGCCGCCCGCACCGGCCTGGTCAGACGGATCTCGAGGTCCCACCTGCGGTCGCCGTCGCCGCGCAGGCAGGGCAGCACCCACACCCCGCCGCGCCGGTACCCCAACGAGTTCGTCACCACCGCGACGGTGCGCAACGCCGCCAGGTCCTGCTCGGCGCGTCCGGTGTGCTCGGCGACGAACGTCCCGTCAGGGCGGGTCACCACCTGATGCGCCTCGCCCCACCGGACCGATGCGTGGGCACCGAACTCGACCGGAGCCACCCCGGCGAAGGTGCCGAACGGTGTCGCCCGGGTGGTCCACCTCAGCAGGTACCGGACCGCCGAGTCGACCATGCGCCCGAGCCGGCGGTGGGTGGTCGGCGCGCCGGCCACGGTCCGGGTGATCTGTTCGGCCAACTGGGGTGTGGCAGCGGCGACGGCGGTGGCGAATCCCGGCAGCGCCCACGCTGCTGCCAGCCACTGCCGCCACTGCTCGGGCTGATCCGTCGTCAGGTCGGGCCACGCGGGCAGGGTCAGACCGCTGGGGTAGGCGGCAACTCTGATCAGCGCCGCACCGGCCGTGGGGAACATGAACGCACCCTCGAAGACGGGGGCCCGGCGCTGGCGACGCCGGGCCCGGGGTGGAGCGTCAGGGACGGTTACTTGCTGCCGCCGGAACAGGCGTTCGAGCCCGTGTTGCCCGAGCCGCAGCCGTCGTCGGTGCTGGTGGCGTACCCGCTGGCAGCGGGGCCGGCGTCCACCAGGGTGATGTCCAGGTCGAACTCCTCGAGTTCCATGGTCTCCACTCGCGTGTTCCTTCCTATGCGGAGGTGAAGGTGAGGACGAGGCGACTGTGTCGCTTGTCCAGCACCGTCCCGGCCGGCAGGTCGCCGTCGGGAGTACCTGCGGGTAGGACGTGCAGCACCGGAGAGGGCTCGCCAGCGTCCACCCACGCGCGCATGTGCCCGGCCATCCGTCCCGCCGCCGCGGCGGCGTCGGGCCCGTGAGCGCGGGCGCCGAGGTCGAACGTGTCGTCGGTCCAGCGCAGCGTCGACCGGTAGGAGAACGTGCCCTCGTGCAGGGCGGCGGGCGTACCGAACCGCCAGGAAGGGGCGACGATGCCGGCGTCGACGGCCTCCTGCTGCGCCGAGAGCACCACGAACTGGTCGACCTCATCGGCGAGGCGGGCCGCCAGCCACAGGTCCAGGTCGGCCAGGACGCTACGAGGCGGCAGCCTCACCCCTGCCCATGCCTGCTCCTGCGGCTGCGACAGCAGCCCACCGACCGATTCCGCGTCGACCTGCTGGCCCTCATCCAGCCGCAGGTGGACACCGACGGCGATGTCGACATACCGCATCTCGTAAGCTCCGGTGCCCCGCATCGCCACGAACCCGCAGAGGCGCTGGCTGTGGCTGACCAGCCGGTCGCCGACCCGGCGCAGCGCCCACGACCGGGTCATCCCGAACGTCCGTAGCGGCACGACCAGCACGCCGTCCTCGGCGAGCTGCGCGATCCACGCCGCGGGGATGTCCCACGCCCCGGCCGTCACGATGATCAGGTCGTAGCGGCGGCCCAGGTCGATCGGCTGCTCGGCGTCCGCGCACACCACGGTGACATCGCCGTAACCTGCCACCGCCAGGCACGCCACCGCCCGCTCGGTCACCTCCGGGTCGATGTCCACGGTCGTGACCGAACCCGACGGCCCGACCAGCTCGCGCAGCAGCGACGCGTTGTAGCCGCCCGATCCGATCTCCAGCACATGCCGGCCGTGCAGGCCACCGGTGAGGGCGTCAGCCGCCTGCCCGAGCATCTCCGCGATCAGCCACGGCGCGGACACCGAACTGACGGTCTCATCACCGAGCCGCTTGGTGACGACCGCGGTGTCACTGCGGTACGCCTCCTCCATCTGGACACCCGGCGTGTACAGCTCGCGGGGAACCGCCCGCAGTGCCGCCTCGACCTCGGGCCGCATCGTCAGCCCCTTGGCCGCATGGTCAGCGACCAGCTGGTCAACCATCGCATCACGGAGGCCGTCGCTGCTCATCGTGTCGACGCTCATGTGCGCGTCACTCTCCTGTTCGTCAGGACCGCCGCCGTTGCGGACGGCCCGCATTTTTCGTTATCGCCGCAGGACGAACACGGCCTCAGGCGCCCGGGGGCTGTTCCCCCTGCTGGGCACAGGCCGAACACACCGGGTGTCCCACCGGCGAGGCGACGCAAGGCGGCCGTGCTCGATCAAGCCGAAGTCAACGGGAGGTTTGAGGCGTCCGGGCCACCAGCGGTCCCGGTGTCCTCGACAGCGGCGCGCACCTGCGGTACAGGGTCACGCGGATCAACTCCCCTCGGTCTGGGCGGTGCCGGAGACCCCTGAGCGGCGGGCGCCGAGCGGTCATGTCCACCACTCAACGCCTGCCGAATCGTGTCGAACACCCTCGACACGGGATTTCGACACGGGCAGACCGGCCCCAGCGCCTCTCGGGGGCCGACTACGACAGGCGGGCGGACAGCCTGTGGAGTTCGTCGAGGATCACGTTCCAGCGGAAGGGCTGATCGTAGTGAGCCGGTCGCAGCGCCTCGGTGGCGGTGAGGCGTACGCCGTGGTCGGCGAGGAGCCGCAGATGGGCGTCGAACGCAGGGTGGCGGGCCAGGGTCGGTTTGACGTACGGGGAGACGATGATCGGCATGCCTGCGCCGAGAGCTTCGTTGAGGATGCCGAGGGCCAGACTGTCGTTGATGCCGGTGGCCCATTTGTTGATGGTGTTGAACGTTGCCGGAACGACCGCGACGGCATCGGCGCGTGGCAGGACGCTCGGTTCGTCAGGATGCCGTTGCCGGTAGCTGACGGGCCGGCCCGTGACGGCGGCCAGCTCTTCGGTGGGAAGCCAGGTGTGCGCGGTTTCGGTCGCGATGACGTGCACATCCCAGCCGTCGCGCCGCACCGCCTCGACCAGTTCGACGATACGGCGGGCCGGTGGCGCGGCACAGACCACCAGGTAGAGCAGACGGGTGTTCGCGGATCCGGACATCACGCGGCGATTCCGGCGCGTTCAGCGAGTGCCCGCAGGCCGGGGGTGACGGAGCGCCGCTCGCGGGTGAGCAGGTCGCCGATCAGATGGCGCGTCCGGCCATGCACGTGCACCGTCTGCGGCGCGATGCGTTCGGCTTCGAGCAGGTGCAGCACGGCTGCGGGATCGTTGCCGGGCGAGCAGGCGTAGGCGGCGGCGAGGTCGAGGTGGACCTGAGCGCGGCGGCTTACCAGGGCCGCCGGCAGCCACGAGGTGTCGAGTTGTTCTCCAAGGTGGATCGCCAGCTGGGGCTGGTCCGTTCGGGCGGCGATGCTGATGCGGTGGATCATCACGTTCGTCGGACCGAACCCGGTCCAGAGGTCGTTACGATCGGCGCCGAGTCGCCGGGCCAGGGCGTTCGCGTCGTCGAGGTGCCGCTCGACAGCGGCGGGCTGGGCCTGCCGGGCGGCGATCAGCGCCGCGAGCAGAGCCAACGCCCCGTGGGCCGACAGGACACGCGGACCCGTCGACGCGGAGCCCCTCGTGTCCGTCACACCATCGAGGGCAGCCAGCACCACCTCCTCGGCATCGCTGACGCGGTCCGGCATCGCCAGCAGCGCAGTGCCCACCGAGAACGCCGCCGCAGCGACGAGGGCAACATCCTCGGCCTGGTCGGCGGCGACACGAGCGGCACGGTCCGCCGCCACCCAGGCAAGGCTGGGATCGCCGAGTTTCACGGTGAGTTTGGCGGCGGCGAGATTCGCCGCCGCCAGCGACCCGGCGGCCAGGGCGCGCTGCGTGCCGGTACAGGTTCGGGTCAACAAGTTCGCCTGCTCGAGCGTGTCGGGCAACGCCCGGACCGCCTCGGCATAGTTGCCACGCTGGTAGAGGCTGTGGAGATAGGCGACCCGCTGACGGACTTCCGAAAGCGTGAGGGGCTCGACCGGCTGTTTCGGTGGGGCAGGTGCGAGCAGGTGCCGGCACAGCTCGACCAGCAGCCGCGACCTGGCATCGTGGTCGGCTTCCTCGCCACGGCCTGCTACCGCGTTGACGACGGAGACCTGCCCGGTTCGTGTGGTGCGGCCCGCCTCCGGGCGCTCGCCGTGGAACCGGTCCGGCGGGCGTCGATTGTCGCCGGCTTCGCCGTACCTTCCGCCTGTGGCCTCGCCGGCTGCCATCACCACCTCGGGTACCGCTCCCCACCGCGCCCGCTGTGCCGCCTCGGCCTGCTGTGCCTGAAACCGGGACTGGAGGTGTCGGTAGGCGTCGTAGGCGGCGAGTAGCTCGCCCTGGGCGTCCAGCAGGGTGTCGCACTGCAGCCAGAAGATCCGGTCCACGACCTGCCGGCCCCGCTCGACCATCCCCAGGGTGCTGCGCGTCGTGTGCACCTGGCGTGCGAGGGCTTCCTGAATGAGTCCCCTCGACCTACGCAGAGCGGCGAGCTTACGGCCGAGATCGTCCCTGGCCTGTTGAAGATCCTGGCGATCAATCATGGGCTCGCCTTTCCGCTCGCATCGACCTGCGTCGAGCCGGCGGTTGCGGTGCCCGACGCACGGCGATTCGACGTTAGCGGATCGCACGCGATTCGGGCGTGGAGCTGGTGCGAATGGCGTGCCGGCCTGGCGGAGAGGGCGCCTGTGTCGAAATCCGGTGTCGAGGGTGTTCGACATTCCCGTGGTTGGCGTTGGGTGGATGGTGCCCGCAGCGAGCGTGGCTGGGTTGTGGCGGGTATCCCGATCCGGTTCTCCGGTGAGATTCCACGTGTTCTGCGATGCCGGCGCGAGTCCACGGGGTGGACCTGCCCATCCGACACCAGTGGATCACCTGCGACGAACAGCGGCGTCCCTGCCGGAAAGCCACCGGCGACGCCAGAGAGGAAAGCTGTGATGACCACAACCGCCGGCCAGCGGTACCAGCTCGGTAACAGCACGAGCCAGCTGCACCTGATGCAGGACGTCCTCGACCCGCACACCCACCGGCAACTGGCCCGGATCGGGGTGAAGCCCGGCCAACACGCCCTCGACCTCGGCGCCGGTGCCGGGTCCATCACCCGTCACCTCGCCGGGCTCGTCGGACCGACCGGCAAGGTAACCGCCGTCGACATCGACACCCGGCTGCTGGACCCCACCGCCGTCATCGACGTCTACCAGGGCGACCTGCGCACCACCCCGGCACCCGGGCAGCCCGGCGGCTACGACATCATCACCGCCCGCTGCCTGCTCGAACACCTCCCCAACCGCGTCAACCTGCTGCGGCAGATGACCACCCTGCTCCAACCGGGCGGATGGCTCGTCCTCGGCGACATCGTCTACTCCCGCACCGTCGTCTACCGCGCCCCCACCGAAACCGACGCCACCCTCATCACCCGCGTCGTGCACGGCATCCTCGACACCCTCGCCGCGCGCGGCGTCGACCTGCACTGGGGCGACAAAGCCCCCGGCCTGCTCCTGGACGCCGGCATGAACCACGTCCGCAGCCACTCCCACACCGAAACCTGGACCGGCGGCGGGCCCGGCTGCCACCTCTACGCCCAGGACGCCCACCACCTAGGCGACGCCCTCACCGACACCGGCCTCACCATCACCGACCTGCACCGCTTCACCGAACTCATGGCCGACCCCTACGTCGTCGTCTCCAGCTACCAGTTCACCGCCACCCACGCCCAGAAACCCGAGCCCCGGCAACCCACCAACCCACCGACCGCGAAAACCCGCTGACCAGCACGACATCCACCAGGGGCGCTCGGCGCTGACCGTTGGCCCTGGTCACCATCCGTTCCGGCGCGCTCCCGCCCGGCGCGAACAGCACCGCCGTGTCGCAGCACCTCACCAGGTGCCCTACAGCACGCGTCCTGACCAGGACGTCTCCGGGACCGGTCCGCCGCCGACTCTCCCCGAGCAAGGAACCCCGCCCCCCATGGCCACGTCCCGCCGCCCTGCATTCGCCTGCCGCGCTGCCGCGACCGCCTTCGCAGGCGTCGTCCTGATCACCGCCTGTCAGTCCAACCCACCAACCGACCGGATGCCCATGCCTCACGTCTCTCCGTCACCCCACCAGCCGTCCTCGACGTCGTCCGCCGTGACCGGGACGGGCCTCGCCCCACAGCAGCGCCTGGCGGCCCTCGCCGCGACCATCACCGCCACCCCAGGCGACGCCAACACTGACCTGCCCTACGCCTACCTGCACACTCAGGCGTGGACCCGGGCCACGGACACGATCACCCGCACCGATGTACGACGGTGGCGTCACGAAGCGAACGACTCCGGCTACGAGATCAGCCGTCGGCTACCCGACCTGCCCGGCACCACTCACAACCCCACCCCCGACGAACGCGACCTGTTCACCCACGCCCGAGAGAAGACCAGCCGCTACCAGGTGGGCGGGCTCCCTCCGTACCTCGCGCAGATGCCCACCGATCCCACTTTGCTCGCGGACACGCTGGCACCCCGCCAACTGAGCGGGGAACCCGAGTACGCCCGACTGCTCATCGACGCAGTGGTCGGCCTGGCCACCAGCCAATACCTCAACCGAGAACAGCGCGCCGCCACCCTGGGCGTCCTCGCGAAGGTGCCCGGCCTCGCCTACCTCGGGCAGACCACCGACCTCGCCGACCGTGACGGCCTGGCCTTCGCGGCTACCGTCAACGGCGCAACCTCGCAGATCATCATCGACCCGCGCACCGGCGAAGTTCTCGCCGCCCAGGAACACGTAGCGACGGGGCCCCGTCCGGGCCTGTTCTCCCACATACTCATCCTCGACCGAGCCAAGGCCCCTGCGGATGCGGTCTCCGGCGACCCTGAACGGTCCGTCGGGACGCCGGACACGACCGAGATGTCCCTGGTCCGGCAGATCATCGACCTGACCCTCACCGGCGCCGACACTGCCGCGCTTGACGCGCTACGCGCCGCGGACCCACACACCCGACAGCAGCTCGTCGACACCGCCATGTGCCTGCTCAACCTGGACCACGAACTGACCTGCCCCCACGACCCCAACGACAGCACCGACAATGACCAGGCCGCCCCGGTGTACCTACGCGTCGCCATCGACCACACCCACCGTGCCACCCGGATGCTGCACGACCCGCTCGACGGCGTCGCCCCGGACATCGCCGCCGCCACCCTGACCGCTGTCTCCGCACTGACCACCGCCGTCACGGAGACGGTGGGGCAGCTACGCCGCCGGGTGATGCAGTCGTACCCGGCCGCCGCGCGCGGCGAATACACGACGGCCCCGTTCGCCGACCCGACCACCGAACTGCGACTCGCCGCGAACGAACTCCACGACCTGGAACAGCACCTACACCAAGCCGCACATATGGCCGCCGCCCCCGAACGCACGCTCGGCGCCCTGACCCGCACCCGCCCGCCAGGCGACCAGGCATAGAACAGCTGCCGGCGCGACATCGCGCCCCGACGCACCATAGCCAACAGCCAGCGGGCATCCCCTCTACCCGCTGCCAGCCGCCCCACCGGCCAACCCGGAGAGATAGCCCATGCCCACCCCGCGAGCCCGGACAGCGCCGTCACCGTCGGCAGCACCACCACCCGATCCACCGCGAACCGGCGTCCCCACGGCCCGTCGGCACGCAGTCACCAACGCGGTGAACCGCTGCGCCGCCCTGCGCGCCGGCGGCGTTCTGACCGCTGCCTACGCCCGGGCGCGCACTACGCCCACCACCTTTGCCGACACCTACCCGCCGATGAGCCGCCCAGAATGACAGCCACCAAGCTTCTCGCCCCGCTCGCCGCCCAGACCGGACAAACCCACCTCGCCATCGCCACCTACGAGGAGGCCATCACCGCCGCCACCCGGGCCTTCGGCGAGGAACACGCGCAGATGCTCCGCGCCCGCGCGGCCCACGCCGTACTCCGCCACCGTCTCGGCGACTGCGACACCGCACTACGCAACCTCGCCGCTGTCCAGGCCACCGCGGCGCACCGCCATGGCCACCACAGCCGACTGAGTCTGCGCACCCTCATCGACCTCGGCAGCCTCTACCGCGACTGCGGACACCACGACCTCGCCGCTCGCTGCCCGACCACCGCCAGCACCGGCATCGACCGCTACCTACCACCCGACGATCCGCTCCGCGAGGTCATCACCGCCGTGATCGCCGCTCCCGCCAGCCTCGACCACCTCGCCGTCTGCACCCAGCCACAGCCCCGGTCACAGTGACGCCATGACCACAACCACCGAGCACACACCGATCCTGCCGACCGCGTTGCGCATCGGACCCGAAACCGGCGGCAACACAGCAGCCTCCTTCACGGCACTGGCATCCGATGCCAGTTCCCGAATAGTCACGCAGCTTCGCGGAACTGAATCGAGATGACCGCTCTGCAGGATCTCCTCTCCCCGGAACTACGCGTCGCGTTACAACAACTCGCCGGTACACAGGCTGGGGAGGCTGGTGGCGTACCTCCGTCGATCGATGGCCAGGACGTCAAAGCCCACAGCAACGCGCCCCCGCAGGTCACACTTCCCGCCGCCGTGTCGGACGTCGACCGCCCGTTCCCTCATGTCGCGCAGCCGGAGGAAGGTCAAGCTGTGGAAAGGACCCGCCACCACGCCGCCGACCCGCTCCCACGCGCTACCGGAGACAACGAGCACGCCCAGAGGATGAACGACAGCGTCGTCCTCGATCAGCAGCTCATACCACCTCGGTCACGGACACCCACGCCCCGCATACCCGTTGCGCTGATCTCCACCGACGTCATCTCCCGAGCCGGCGTGACCGGCCAGCTACGGCCCCGCCCCGAGGTGCTGCTGCTCGACGACACCGAAACCCACCAGGCCCGAGTCAGAGTCATCATCGTCGACAGCGTCGACGAAACGGCCCTGCGGACCCTACGCGCGCTCCGCAGCCAGGGCACCCCCGCGCAGGTACTGGTGGTGACCCACACCGACGACGCCGGCCTTGTCGCCGCCGTGGAACACGGCATCACCGGAATCGTCCGCCGGAACGAGGCCAGCCCGGAACGACTCGTCGCGGTGATCCGCGCCGCCGCCACCGGCGACGGCAACCTCCCCCCGGACCTACTCGGCCGGCTGCTCCACCAGGTCGCCACCGTGCAACGAGACATGCTCCGGCCACGCGGCCTGACGTTCACCGGACTCCGCGACCGCGAGATCGAGGTCCTACGCCTGGTAGCCGACGGCTACGACACCACCGAGATCGCCGCGAAGCTCTCCTACTCCCAGCGGACGATCAAGAACATCCTGCACGACGTGACCAACCGACTGAACCTCCGCAACCGCTGCCACGCCGTCGCCTACGCACTCCGCAACGGCCTCATCTGACCCAATGCGCAAGAGTTCGGCGGCCGAGCGGTCCTTCTTCACACAGTTGGCCAGGGCCCCGCTGTTGATCCCCAGGTCACAGGCAACCTGAGCGATCGACTTACCCGTCTACCGCACGATACGCACCGTGCCCGCCCGAAACACCGGGTCGAACTGCCTTCTCGTCTCAGGGGACTGCGTAGATTTCCGTGTTTGACCTGGGTGTGGTCCGTTGGACAGGACGTTGATCCTGTCCGGGAAGGACCACGTCATGGCAGACAAGAAGAACGGTGTTCAGCTTCGGCAACCGACGGCGGCGGAGGTGGAGTTCGCTCAGCAGTTGGTGGAGCGGGCCAAGGCCGATGGGGTGTCCCTGGTCGGGCCGGGTGGGCTCCTGGCCGGGATCACCCGCACGGTGCTCGAGTCGGCGCTGGACGCCGAGCTCGACGTTCACCTCGGTGAGGCTGGTGTCGACGAGACGACCGGCCGGCGGGTCAACATCCGTAACGGGCACGGGGCGAAGACGGTGCAGACCGAGGTCGGTCCGGTGCGCATCCAGGTTCCGCGGGACCGGGCCGGATCGTTTACGCCGCAGATCGTGCCAAAGCATGCCCGCAGGTTGGACGGGTTCAACGAGGCAATCCTGTCGCTGTATGCCAAGGGGCTGACGACCGGGGAGATCTCCGCCCATCTGGCGGACGTGTATGACGCCGAGGTGTCCCGGGAGTTGATCAGCCGGGTCACCGACAGCGTCTTGGACGAGATGGATGCCTGGCGACAACGGCCCCTCGACCGGGTCTATCCGGTGGTGTTCATCGACGCCCTGGTGATGAAGATCCGGCAGGGGCAGGTCGCGAACCGGCCCGTCTACGTCGTGGTCGGCATCAGCCTCGACGGAGAACGCGACGTCCTCGGTATGTGGGCCGGCACCGGCGGCGAAGGCGCCAAGCAGTGGGCCGGATACCTCACCGAACTGCGCAACTGCGGCGTCGAGGACGTGTTCATGGTCTGCTCCGACGGCCTCAAAGGCATGACCGACGCGATCGAACAGGTCTGGCCGCTGGCGGTGCATCAGCAGTGCGTCGTGCACCTGGTCCGAGCGTCGCTGCGCTACACCAACCGCAAAGACTGGCCTCGGTAGATCAGCGGCCCCGCACAGGAGCCGCTGAACCCGAAGTGTCGGCAGTCGGCTCAGGCGGCGTGATCGCGTGGCAACGCCTCCGCGGGCAGAACCAGTACCTTCCCGTCCGCCCGCTGAACGAGGCCGATCTCGACATCGGGAAGCTCCGATGCGGCCACCGACTCCTCGGCCGCCAGTTGCCGCAGGCGTCCCGGCCAGGCGAGCAGGTTGTTCACTTCGCCTTGCGTCAGCAGGCGGTCCGTGAAGCTCTTGGTGGGAGCCCGGAGCCGGAGTTCCGCCAGGTCCACTAGGAGCGCGCGCAGCTCGCTCTGGAGTTCGTCCACGCTTCGCTGCTCATCCTGCAGCATCGCCGTGAAGCGATGGAAGTCGAGCTCCGGAGACTTCTGGGCGTGCTCCACGGCTTGGAGAACCGCGACACGTCGCTTCGTGGCGATCGCCAGCGAGGCGAGCCGGAGCTCGACGCGGAAGGCGCCGTTGGGCTGGTCGATCCCGGGGAATGCCTTGACGAGGTCGGCGATCTCCACACCTTCGGAAGGGAACGCTGCGAGTTTCGCCCGCCATGCGCCGGCCCGGCGAGTGGCCGCGGCGAGGGCGGTGTCGACGGTGTGCACTGCGGCGTCCAGGCCCAGGGAATGTCCAACCTCACCCTTGTCGAGCAGGAGCGCGGTCGCTCTCTCGACGGCTGTCGTCGCGCCGTTGAGGCGATCGCGCTCCGCGTCGAGATTGTCGGCGGTCAGCTCCTCGAGAAGCTCGGTGACTCTCTCCATCGCCTTGCGGCGCTGCTCTTCGGCGTACACGCTCGCGGCGGTGGCGACGGCGAGGAGAACGAAGGATGCTGCAACGGTGACCATGCCGGCGCCAGTCGCGGCCCTTGCGGTGCCACTCACCGCCGCGGTAGCCCCTGGACGTGACGCCTCGGCCACCACCGGCACGAAGGTCGCCTGCCCCACGATCCCCGTCTTACCGAGGATCCCGCCGTAGATCCCGCCGACGGCTCTCTTGGACTGCATGGACCGGACCAAGCCTTCACCGAGCTGCGCTGCCAACGTCCTCGGCACCACCATGCGGTACAGCGTCTCCGTCGACTTCACCGCGCCGGCCACGCTCGCGGAGGCGTTCGCCTGCACCTTCAACAGGCTCCGAAGTTGCATGGCGAGAGGCGACGCGGCGTCGAGGAGCCGTCCGCCCCAAAGGTGCGCCTTTGCAGGAAGCGGATATGCCTCCACCGTGACGAGCGGCGTGTCGAGAAACGCGGCGAGCGCCTGCCGCAGCCCGGCAAGCCGCTCCGGGGTCATCCCCTCGAGATCCACGGGAAGCTGAGCTGCCAGCGAAATCCTCTCGGGTTCCGTCGCCAGGGTCCACACCGGCACCTGCAATCGGTCCGTCACGCCGTTTTCCGCCGTTCCTAGTCGTGGCGAGCGCCTCCGAGACTAACCATCCACGCCGACGGCAGGTTCGTCGGCTGTCTCGCGACCTGAGCGACCGAAAGTCGATGGCAGGGCCGATCCAAGCCGCGCGAAGATGTGGACGGTCGAAGCCGACGGTGCCCGGTCGTGACCAGCCGACCCGGCAAGCCCCTGGCCGAGGCCGTCGCGCTGGTCTCCCACGGCTTACTCGTCCCTGACGTCGATTGTCCGGTGGGTCATCGCGTCTTGCGTTCGGGCCAGGAACGCGCCGGTCGCCGACGTGTGCGGATGTTTCGCGCCGAGGACCTCGGTCCGTCCGGCGAGCGTGACCTGCAGCCATCCGGCGGCTTCGTCAAGGTGGCCAGCGAGGGCAAGCCACTCGCCGAAGTTGTGCATACTGGTCAGGGTTGCTGGGGCCCGCTGGCCGAGGATCCGCGCGCTGTCGTCGATGAGGTCCATCCAGGCGTTCGCCGCCTCTTCTGGGTCCATGCCAGCGGAGTTGTAGAGCAGGTAGTTGTTTCGGACGTTCAAAGTCTCTGGGTGGTCGGGGCCCATGGCTCGCACGCAGTCGGCAAGCAGGGTGTCGAAGTCGTCGGCCGCGTCCTGAGCGTTGTCAGAGGGCGTTTGATAGGCATTCATGTTTCCGGTTTGATGTGTTTTGCCGCTCGATCATCGGCGTACCCTCGCTGGATCCGCGCCCACGTGGGCCGGAATGCCCCGATTTCAGACGCACTCGCCCAGCCTCGTCATGCGCGTCGAGAGCAAGACGGACCTTTATAAGCCAGACGGAATCACGGGACTATTTCTACTCCAAAAGTGCGGTGCGCGACCGCGTTGCGCGAGGCGGAAGCAACTGATGTACCCACGAAGGCCGCATAAGCCGCACGACGCAAAGAACTCTTATAGCTGCAAACCCTATTCGAACGCCCTCTCAGACTTTGCCAGTGTGTTTGCGAGGTTCGCGCGGGTCGCGAGTGTGTCTGGATGGTCGGGGCCAAGCAGCCGCGTGCGGGCATCGAGAAGACACTGCAAGATCGGGATGGCTTCCCCTGGGGCACCGTACTCGGCGAGCCAGCAAGCGTGCGATCCTTGCGCGGCAAGGGTGTCTGGGTGATCAGGGCCAAGGGCATCGAGCCGGTCGGCCGCCAACTGGGCGAACATGGTGAGGGCAGCTTCGCCTGCCCCTGCCTCCCCGTACATTCCAGCAAGCAGCGAACGCGCGTCGAAGGCGTGTATATTGCGCGGTCCGAACAGCTGTTCGCAGTCTGCCAGTACCCGCTCCATCTCGCGGATGCCGTCGGTCAACGCACCTGCCCGGGCGCGGCAGGCTGCGAGATTGGCGCGGGCCACGATGGTACCGGCGTTATCGGGTCCTTTGCTGCGTTCGAAGTCATTGACCAGGTCTTCATGGATGGAGATTGCTCTGGCGAGATCGCCAGCGTTTGCTCGCCACCGAGCGCCGTGGCCCCGAAGCTCCAGTACATCCGGATAGTCGGGTCCCGGGTGCTGCATCGATGTGGCGAGTAGATCGTCGAAGTACTCGGCCGCACCCAGTGGATCACCAGCCTCGCCCTGACGGATGCCGGCGAGGATCAATACCTTGTGCACGCCTGATGCCGTGAGTTCGCCGCGGTCATGACGGCGCAGGGCATCGACGTTCGCCCGCATCGTCAGGGCAGGCTCTCCCGCATGACCTCCTAGGAGCCAGTACTCGAGCAGCGCGTCGGCGGCCTTCGAAACGACCGATGAGCGGCGTGCGGCGTCGAGTCCCTCACGCGTGACTCGCTGGACAAGCGCGTGAACCCGAACGACATCGGCCTCGTGACGCAGCAAGCTGAGTCTGTGTAGCGTTCGCAGGCCGTCACGGATCGTGTCGATGCCGACGGCGTCGATGTCGCTGGCCGAGCCGGTGGCCGACCAGATCGCGCACGAGAGCCAATTCCGGGCGGCGTCGCCTGTCATGAGACCGGCCGAGATGCCGTCAGGTTCCAGTACGCTGAGCAACTCCATGAGCGGCCGGGCCACACCGACCGGCGTGAGCTGATTCGCGGCGTCCATCGAAAGCGACCATGTCGTTGCAACCGTGTCGTGGTGCTGGTCGGGCAGTGCTTCTGGTTCGGGCAGCAGATCGCTCAGGCGCCTGCGTCGGTCCGCGAACCGGTGCCGGTACTCGCTGCACCGCAGTTGCCGGTCGAGCATGAACGCCGCCGCTTGGGCAAGTGCGAGCGGCAGCCCCTGTAGGTCGGTCGCGACGCCGTCGATGTCGTCACCGAGTGGGTGCTGTTCCCGAAGTGCCGACCGCAAGTAGCGGGCGGACTGTTCGGCGCTGAAGACATCGATGTCGACGATACGGCGACGGTGCCCGGCGAGGGCCGCGTCGCGGCGTCTCGTCGTGACGATGGTCCTTCCGGCAGGCCCTTGTGGCCAGAGCCCACGCAGGTCGGCCGGCGTTCGTACATCGTCGAGGACGATCAGCCAGAGGTCCTCGGTGTTCGCTAGCCAGGTGAGCAACCGGTCGGCCGCCTGCTCGACGCTGTCCTGTGGACCGAGTACTGCCCGAGCGGCTTCAGCGTAGGTCGCTAGGACCAAGTCCCGCGATGATGCCGTAACCCAGATGACCGCTGCGGCGGCCGTTCCTTGGTTGCGGATGAAGTCGGCTGCGAGTTGTGTCTTGCCGACACCGCCGAGACCAGTCAAAACAAACGTCTCCCCGAGCTGGAAATCGTCGAGGATTCCGCCGCGATCCTCGAACGACGCCGCTGGCGCAGGGACGACGCCCACGCGTTGCGGGCCTGCGAGTGGCCGTCGGTCTGCCCGTCGGCCCATTAGCCTCAGCCCTTCGTTAAGGGCTGTCCAAGGAGTGGACCGAAAACGAAGAAGTGCCTTCTGATCAGGGAAAATAGGACTTGCTGAGGGTCCGATGTTCCTGTCACGGAAGGCACTTGCTGGGTGAAGGCTACCGCAACACGTCC
>NZ_JBAKHU010000081.1:0-22509 GCF_036906895.1 Micromonospora sp. CPCC 206060
GTTGAAGCTGCGGCGGTGGAGCGTGCTGCCCATGCCGTAGAAGAGCGTGCCACCGACCCAGAAACCGCCCCGGGCGGTCGACCAGGCGGTCGCGTCCGGATTGGTCACCTCGGCCGGGGCGCCGACCGTGGCCACCCCGTCGTAGGAGCGGACCAGCACCCGGTCACCGGTACCGGCCGGGGGCGGCGGGCCGGTCTTGACGATCTCGATCGCGTCGACCAGTGGGTTCTCCACCACGTGCCCGAAGTCCAGGTCGACGTTGCCGTCACTGGTGATGGTGAACGACCGCATGGTGCCCCGGTTGTGCCCGGTCGCGGCCACCACGTCGAAGTTGTCCAGCACGGTCGCCCCGTCCAGGACGACATCGAAGACCCGGGTACCGACCGTCGACGTACCCGAGTACCGGTTGGCCAGGTAGACCCGCACCTCGACCTCGGTACCGGCGGGGACCGGGAAGTCCCACAGCATCTCCGGGACGGAGGTCGGGTCCCACCGCTGGTCGGTGAAGACCGTGGCGGGGGTGGTCGCCGGCACCGTCCCGTCGACGCTGCCCACCGCGCCGGACGACGTCACGCTGCTGCCGGTGTTGTGGTACGGGCTGGGGGCCGTCGAGGTGTCCGCCGCCCAGTCCGGTCCGGAATCGATGGCGGGCAGCAGCGGTCCACCGGCGTTCACCCGGTACAGCACGTTGGTCTCGGCCGGCGGACCGGCGAGGTAGACGTTGCCGGGCAGACCCGCAGTGGCGGTGGAGTGCGGCGCGGTGCCGCTGTTCAGCGAGAAGAACGCGATGCGCTCCCGCCGGTACTGGAAGTTGCCGATCCACGACTGGTCGCTGCCGAGCCAGATCCCCTCCGGGGTCACCAGCATCTCGGCGACCCCGTAGCCGCGCGGGTGCCGGCCCGGGTTCCAGGCCAGCGGCAGCCCGTTGAGCGGGTCGAGCGCCGCGATGCTGGCCCGGCCGACCGCACCCGGCTGGGCCTTGTCCTTGCCGAGGCTGTTGTTCATCCAGCGCAGGTGCCCACCGACGTAGACGGCCTGCTCGCTGATGCCCACCGAGAGGAACGTGTCCCCGCCGGAGTACCCGATCCAGGTCGGTTGCAGGTCGCTGCCGGTCGCGGCGTCCTCCCACCGGGCGGCGGTGTCACAGAGCGTGCCGGTGAACGCGGCACCGGTGGTGACCACCACGAAGTAGCTGCTGTCCGGGGAGTACGCGACGTCGCGCACGTACGAGTCGAACGCGTTGTACGCGCAGCGCGGCGTGTAGCGGCTGGTGTTCCAGTCGGCGATGGTGGCCGACGTCTCGCCCAGGTCGAGCTTGACGATCTGGTCGTGCAGCACCCCGTCGGCCTTCTTGAAGTTGCCGATCACCACCAGACTGCTGCCGTCCGGGGCCAGCGCCAGCTTCTCCGCGCCCACCCCGGCCTTGGCCCCGCTGACCCCGTCCCAGTTGTGGTTCTCGGTCAGCGTGGTGGTCAGGTAGCTGTCCAGGGCGCCGGTGGCGGCGTTGAGCGAGGCGACACCGCCGCGCGGGTTGGCGTTGCCGGCGGTGGTGAAGATGCCGCCGACGAAGAGCCGGCCACCGGCGAGTGCGAGGTCGTTGACCAGGCCGTTGAAGGCCGGGCCGGCGAAGCCGGCGGTCAGGCTGCCGTCGGCGACGTTGAGCAGGGCCAGCTTCCGCCGGGTGACCCCGTTGACGGTGTTGAACTTGCCGGCCAGGTAGACCGTGCCGGGGGTCGGGCCGGCGATGACCGCCCGGACCTCGTTGTCGACCGCCGGCGCGAACGCGGTGTCCACCGTGCCGGTGGCCTTGTCGAAGGCGAGCACGTAGTTGCGCGGGATGCTGACGTCGGAACCGCGGTTCTCCACCGTCGTGAACGAACCGGCGGCGATCACCTTCGTCCCGGCGTCGTGGATGGCGAAGACCGTACCGTCGGTGATGTCCGGGGTGCGGCTGGACGGGACGTCGCCCACCACCACGGTATGGCCCGGGCCGGCGGCAGCGGGTCCGGCGCCGACCAGACCGGCGACGGTCAGGGCGGCGACGCTGAGGATCGTCAGGGATCTGCGACCGGTTGTCGGGAACGGGGCCATCGGCAACTCCGGATGTGTGTGCGGGGGTTACGGCGGGCGACCACGCACCGACTGTGGGGCGGGCCGACCGGCCGTGGACACAAGCCTGAGCACACCATGTCGGAGCAAGGGCACGGCGTCTACGCCATGGTCATCTTTCTGCCTTTCCGCCCGATGGACTCCGCACCGTCAGAGCCCGCCGGGTTGCACGAAGATGAAGGTCGCCGTGCCGGTGCAGCCGGGGTGGCCCACACGAAAAGCTGACAGTGGGTTAGTCCGGGCGGGATCGGGTAGTCGGGCCCCATGGAGCTGGTCGAGGAGTCGCCGTACCGGTTCCGGATCGACCGCCATGATCCGATGCGGGTACCGGGGGTGGTCTTCGCGTCCCGGGGCCTGCTGCCGGACGTGACCGGGGACCGTTCGCTCGACCAGGTGGCCAACGTGGCCACCCTGCCCGGCATCGTCGGTGCGTCCTACGCGATGCCGGACGTGCACTGGGGGTACGGCTTCCCGATCGGTGGTGTCGCGGCCACCGATGTCGCCGCCGGCGGCGTCGTCTCCCCCGGGGGCGTGGGCTTCGACATCTCCTGCGGGGTCCGCCTGCTCACCGCCGACCTGGACCGGGCCGGTCTGATGCCGGTGCTGTCCGCGCTGATGGACGGTCTCGACACCGCCATTCCCCGGGGGATGACCAGAAGAGCGGTCTGGCAGTTGGCCAACCGTGCCGAACTGGACGCGGTGCTGCGCGGCGGCTCCCGGTACGCCGTCGAACGGGGTCACGGCGTCCAGCGGGACCTCGACCGGTGCGAGGACTACGGCGCGGTCGGCGACGCCGACCCGGACCAGGTGAGCGAACGGGCGGTCGAGCGGGGCCAGGGCCAGGTGGGCAGCCTCGGCTCCGGCAACCACTTCCTGGAGGTGCAGGAGGTGGCCGAGGTCTACGACCCGGCGGTGGCCGCCGCGTTCGGGCTGCACGCCGGCCAGGTCTGCGTGATGGTGCACAGCGGGTCTCGTGGACTGGGCCACCAGATCTGCACCGACCATGTCCGGGCCATGGAGAAGGCGATGGCCCGCTACGGCATCCAGGTGCCGGACCGGCAACTGGCCTGCACCCCGGTGTCGTCGCCGGAGGGCCGGGCGTACCTGGGCGCAATGGCCGCCGCCGCGAACTACGCGCGGGCCAACCGGCAACTGCTCGCCGAGGCGGCCCGCCGGGTCTTCCACCGGGTCACCGGCAGCGGGCTCGACCTGGTGTACGACATCTCGCACAACCTGGCCAAGATCGAGACGCGCGGGTCCGACGGGGCGCAGCGGCAACTCTGTGTGCACCGCAAGGGTGCCACCCGGGCCCTGCCGCCCGGTCATCCGGAACTCCCCGGGGACCTGCGGCCGGTGGGACAACCGGTGCTGATCCCCGGCTCGATGGGCACCGGGTCGTACGTGCTGACCGGGGTGCCCGACGCTCCGGCGTTCGCCTCGACCTGCCACGGTGCCGGCCGGGTACGCAGCCGCAAGCAGGCCACCCGGGCGGCCCGGGGTCAGGATCCGCGCCGCCAGATGGAGGCCCGGGACGTGGCGGTCCGGGGCGCGTCCCGGCGCGGGCTGGCCGAGGAGATGCCGGAGGCGTACAAGGACATCGCCGCGGTGGTCGAGTCGGCCGAGGGGGCCGGGCTCTGCCGCCGGGTGGCCCGGCTGCTGCCGCTCGGTGTGGTCAAGGGCTGACCGGGCACCGGTCCCCGGCGGCGGTCGGTACGCCTGCCACGCACCGGTTCCCGGCGGGTACCCCGGCTGCGGCGACCCTCACACGTCGAGGGTGACCGCGCACGACCAGCCGGACGGGCCGCCGGTGAGGTGCAGTTCGTGCAGGGAGACGGCCTTTGGTACCGCGCCGGTCAGCTCCACCGCGTCGGTGCCGGTCGTCGTCCAGTGCACCCGCAACCCGCCGTCGTCGGCCGTGACCTCGGCCCGCAGCGGTAGTTCGCCGGTGGTGTCCAGGCGGTAGACCACCTCGTCGAGGAGCGCCACCAGCAGGTCGGGATCGTCGGCGGGCGGTACCCGGAACTCGGCGTCCCCGGTCGGTTGCGCCCGTGCGGTGTCGGCGAAGGTGTCCACCAGCGCGGCGACCGCCTGGGCCAGGCACTCCTCCCGGCTGGGTGCCCACGCCTCGATGCGGACGTCGGCGGTGTGCGGCACGCAGCGGTGTCCCGCCGCCCCGGATCCTCGCTCCATCCTTCGAGGATGCCGTCCCGCACCGGTCCGGTCCGCCCGGACCGGTGATTTTGCCGATGCGGGACCGCCCGGACCTGTCGAAAACTGGCGGCTGTCAATACCGCCCGGACCTGTCGAAAACTGGCGGCTGTCATCCCCCACCCCGGTCAGTTCCACTCGCCGGGGTCGGCCGACCGGGACGCGCGCAGCACGGCGACGGCGTACTCCCGCAGACCGGCCCGGTCGTCGCAGCCGGTCTTGGCCACCAGGCTCGCCACGTGCTTCTCCACCGTGCGCGGGGAGATGAACAGCCGTTGGGCGATGTCCTTGTTGCCGTGCCGGTCGGTGAGCATCAGCAGCACCTCGAACTCCCGTACCGTCAGGCCCTTGCTGATCAGGGCGGCCGGGATCCGGTGCCGGCCGCTGCGACGCTGCGGGGTGCGGGCCCCGCCCCGGCGCAGCAGCGCCCGGCAGGCGCCGGCCACGATCGGCAGGTTGGCCAGATGGAAGTACTCCTCAGCAGCGCGTAGCCAGCCGATCGGGTCACCCCACCCGTCGGTGAGGGCGGCCTCGGCCACCAGGCGCAGCCCGAGGTGCCGGGTCCGCGGGTAGCACTCCGCCACCTCCTGGGCCCGTTCCACCGCGGCGACGGCCTGTGCGGTGCGACCCTCCCGGCCCAGCAGCACCGCCTCGGCGAGCAGCAGGAACTGCCGGTTCCACCGCAGTTCCGCCCCGGGGGAGGCGGTGACCGCGTCGAACTGCTCGCGACCGGCCTTGCCGTGCAGCACGTCCAGCAGCAGGGTGAGGCCGTACCGGCCGGAGAGGTAGTAGACGCTGGGCTGGCGTTCCTCCCAGGAGCGGGCCTCGGCCAGATCACGGCGGGCCAGCTCCGGATTCTCCTCCAGCAGCGCGCAGAAGGCCCGGCAGAGACCGAACAGCAGCGGCATCTGTAGGGACTGCTCACCGCCCCAGGCCCGGAACTCGGCCAGCTGCCGGTCCATGCCCACCCGGTCGGCCTGGTGGGCCGCGGCCATCGCCCGGGTCAGCAGGTTGTACTGGTGGTCGTCCAGGTAGCGCAGGCGGGCCGTCACCTCGGCGCACCGGGCGCTGATCTCGTCGGCGGTGGTGTACTCGGCGCGGAGCACCGCCTCCAGGGCGAGGCTGCTCTCGGCGGTGTACGCCAGCGCGATCGCGCCGATGCTCTGTGCCTCGCGCAGCGCCTGCCGCAGACCGTCGGTCTCCCCGGTGCGCATCGCCCGGTTGACGCCGAGCCGCAGCGTCGCGTGTACCCGCCAGATGGGCAGGGCGTGCGTCTCGGCCAGGGCGAGCATCCGGTTGAGGTACGCCTCCGCCTCGTCGAAGCTGCGGTGCCGGGCGAGCATGGCGAGCAGCTGCCACGCCTGTGCGGCGACTACCGGGGCACCGACCTGTTCGGCGACGCGTACCGCGTTCAGCGCGATCCGGCCGGCCCGCGCGGCCCGCTGCGGCCCCCCGTCGCCGTCCGTGCCCTGCCCCTCCACCAGCAGGTACGCCTCGACCACGTCGACCGAGACGGTCTCCGCCGGCCCGGCCTCCCGTCCGAGCAGGGTGCGGGCCGCGGTCACCTGGCCGGCGGCGTCGGACCACCGCCCGGCGAGCACCGCCCCCCAGGCGAGCCGGGTGTGCAGGGCCACCCGCTGGCGCCGGTCCGGTACCTCCGGCGGGGCCAGCGTGCGGGCCAGCTCGAAGGCGCGGTCCAGTTGCCCCGCCTCGGCCAGCGCGTACATCAGGGACTCCAGCACCTCGGCCCGGATCCCCGTCCCGTCGTCGCTGGTCGCGGCGAGCAGCTCGTTGGCCTGGTTGAGCAGCCGGATCGCCGAGGCGGTGGCGCCGTCGGCCAGCGCCCGCCGGCCCGCCTCGGCGAAGTGCGCGGCGGCGCCGCGCCCGTCTCCGGCGGTGAGGCTGAGTCGGGCGACCAGCTGGCACCACTCGCCGGGCAGCCCCGGCCGGCTGGCGGTCAGCACGTGTACCGCCCGGCGGGCGATCGACGCCGCCTCCGCCGGGACCAGCGAGGCGAGCAGGGCCTCGGCGGTCAGCGCGTGCCGGAAGCTGTACCAGTCGGGTGCCGCGCCGTCCGGGCCGATGAGCTGCGCGTCGGCTGCCGCGCCGAGGTGGCTGAGCAGGGTCCGGTCGTCCAGGCCGCTGATCTCCTGCACCACCGAGACACTGAACCGCCGCCCCAGCACGGCGGCGATGTTGAGCAGCCCGCGTCCCTCGGCACCGAGCCGGTCGGCGCGCTGCCCGACGTTGCGGACCAGGCTGGACGGCACCTCGTCGCCCAGCTCGCCGATCAGCCGGCACCCGTCGGCGTCGCAGGTCAGCACGTTGGCGTCCAGGGCGCTGCGGAGGAGTTCCTCCACGACGAGCGGACTGCCGTCACTGTCGCGCAGCAGGCGTTCGACCACCGGATCGGGCAGGTCGGCGGGGTCGAGCCGGAGGCAGGACGCGGCGAGCTGGCGGATCTGTGCCGGGTTGAGCGGGGCGAGCGCGACGATGGTGGCGGCGCGGCGCTGTGCGGTCGTCCGGGCCAGGTCGGCGGCCGGCCCGGCATCCGGTCGTAGGCTGGCGACCAGCAGGACCGGTTGGCCGGCGAGGTTGTCGACCAGGTACTCGACCACGGCTAGGGTCTCCGCGTCGGCGTCGTGCAGGTCCTCCAGCACCACCAGGCAGCCCCGCTCCCGGCCGGTGACGCTGAGCAGCCGGAGCACCGCCTCGGCCAGGACCACCAGGGACTCGCCACCGGGCTGGGCCGACGTACGCCATTCCGGTACCAGCCGGGCCAGCGCCGGACGGTACGGCGCGAGCCGGTCGTCGTGCTGGGGGCCCTCGGTGCGGAACAGGGAGAACAGCGCCTCGGTGATCGGCCGGAACGGCATCAGCGCACTGGTCGGGCTGGCCCGGCCCCGCAGGACCGGTACGCCGGCGAGGAACGCCTGGGAGACTGACTCGCCGATCAGTCGGGACTTGCCGATCCCCGCTTCACCGAGGACGAAGACGGTACCCCCGTGCAGCCGCCGGGTCCCGGCCAGGCGTTCCTCCAACAGCCGAACCTCGGCGTCGCGTCCCACGACAACCGGAGACACCACCTGCATGGGGGAAGGTTAGCGGTACCGCCCCGCCGGGTGCGTCATCAAATCGACAGGGCGTCAGTGGGCAACACCACCCACTGACGCCCGTCGCAGGTCACGCCCCTGACGCCCGGTGGGTCACGGCGCGCTGTGCGTGGTACCGGTGTCGGTGGCGGCACCGGCGAGCATGATCATCGCTGCCGGCCCCGCCGTCAGCCCGGCCAGGGCGCGGGCCCGCCGGCCGATCGCCGGTGCCGAGCCGAGCTCGATCCGACCGGCGGGGGAGGCTGCGGCCAGCCCGTCACCGCCGGACTGGCCGGCCCAGGAACGGTCGTTCTGCATCAGGATTCCTCCATCGGTATACGGCGCCGGGAGCCGGCGGCCGGTTGTGACGTCTCCGGCGGCTGGAGCAGCAGCACGGAGGGGATCTGGTCGGGGAAACCGAGCCGGAGCAGCCCGTGTCCCACCCCGGACATGCCGTTGAGCAGCCCGGGGCTCGGCGCCCCGGCGGGGGTGCCGCACCGGGCACCGGACAGCTCGATGGCGGAGAGCATCATGCTGGCGTGCCGGATGTGCGCCGTGGCGGCGGCCCGCTCCCGCTGCGCGGCGGCCCCCAGCAGTTCCAGCCGACCCAGCTCCCCGTGGCAGAGGCTGTGGTTGGGCAGCGGTCCGCTGGGCAGTACCGCGTCCACGGTGCGGTCGATCAGCATCGCGGTCCACGGGTCCGCCGCCGACCCGGCCACGTCGAGCAGGGCGAGACCAACCCCGGGCCAGCCCTGGCACCACGAGTGGCTCCGTAGCCGGGCCAGGTCCGCCGCGTCGCGCAGCAGGTCCAGCCCCCGGTCGGCGTACCGCTGCTGCCCGGTGGCGGTGGCGTACCGCAGCAGCGCCCAACCGACCCCGGCCTGCCCGAAGGCGAAACCGGGAGCCTGGGGCCGACCCTGGGAGCAGGCCAGCAGGTGCTCGGCGCAGCGGGTCGCGGTGTGCCAGGCCGTGGGCAGCCCGGTGCTGGCGTGCACGGCCAGCATGGCGGCGAGGCAACCCGCCCACCCGTCGAACACCCCGTGCCCGGCGTCGGTGTCCACCGTGCCGGCGGCGAGCTGCACCACCGGGTCGATCCACTGCCCGACCTCGGGGTCGGCGAGCAGGACCGACACCTGGGTCAGGGCGTAGGCCAGCCCGCCGAAGCCGGCGAAGCCACCGCAACCGACGGCCGCGGCCAGTTCGGGGTCCGCAGCCAACTGCTCGACCAGCCGGGGTACCGGGTGCAGCGACCGGCGGGCCGCCGTCGCGTAGCGGGGGTCGCCGGTCAGCGCGGCGAGCTGGGCGAAGAAGACCGCGACACCGGGGTAACCGTTGGCCAGGCCGGCGCCGAGCGGCATCACCGTCCACTGCCGTTCGTCGAGCAGTTCCAGGCCCAGCCAGTTGATCCGGTCGCCGTCGTCGTAGCCGCGCGCGATGATCTGGTCGGCGACGCCCCGGGCCGCGGCGAGCAGTCGGGCCGGGTCGGGTGGGGTCGCCGCGAAGGGCCGGGGGACCGGCGTACCGGTCTCGTGCCCGTCGTGCCGGTGCCGGGTGGCCAGGGTCGCCCGGATGATCCATTCCTGGTCGTACCGGTCGACGTCCCCCATCCGGCCGATCTTGTCGAGCACCCGGTCCAGCGGGGACCGGTCGAGCGCGTCGGCGATCCGGTCACCGGTGCCGGACCACAGGTCCCGCTCGCCGGGCCGGGCGGTGAAGACCGGCACGTCACCGTGCCACAGCTCGGTCGACTCGTGCCGGACCAGCCGTAACCGGGTCGGGTCGCCGACCGAGCCCGCCCAGAGCACGTCGAACAGCCGGTCCCGGTCCAGCGCGTCGCGCAGCACGTCCGGGTGCGTGGACTCGTCGAGCAGGCGCAGGTAGACCCGGGTGGCCCGGACCACGACGCGGGTGGCGTCGGTGGCGAAGCGGTGCACCGGGCCGTCCGGGGCGAGCAGTTCGGCGCGGTGCGCGACGATGGTGTCGTACCCGGCGCGGAACCCGGCGAGCAGGCGACCGGTGAAGTCGGCCGGGTCGACGTCCACCCCGTCGAGCCGGGGCCGGTTGTCCGCACCGCTGAACACCACGGTCCGGCGGACCAGCCGCATCTCGTCGGTGCCCGGTGCCGCCCAGTCGACCGCCGGTACCGGCATCGGCCGGCCCTTGTCCCCGCCCAGCCCGGAGATGTCGAGCGCGTCGTCGTCGCCGAGCAGTAGCTGGGGCAGCAGCGCCGACCGGTACACCGAGCCGGTGAGCGCCTCGGCCGCCGGGTCGGTGCCGATCCCGGCCGGTGCGGCCAGGGCGGGATGGAACAGTGTCTCCACGTCGACCAGGACCGGCTGGTCACCGGCGGCGATCAGGTTCTCGTAGTGGATGTCCGAGCCGTCCAGCGCGTACAGCAGCGCCAGCAGGGCACCCTGCCGGTGGTAGAACCGCTCGACCGCCGCCCGGTCGGCGCAGGGCGCGGCGGCCACGTACTCCACCCAGCCGTAACCGCCCCGGTTTAGCACGGTGAGGGTACGCAGGCCGAGGTCGGGCCGGCGGGCGTTGAGCCAGTCCAGCATGCCGTTGAAGTGCCGGTGCACGCCCAACGGCCGCGGCTTGTAGGCCACCCGTACGCCGTTGGCGAAGCGGGGCAGCGCCACCGCCCGCCCCCGCTCGTGCCGGTCACCGGCCCCGATGTGCAGCGCGGTCAACGGGCCCGGGTCGGTGCCGCCGAAGAAGGTGTCCACGATGGCCGTCCGGTCGGCGGTCAGGCGGCCGACCAGTTCGACGGTCGCGTCCACCGCGTACCGGCAGGTCTGGGCGAGGACCCGGGCCAGCACCGGGTACCGGGCCAGCAGAACGGTCAGTTCTGCCGGCTGCCGGAGCTGGTGGACGAAGTCGACGAACCGCTCCTCGGCGGTGGCGCCGACCAGCCGGCCCTGCTCCCGCCGTACGTTCAGCTCCAGCACCAGGGTGCGGGCCGCCGCCCGGACCAGCCGCCCGGCCAGCGTGTCGCGGAACTCGGCCCGGATGGCGGACGCGTCCACCCCGCTGTCCACCGGTAGTTCCCCGGCCAACAGCCGGTCGGTCAGGTCGAGGTACGGGGCGAGGATCCGGGTGAAGCTGGTGACCCAGTCCGTCGGTGGACCGTCTCCGGGCGCCGGCCGCGCGCCTGCGGGCACCGACGGCGCCGTGCCGAGTACCCGGGTGGTGAGGTCGGCCCAGCCCGGGGTCGCGGTACGCGCGGCGAGCACCGCCGAGGGCTCGGCCAGCAGGTCGAGCAGATCCTCCTCGGTGAGCTGGAGATCGGCCAGCCGGATCGTGAACATCCCGTCCTCACCCAGCCCGTACGCGTCGTACCAGGTCGCCAACCGCTGCCGGGCGCCGGTCGGACCAGAGGCGGACGTCGTACCGCTGCGGGTGGGTCCGGGGCCGACGGGCGCTGCCGGCCGGGCGCACCGCTCGGCGAGCGCCAGGCCGGGGGCCCACCAGCAGTCGACCGCCGCCGGTACGCCCGCCTCCCGCGCGGGTGCGACCGCAGGCGTGTCCGTCATGGTCACCAGCCTGCCGTCCGCCGTGCCGCCCGGCATGGGGGCACCGCCCCCATATTTGTAAGCGTGGCGTGTCCGGGCCGGTGCGCTCCGTCCGGTCGGTGCGTCCGGCGGACACCCCGGCGGGCCGGGCGCGGCCGTACGTGCCGGTACCCGGTGCCGCCCCGCCGGTGAATATGGGGGCCATTCCCCGTGCCGGTCGCCGGCCCACCGGCGGCATCCTCGATGCCGTCTGTCGGCGACAAGTTCCCTGGAGTGGTACATGGACGAGCGGTTACGTGTGCAGGTCATCGCCGCCGATCCGGCGGTGCGGGCCGAGGTCGACGACATGGTGCGGAACTGCCCGGAGCTGACCGTCGTGGTCGACCGGCCGGACGTGGTGCTGATCGTGGCCGACGAGGTCAGCGACCCCGTGCTGTTCCTGGTGCGCTCACTGACCCGGGGCGGCCGGCGGGTGCTGCTGGTGGCCGGCACGGTGCGGGAGTCGGACGTGGTCAACGCGGTCGAGGCGGGGGCCGGTGGCCTGCTGCGCCGGGCGGAGGTCCGCCCGGACCGGCTGCGTCCGGCGGTCCGGGCGACGGTCGACGGTGACTTCACCGTGCCGGCCGACCTGCTGGGTGGCCTGCTGACCCGGGCCGGCGACCGGTCGGCGGAACGGCAGCCGGCCCGGCAGCTCACCGAACGGGAGAAGACCGTGCTGCTCATGCTCGCCGACGGACACGAGACCGAGGAGATCGCCCGGTCGCTGGCCTACTCGGTCCGTACCGTGACCGGCATCGTGCACACGATCACCCACCGGTGGCAGGTGCGCAACCGGGCGCACGCCGTGGCGTACGCCCTGCGCGAGGGGCTGATCTGAGTCAGATCAGCCCGCTCTGAGTCAGATCAGCCCGCGACGGATGGCGTACGCGGCCGCATGGACCCGGTTGCGTACCTGCAACCGGGCCATGAGGTCGTAGATCACGTTCTTCACGCTGTGCGGTGAGCAGTGCAGCTCCCGCGCGATCCCCGCGTTGTCGTACCCGTTGGCGACGAGTTCGAGCACCCGTAGCTGCTGGGCGGTGAGCACGGGTTTCGCCTCGGTCCTCATGATCGTCTCCTGCGTGTCCTGCGCGTCGTCGCTCTTACCGACCCAGGCTAGGAACGATCCGCCGGATGCTCATCGGCCCGCACCACCCAGATTGCCGGCCAGGGCCCCCGTATTTTCCGCACCCTCCCGACCGGTCAGCCCGCCGACCGCGCGGTCCGGCTGCTGCACCGCCGCCATGACGATCCCGGTGAAGCCGTCGGCGAAGGAGGCCGCCCGGGCGGGGGTGAACAGGTCGCGGTGGTAGTGCAGCCACCCGGCCAACTGCGCACCCTCCTCCCGGGCGGTGAGCAGTAGGTCGAACGGGGAACCGCCCTGGCCGTGCCGGAACGGCTCGGTGGTGACACCGGGCAACCGGACCCGACCGGTCAGGTCACCGAGGAGCTGGAAGGCGACCTGGACCACCGGGTTACGGCTCAGGTCGCGTTTCGGGCGCAGCGCCGTCACCAGCCGGTCGAAGGGGAACCCCTGGTGCCGGTACCCGGCCAGCGCCACCTCCCGTACCCGGTGCAGCAGGTCGGTGAAGGTCGCCCCGGACGGGCAGGGCACCCGCAGGGCCAGGGTGTTGACGAACATCCCGATCCCGTCTTCGGCCTCCTCGGTGCCCCGGTTGCCGGAGAACGTGCCGATCACCAGGTCGTCGCGTTCGGCGAGCTGCCCGACCAGCACGGCGAAGGCGGTGAGCAGCACCATGAACGGGGTCGATCCGGTCGCCCGGGCCAGCGTCCGCACCCCGGCGGCGACCTCCGCCGGCAGGGTGAACCGGACGGTGTCCTCGGTGTGCCGCAGCCGGGCCGGCCGGGACAGGTCGGCGGGGAGGTCCAGGGTGGCCGGCGCGCCGGCCAGGTGCTGGCGCCAGTAGTCGAGGTCGGCCGGATCGGTGGTCGGCAGGGGAGCCGGCGGTAACGGGTCGACGCTCCCCGCCCGGCCCTGCCGGTGCAGCGCGTACGCCCGGCACACGTCCCGCCACAGCACGTCCATCGACCAGTCGTCGGCGACGATGTGGTGGATGGTGGCGACCAGGATGTGCTCCTCGGGGGCCAGCCGCAGCAGGGTGACCCGGAGCAGTGACCCCTCGGCGAGCGCGAACGGTTCGGCGGTGAGCCGGTCGACGGCCGCCTGCACGCCGGCGTCGTCGGCGACCGTCAGCACCTCGACCGGTACCCGGGCGTCCGGGCCGACCTCCGCGTACGGCACGCCCCGGCGGGACTGGAAGGTGGTCCGCAGGGCGGGATGCCGGCGTACCGTGTCCGCCACGGCGGCCCGCAGCGCGTCCACGTCGACCGGGCCGCGCAGCCGGTAGGACTCGAACATCGTGTAGGTGGTCGATCCCGGGTCGAGCTGGTCGGCGAACCAGATCCGGTGCTGGGCGGCGCTGAGCGGCGTACCGGCCGGCTGGCCCGCGCCGACCCCGGTGCCCGGGCCGGTGGTGGCGTCCACCGCGCCCGGCGTGCCGGCCCCGACCGTCCCGGCTTCTCCGGCTTCTCCGGTGTCTGCCGGGCCGTCGCTGCCGCCCCGCGCCACGAGTTCGGCCACCGTTGCGGTGAGCACGTCGGCGGGGGAGAACGACCAGCCCCACGACCGGCGGACACGGGAGCAGACCCGGGTGGCGGCCAGCGAGTCGCCGCCCAGTTCGACGAAGGTGTCCTGGACCCCGACCGGTCCGCCGCCGAGCAGGTCGGCCCAGATGTCGGCCAGCCGGCGTTCGTCGTCGGTACGCGGGTCGACCCGTCCGGAGTCGGCGAGCCGCCGGTGGTCCGGGGCGGGCAGGGCCGTCCGGTCGAGTTTGCCGCTCGGGCTGATCGGTAGCGCCGGCACGGCCATGAAGACCGACGGGACCATGTACCCGGGCAGCCGCTCGGTCAGGTGGGCCCGGAGCACCCGGACGGTGGGGGCGACGGTGGCCGCCACCACGTACCCGACGAGCTGGTCGGCGTGCACGGCCGTGGCGGCGGCCTGCACCCCGGGCACGGTACGCAGGGCGGCGTCGATCTCGCCCAACTCGACCCGGTGGCCCCGGATCTTGACCTGGTGGTCGATCCGGCCAAGGTAGTCCACCGCGCCGTCGGGCAGCCGGCGGGCCAGGTCGCCGGTGCGGTACAGCCGGGAACCGGGCGGGCCGAACGGGTCGGGGGTGAACCGTTCGGCGGTCAGCGCCGGCCGTCCCAGGTAGCCCCGGGCAAGCTGCACCCCGGCCAGGCAGAGTTCGCCGATCTCCGCCGGTTCGCTGCGGTCGTCGAGGATGTGCGTGCGGGTGTTCGCCACCGCGTGACCGATGCTGACCGGCTCACCGGGCCGGCAGCGCAGCCCGGTCACCTCCACCGCCGTCTCGGTCGGCCCGTACAGGTTGAGCACCTCGCAGCCGATCAGCTCGTCCGCCCCGGTGACCAGGTCCGGGGTGAGCGCCTCCCCGCTGCACACGATCCGGCGCAGGGTGGGGAAGCGGGCCCCGGTGTCGCGGACCTCGGCGAGGAACGCCCGCAGCATCGACGGTACGAAGTGGACGCTGGTGATGCCGTACCGGTGGATCGTGTCGATCAGGTAGGCCGGGTCGCGGTGCCCGCCCGGGCGGGCCATCACCAGGCGCGCACCGGCGGCGAGGGTGCCGAAGAACTCCGGCACCGAGACGTCGAAGCTGTACGGGGTCTTCTGGAGCACAAGGTCGTCGGGGCCCAGCGGGTACGCGGCCAGCCCCCAGCGGACCCGGTTGACGATCCCCCGGTGCGGCATCACCACCCCCTTGGGCCGGCCGGTGGAACCGGAGGTGTAGATGACGTACGCCGGGTGGTCCGGGTCGACGGCGACCTGCGGCACCCCGGTCGGCCAGCCGGCGGTGTCCCGGCCCACCGACACGATGTCCACGGCCCGGTCCAGCTCGGCGAGCACCGGCAGGTCCGGGTCGGTGACCACGGTGTCGAGCTGCGCGTCGGCCACCATGAAGGCGATCCGCTGCGCCGGGTACTCCGGGTCCAGCGGCACGTAGCCGGCCCCGGCGGTGAGGATGCCGAGCAGCGCCACCACCATGTCGGTGCCCCGGTGCAGGCAGACCCCGACCCGGGACTCCGGGCCGATGCCCCGCGCGACCAGCAGGTTGGCGAGCTGGTTGGCCCGCCCCACCAGGTCGGCGTAGCTGAGCTGCTCCCGGTCGGCGACCACCGCCACGGCGTCCGGGGTACGCGCCGCCTGCCCGTGCACCAGCTCGTGCAGGGCCGGCTGGCCCGGGTACGTCACGGCCGTGTCGTTCCACGGCGCGACGCTCGGCTCAGTCGGCATCCGGGTCCTCCGGTGGCATGGTCAGGAAGTCCGGCAGCCGGGTGCCGATGCCGACCCGCTCGGCGGTACGCCGGACCAGCTCGGCCACCGCGAGGTCGAGTACGCCCAGGCCGAACGGCGAGTAGACGGTGATCCGCTCCGGGTCGTGCCGCCATTCGGCCCCACCGAGGATCTCGCCGATACCGGCGGCGATGAAGTCCCGGTGCCCGGTCTCCTGCTCGGCCAGGTGCAGCGAGGTCGCCGCCCGGCAGACGTGGTCGGCGTCGTCGACCACGTTGACCGCGGCGAGGATGTCCGCCGGGAAGATGTCCCGCAGCGACAGGTGCAGCACCAGCGCCCCCGGCTGGCAGCGTGCCAGCCCCAGGTGCGGTACGCCCGCCGTGGTGGCCAGGCAGACCAGCGGGTGGGCGGCGAGGGCCTCCTCGACCGTGCCGGCGACGCTCACCTTCAGGTCCCAGCGTGCGCAGCGCCGGGCGAACGCGGCGGCCCGCCCGGCGTCCAGGTCGAAGACGGTCACCTCGCCCAGACCGGGCAGCACCGCGCGGAGGAACCGCAGTACCTCGAAGTTGATCACGCCGCAGCCGACCAGGGAGACCCCGCTGGCCGGCGGGGTGAGGGCGCCGGCGGCCAGGGCGGCGCTGGCGGCGGTCCGTCGGGCGGAGATCGTGGAGCCCTCGATCAGGGCGACCGGGTGACCGTTCTCCATCGAGTTGACGATGATCGCCGCGGAGGCCCGGGCCAGTCCGCTGTCGATGTTGCCGGGAAACGACGAGATCCACTTCATGCCGGCGACCGGGGTGTCGTCGCCCAGGTACGCGGGCAGCCCGATGATCCGGTTGCGGGTGTCCTCCGGGAACCGCAGGAACACCGAGTGCGGCAGCACGGTACGCCCCTGCGCGTGCCGCACGTAGGCGTGGCGGACCGCGTCCAGGACGGCGTCCTCCCGGTCGGACAGGAGCTGCCGGACCTCGCCGGCCGAAATGATCAACATGGCACTCCGTCCACGGTCGGGTCCTTCCACAGGTGGGTCACGTCGCCGAAGTGCGCGGTCACCCAGTCGTCGTCGTAGATCGTGTTCAGGTAGCGCTCACCCCGGTCCGGGAAGATCAGCGCGCAGGTCGCGCCGGCCGGGATCAGATCGCGGAGCTGCTCCACGGCGGCCACCACGGCACCCGAGGACCCGCCGGCGAGGATCGCCTCCCGGTGGGCCAGCCGGCGGCACCCGGTCACGCAGTCCAGGTCGCCGACGTGCACCACCTTGTCGGCCAGCCCGTCCCGGTAGAGCTTCGGCCGGACCGCCGCGCCGTGGCCCGGGATGAGCCGCTTGCGCGGGGTGTAGTCACCGAAGATCGCGCTACCGGCCGCGTCCACCGCGACCATGGTCAGCGGCAGCTCGTGCGTCCGGGCGTAGTCGGCGCAGCCGCGCAACGTGCCGCAGGAACTCGTCGCGCAGAACAGGAAGTCCACCGGGGAGGGTACCCCCTCGACGATCTCCCGCATGGTCGTCTCGTGGGCCCGGGGGTTCAACGGGTTGGCGTACTGGTCCGGCCACCAGGCGTACGGAATGGTGGCGACCAGTTCCCGGACCCGGCGGATCCGCTGCGGCAGGTACTCGCCGGTGGCCGGGTCGGTGCTGGTCACCACCTCCACCTCGGCGTCGAAGGCCCGCATGATGGCGATGTTCTGCGCGTTCGTCCGGGGGTCCACCACACAGATGAACCGGATGTCGAAGTAGCGGCAGACCTGGGCCAGCCCGATGCCGAGGTTGCCCGAGCTGGACTCGACCACCACCGACCGGCCGGGTTGCAGCTCCCCGGCGCGGATCCGGTCGATCAGCATGCCCAGCGCCGAGCGGTCCTTGATGCTCCCGCCCGGGTTGTGCGCCTCCAGCTTCGCCCACAGGGTGAAGGGGACGTCCGGCATGAGCTTGTCCAGCCGGATCAGTGGGGAACCGCCGATCGTGCTCAGCACCCCGCCGATGTCGGTCTCATCGGCCCGCACGTTCGCTCCCCGTACGGGGATCCGCAGCCGCCCGCAGGGTGTTACCGGGAACGGTGCCGGTCCCGGGGATCGCCTCGGCCGGGTCGTCGGTGGTGCCCAGCATCCGGTTGGTCTCGTCGACCATCACCACCCGGGGCGTGTACCCCTTGGCGTCCGGGTCGGCCACGGCCACGTAGCTGATGATGATGACCAGGTCGCCGGGGTGGATCAGCCGGGCCGCGGCCCCGTTGATCCCGATGACCCCGCTGCCGCGCTCCCCGGCGATGACGTACGTCTCCAGGCGGGCACCGTTGTTGATGTCCACCACGTGCACCTGCTCGCCGGCGATCAGGTCGGCGGCGTCCATCAGGTCCTCGTCGATGGTCAGCGAACCGACGTAGTGCAGGTCGGCCTGGGTGACCACCGCGCGGTGGATCTTGGACTTGAGTATGGTGCGCAACACCTTCAGCTCCTCCTTGGGTGCTCAATCGGCAGAAAGCTCGCTCGACGTACCGAGCGGCTCAGCGTCGCCAGGGTGGCGAGCAGGACCATCCAGACAGCCATCGACCAGGCGGCGTGTGCCGGTTCGAGGGACTCCAGCAGGTAGCCCCCGGCCAGGGAACCGAGCGCGACCGCGCCGTTGGCCAGCAGGCTGACCGCGCTGAGCACCCGGCCCTGGATGTGGTCGGGGGTGAGCGCCATCTGGTAACCGGCGACCGCCACGTTCCAGATCGGCCCCACGAACCACATCAGGGCGTACGCGGCACCGATCAGGTAGAGGTCGTCGGTGACCGCGATGACGCAGATCATCACCGCCCACACCCAGTTCGCGGCAACGACGACCGTGCGCATCGAGAACCGGCCGGCGCACCAGGTCGCCACCAGTGAACCGACCACCCCGCTGGTGCCGGCCACACCGAGCAGCAGGCCGATGGCCGCCGGGGCCGCCCCGGCGTCCTCGAACGTGACGATGACGATCAGGAACAGGGCCCGGAACAGCAGGTTGCTGCCGGCGACCAGCAGGGTGGCCGTCCGCAGGAACGGCTGCCCCCACAGCCAGCGCAACCCGTGGGTGAGTTCGGCGACCAGCTTCCCGGTGGCGGTGGCGGCGTCCCCGGTGGCGGTGGCGCCCCGGGCACCGTCCGGGGCGTCGTCCGCCGGCCGGTCGGCCTGAAAGTCGCGGCGGATGAACAGCAGCGTCAGCAGGGAGACCAGGTAGGAGACCGTGTCCAGCACGAACGGCCAGATCCGGCCCAGCCCGAACAGCGCACCGCCGAGCGGGGTACCGGCCATCACCGCAGCCCGTTCCCGGGCCTCGTTGCGGGACAGCGCGGTGGTCACCTGACTCGGATGCACCACGTTCGGGATCGCGGCGCCGGCCGCCAGCTCGTACGCCACCGACAACGTCCCCTCGACGAAGCCGACGACGAGCACGTGCCACAGGTGCAGCTCGTCGACGGCGATCGCCGCCACGATGCTGCCCACCGCGAGCGCCCGCAGCAGGTCGCACCAGATCATCACCCGCTTGCGGTCCCACCGGTCCACCAGCGCGCCGGCCGGCAACTGGAACAGCAGCGTCGGCAGCAGCGCCACGAAGCCGGCCAGCCCGGCCGCGCCCGGCGAGCCGGTCAGCGCCAGCACCAGCAGCGGGTACGCCACCAGCGACGCGGTCGAGCCGAGCATGGAGATCGCCGACCCGCTCCACAGCAGCAGGAAGTCCCGGTTGCGGTGCAGCGGCGGAATCTGCTCCCCGGCGACCGGAGTGTCGAGGCGGCTCACCGCAGGCCCTCGTCCGGCGTGCCGCCCGCCGGGCTGCCCGGGGTCACCGGGTACCCCGGCGGGCGGCGACATCGGCCAGCCGGCGCCGGGCGGTCAGCCCGGGGACCGCCGGCCGGTCGTCCAGCTTCGGGTAGCCGGGCAGTGCCTCGGCCAGCCGGGCGACGGTGGCGTGGTCGAACAGCGCCCGGACCGGCACGTCGATGTCGAGCAGGGTACGCAGCCGGACCGCGACCCGGGTGGCCAGCAGGGAGTGCCCACCGACCTCGAAGAAGTTGTCGTGCACGCCCACCTCGTCGGTGCCGAGCACCTCGCACCACACCTGCGCCACGGTCCGCTCGTCGGCGGTACGCGGTGCCACCCGCACCGGTTCGTCCCGCCCGACGGCACCGGGCTGCGGTACCGGCAGGGCGTTGCGGTCGACCTTGCCGGTCGGGGTGAGCGGGAAGGCGTCCAGCGGCACATAGGCGGCCGGGCACATGTAGTCCGGCAGGGTACGGAGCAGGAACTCGCGGAGCTGCTCGCCGGCCGGTACCGGGTGCTGCTCCCCGCCGACCAGGTACGCGACCAGTTCCTGGTCGCCGCCGATCCGCTGCGGGTGCACCACCGCGGCCCGGACGTGTTCGTGGGCCAGTAGCGCGGCCTCGATCTCGGCCGGTTCGATCCGGTGCCCCCGGATCTTCACCTGGTGGTCGACCCGGCCGAGGATCTCCAGATGCCCCTCGGCGTGCCAGCGGGCCAGGTCACCGGTGCGGTACATCCGGGCACCCGGCACGTCGGAGTGCGGGTCGGGGATGAACTTCTCCGCGCTGAGCGCGGGCCGCTCCCGGTAACCCCAGGCCACCCCGTCCCCGCCGATGTGGATCTCACCGGGGACGCCGACCGGTACCGGCTCCAGCCGCTCGTCCAGGATGTACAACCCGGCGTTCGGGGCCATGCCGAAGTCGACCGGTCGCCCGTCCGGCGCCAGCCGGGTCGTGGTGGACCAGACCGTGGTCTCGGTCGGGCCGTAGATGTCCCACACGATGGCCCCGGCCGAGGCGAGCCGGACCGCCAGTTCGGTCGGCAGTTTCTCGCCGCCGCAGAGCACCGTGGTGCCGGCCGGTGCGGACCAGCCGGAGTCCAGCAGCATCCGGTAGGTCACCGGGGTGGCCTGGAGGACCGCCGGCCCGGCGGTGCGGATCAGTTCGGCCATCCGCTGCGGGTCCCGGGTCTGCTCCGCGTCGGCCACCACCACCCGGCCGCCGACCAGCAGCGGCAGGTACAGCTCCAGCACCGAGGGGTCGAACGACACGGTGGTCAGCCCGACCACGGTGGCCCCCGCCGGCAGACCCGGCCGGTGCCGCATCGCGGCGAGGAAGTTGCCCAGTCCCCGGTGGTTGATCATCACCCCCTTCGGGGTGCCGGTCGAACCCGAGGTGTAGATGATGTACGCCAGGTCGTCGGCGGTCGGCCCGCCGGCCAGCCGGTGCTCCGGCCGGGCGGCGATCGCCGAACGCTCGGCGTCCAGCAGCACGGACCGGATCCCGGCGGTGTCCAGCCGCCCGGCCAGCGCGGTCTCGGTCACCATCACCTGTGCACCGGCGTTGGCCAGCATGAAGGCGGTTCGCTGCGGCGGGTAGTCCGGGTCCAGCGGCAGGTACGCGCCACCGGTGGCGAGCACCGCGAGGAACGCCACGACCAGGTCCGCGCTGCGGTTCAGGTGTACCCCGACCAGCGTCCCCGGCCCGACGCCCAGCTCCCGCAGGTGGTGGGCGAGCCGGTTGGTCCGGCGGTCCAGTTCGGCGTAGCTGAGCACGTCGTCGCCGAAGACCACCGCGACCGCGTCCGGGGTGGCCGCCACCTGCCGGGCGACCAGCTCGGGCAGCGTGCCGTCCGGGACCGGCAGCGGTCCACCGGCGCCGAGGCCGAGCAGGATGCTCCGGTCGGGGTCCGGCAGTCCGCATCGGCGCGGGTCACCCGACGGGTCGGCGACCATCGCCTCCAGCACCCGCCGGTAGGTCCGGGTGATCAGGTCCAGGTGGCTGTCGTCGACCCGGTCGGTGCCGGCCTCGATGATCAACTGGCCGGGCTCGCTGGACACCGAGAGACCGAACTCGTTCGGGGTGGTGTCGGTGATCGCCGACCGGTCGATGCCGTCCCGGTTGAGCACGTGCATGTCGGTGTAGTTGAAGAAGATGTCCACCAGCGGCTTCTGGTTGCCCCACTCGCGCTGCATCGCCGGCAGCGGGTAGTACCGGTGCGGCCAGAGCGCGACCTCCCCGGCGAAGACCGTGCGTGCCTGCTCGGCCCAGCTCGACCCGGTCAGCTCCACGGCGAACGGCACGGTGTTGAGGAACATCCCGCGCACCTGGTCGCCGTCGGTCAGCTCGGGCCGTCCGTTGCAGACCAGCCCGCTGTGGAAGCGCCGCTGCCCGGTCACGATGCCCAGCACGGTCAGGTGCGCGGTGAACAGCAGGCTCTTCAGCGGTACGTCCGCCGTCCGGGCCAGCTCCCGCAGGCCCGGCATCAGGTCACCGAAGGGCAGCCGGACCGCCCGGTACCGGGCACCGTCACCGGCCCACGCCGCAGGAATGCCGAGCCGCTCGTGGGTCTGCACCCGGGACGCCCAGAACTCCCGGTCCACCCCGGCGGCCACCGCCCGCCGCTCCAACGCCACCGCGTCGGCGAACCGCACGGCCGGCGGCGGGGCGGCCTGCGGGTCCTGCCCGTCCCGGATCCGGCGGTAGTACCCCAGCAGCTCCGGGACCAGCGAGTTCTGGCTCCAGCCGTCCAGGATGGCGTGGCTGTAGCTGACCAGCAGCCGCCACCGGTCGTCGGCGAGCTGGTAGGCGTGCAGCCGCAGCAGCGACGGCGTGCCGAGGTCGAACCGGTCCTGCCGCTCCTCGGCGACCAGCCGGGCCACCGTCGCCTCCTGCTCGGCGACCGGTACGTCCCGCAGGTCGGTGTAGCCGACCCGGATCTCGGCGGTCGGGTGGATGAGCTGGAGTGGCTCGCGGTACCGGGTCAGGTCGATCGAGGCCCGCAGGATCTCGTGCCGACCGGCGAGCAGTTGCGCGGCGGCGTGCAGGGCCGGCAGCGAGAACGGTCCGTCGCCCTCGATCGGGTAGCAGAGGCTGTTCAGGTAGAGGTCGCCGGTCGGGTCGGCGAGCATCTCGTACGCCATACCGGCCTGCACCATCGACAGCGGGTACGCGTCGACCACGCCCTCGGACAGGCGGGCCCGGTCGGTGTCGCAGATCAGCGCGAACCGGTCCACCAGGCGGGTGGCCTCGGCCGGCAGCCTGCCCTCCCGGGCGTCCACCGCCTCGGCCAGTTCGGCGACCGTCCGGTACCGGAACAGGTCCGCGACCGTGACGTCCCGACCCTGGCTGCGCAGGCTCCCGATGACGCGGATGGCGCGGATGCTGTCGCCGCCGATGTCGAAGAAGCGGTCGTGGATGCCGACGGG
>NZ_JBAKHU010000082.1:0-21915 GCF_036906895.1 Micromonospora sp. CPCC 206060
CGCCGATGATCGAGCGGCAAAACACATCAAACCGGAAACATGAATGCCTATCAAACGCCCTCTCAGAAGATTCGACATCGCGCACACCTTCCGCTTCTTCAAGCAGGCCCTCGGCCTGACCCGGCCTCGCCTGCGCACCCCCGAGCAGGCCGACCGCTGGGTATGGCTGATCCTGGCCGCCTACGCCCAGCTCCGCCTTGCTCGTCCTCTGGCCGAGGACCTTCGGCGTCCCTGGGAGAAGCCCCTGACACCAGAACGGCTCACCCCCGGACGGGTCCGCCGCGGCTATCCCCGCATCCGGCGGATCCTGGGCACCCCCGCCAGCGCGCCGAAAACCACCCGCCCCGGACCCGGCCGCCCCAAGGGCCGCACCTCCATCCCCGCACCCCGCCACCCAGTCGCCAAGAAACAACCCAAAAAGGACATCAATCGGCGCAGCAGAACCGAGGAGGAGGGTTAAAAGCGAAGCTCAGGCTACGGGGCGCGGCCACCCGTGACGACCCGCGCGGCACCACGAACCCTGCTCCGCCGAGTTCGGCCACGGCCCTGCGGGTGGTGGCCGGGTCAGCGCGCCATCGGCGTAGCAGCACGGCGCTACGGCGGTCGTGGCCGCAGTCAGGAGACCGCACCCCTGACCAGCTCGACGACCTTCTTCTCGACCGCGGGGCTCCACTTCTGCAGCGCGTACGCCACCGGCCACAGGTCCCCGTCGTCGAGGTGTGCCGTGTCCTGGAACCCGAGGGTCGAGTAGCGGTAGTTGAACTTGCCCGAGTCCTGGAAGAAGACGACGATCTTGCCGTCCTCGTTGGCGTAGGCGGGCATCCCGTACCAGGTCTTCGGCGACAACTGCGGGGCGGTAGTGGTCACCGTCAGGTGCACGCGCTCGGCGAGCGCACGGTCTTCCGGCGCCATCTGCGCGATCCTGTCGAGGACCGCCTCGATCCCGTCGGCCTTCTTGGCGCCCTTCTTGCCCTCGGCGCGCAACTCGGCGGCGCGCTCCTTCATCGCGGCGCGCTCCTCGGGGCTGAAGCCGTCGGACACGGTCGTGGAGTTCCTGGCGGACATTCGGGGCTCCCTTTCACCGTTCAGGGCTCGGCGTGATGCCGGCTACCTGGGAAAAGGCTAGGCCCGACGACACCCGAGCGCTTCTCGATTCCTGATCGAGTCGCAGGGTCAGGCGGGAAATCTGCGCGCGTCGCGTCTCGCCAGCGGGGCCGGGGGGAGGTCACGGTACGGCTGCCGCGTAGACCTCGGCCATGGCGTGGAAGGCGGCCTTGGGCTCCCACTGCCCGGAGTCAAGGACCTTGACCAGGCCGTACGAGGCGACGTCGAGGTCCGCGCGACCGCCGCCGGGCCGGTGCGGCAGGTTACGGGCCGCGAAGGTGCACCAGAAGGCCGAGTCCACCGCCTCCCGCTCGTAGACCTTCACCAGTTCCCGCAGGTACCGCGCTTGCGCTTCCTCGTCACGGTCCAGGTCCCGGGTCAGCCCGCGCGCCGTCGTGCCGTCCCACTCGACCAGGAAGGCACCGCGGGCGCCGAGGTCCGCCGCGCCGCGGTACGTCGTGCAGCCGAACTCGGTCACCGCCACCGGTTTGCCCTGCTCGGCCAGGACCCGGAGGGCATGCTCGTAGACGTCGGCGTTTTCCTTCGAGCGGTAGAGGTCGACCCCGATGACGTCGAAGGGGGTCCAGTCGACGCGTTCCGAGGGCAGGGCGGCGTAGCTGATCCGGCCACCGAAGTCCTTGCGCACCAGTGCTGCCGCTTCGGCGAGGAACGCGTTGAGTCGGGGCGGGATCGTGGGAACGAGTTCGCGCAACCGGTCTGGTCGGGACAGCAGGGCGGTCCGCTCGTCCAGGGTGTCACCGGGCAGGAAGCCGCGGGTGAACAGGGTCAGCTCCGCTCCGGTGAGCAGCACGACCTCGACACCATCACGGCGCAGACGCTCGGCGCGCGCGGCGCAGTCGGCGAGCACGTCGAGCAGTTCCCGGGTGGTCAGGTCATTGGTGAAGGGTGAGAACCAGACCTCGAGGCCGGCGTCGCCGGCGTGCCGGGCGGCGATCTCCAGGCGCTCAGGCAGGCTGCCGGTGATCCGTACGGCGGTGCAGTGCAGTTCGTCGCGGATCACCTGCATGTCACGGCGGACGGTCGCGGGATCGAACGGCTCGTGCGTGGTGGGGCCGTGGCCCGCGGCCCAGCCGGTGTCGTACGTGATTCCTCGGTTACGCATGCCGATACGGTACTAGGCGTACCTTAATTTGGGCACTCCCCGTTCCCTACTAGCATGGCCGGGTGAGCCGTCGACGTGGCGCGGAACTGGAGGACGCGATCCTGCGTGCCGCCGCCGAAGAGCTGGTCAGGTCCGGTTACGCCGGCCTCACCATGGAGGCCGTCGCCCGGCGGGCGGGGACCAACAAGAACGCGGTGTACCGCCGCTGGCCGGGCAAGGCGGCGCTGGGCGTCGCCGCGTACCGGCGGCTGGCGGTGGCCGCGACGGACGTGCCGGACACCGGCAGCCTCCGCGACGACGTGCTGGAGCTACTACGCCGGGTCAACCAGCAGTGGTCCACACCCCTCGGCGCGGTGCAGCGTGACCTGCTTGCCGCCGCGGCGGCCGAGGTCGACCTGCTCGCGGCGATCCAGGAGGCCTCGGCCGACGCCGGCTCGGCGCTCTGGCTCGGCCTGCTCGAACGCGCGGTGGCGCGCGGCGAGGCGCCCTCGTCGGCCCTGCATCCCAGGGTGGCCACCACCGCGGTGGTACTGCTGCGCAACGAGTACGTGACCCGGGGCGCGCAAACCGCACCGGACGAGGTCCTGATCGAGATCGTCGATGAGATCTACCTGCCACTGATCCGCGGACGAGCCTAGCGAGGTCAGCCGGCGGCCGTTCGCCCTGCCAACGGGCGGGAGCGCGGGGTCGTCAGGGCGCCGGCCCGCCCTGAGCCGGTACCACACCGCTCACGTCACCACCTACTCCCCCGGCAAAGGGGTCGGCGGTGGTGTGGGCCCGGATGCCGGGTGGCGCGCTGTCGGTGAACCGCGCGACGACCGCTCGGACGTGCCGCTCGGCGGGTTCGGCAAGGCCGTCGTAGACCGCCGCGAACAGCTCCCGGGCTGGCTGCCTGAACCATCCCGCCGGGAGGAGCTGCAGGGGCAACTGCGGATCGAGAGTGGAAAAGCGCCGGAAGCTCGTTCCCCTCCGCCATCTCCATCATATCGGTCGGTCAAGCGGCCCGAATCGTCCCGGATGCCGATCTTGTGTCCCTGACCGGCGCATATCCTCGACCAGTCCGAGCCGGCGCATGTGCTTGTCCAAGCGCGCAGGCCGCCGCCGCATACGCCGCCCAGGAAGACATGCGCCGGGTGCGAAGACCGCACCGCACCGCGAAGACGCACAGGAAGACCGGGGAGCACCGTGTCCGAGGCAGCACGCCAGATCGCCATCGAACAGCAGGTAGTCGACAAGGTGTACGCGCGCCTTGAGGTCATGCGCGGGCAGACAATGGAGCTGAGAGAAGAGGGACACCACCGCGCCGGGTCCGGACCGGTCGCCGGCCTGGTCGAGCGGGATGCCATGGTCCTGCACGCCGCCGCCAGGATGTCCGATCTGAACGGCCAGGAGGAGGGCATCGTCTTCGGTCGACTGGACTTCGACGACGGCGAGACCTACCGCATCGGCCGGCTGGGCGTACGCGATGAGGACCGGGAGCCGCTGGTAGTGGACTGGCGTGCGCCCGCTGCCGCGCCGTTCTACCGCGCCACGCCCGGCGCGCCGCTCGGCGTGGAACGCCGCCGCGTCATCACGTGCGAGGGCCCCACCGTGGTCGATCTCGACGACGAGGTGCTGTCCACCAGGGACACCGACGGCGTGGTCGGCGAAGGAGCCCTGCTCGCGTCGCTGGCCAGAACGCGCGGTGAGCACATGCGCGACATCGTCGCCACGATCCAGCGCGAGCAGGACGAGGCGATCCGCGCACCCGCACACGGCGTCACCCTGATCACCGGCGGCCCGGGCACCGGCAAGACCCAGGTGGCGCTGCATCGTGCGGCCTACCTGCTCTACACCGACCGAGGCAGGTTCACCGACGGCCGGGTGCTGGTGGTCGGCCCGTCGACGGTGTTCACGGAGTACATCGGGAGGGTGCTGCCCGGGCTCGGCGAGGACAGCGTTCACCTGCGCGCGATCGGTGAGCTGTTCGAGGGCGTCGTCGCCACCCGGCGCGACCCCGCCTCGGTGGCCAGGTCCAAGGGCGACCTGAGGATGGTGCGGGTACTGACCGACCTGGCCTGGGACACCCCGCCGAACGCGCCGGATCACCTACGCACGCTCCAGGCCGACGACCTGGCAAAGGCTCGCCTCGAGATTCGAAAGAGATGCGAGGCCAAGGGCATCAGAGTCAACGGCGCCCGGACGGAAGCTGCGAAGGTACTCTCGGACATGCTGGGCGGCAGAGAAGTGCCGGACGCATTCCTGAACGCGTGGTGGCCGCCGCTGACCCCGCAGGACGTCCTTCCCGCGCAGAACGGGGAGTGGTCGGTGGACGACGTCCCACTGCTCGACGAACTGGCCGAGATTCTGGGCAAGCCGCAGAAGCCGAGAAAGGTCAAGCCCGAGTGGCAGCTGCGTGAGCTGCACAGCGGTACCCGGTTGGCGGAGACCTTCGTGCTGAGCTGGAGCCTCAACGACGGTTGGCAGCTCTTCGCGCCCGGACTGCTCACGCCGATCGCGCTGTCCGGGCAGGCTATCGACAACAACGGCTACTGGGCCGCGCAGCGCTGGGCCGCCGCGATCATTCTGCGCGAGGGGCACAAGGTGGTGAGCTGGGTCGACGGCTTCGACCCGCACGGCGAGGAAGGTTACGTGCCGGTGTTGGCCGAGCCGTTGCCGGTAGCCGATACCGAGGAGCCCATCGACGACGTGTACCTGCACGTCCTCCTTGACGAGGCGCAGGATCTGTCGCCGATGGAGTGCCGGATGATCGCCCGCCGCGCCGCCCACGCCTCGATGACCATCGTGGGCGACCTCGGTCAGGCGACCCATCCGCTGGCCGTCGCCTCCTGGCCGGAGCTGGTGCAACGGCTGGGCAAGCGCGAGGTCAGGACGCTCGACCTGCCCACCGGCTACCGGGTGCCGCAGGTCATCGCCGACTTCGCCGCCCGTGCCCTGGCGCCCGGGATCGAGCCCACCCGCTCCTTCCGACCTGGCGGCGTGTTGGAGATTCGTCAGGTCGACGACCTGACCGAAGCGGTCAGGCAGGAGACGGGTACGGTCATCGCACCCGACCAGTTGGCCGCTTCCTTGAACGCGATTCCGGTCAGCCAGGTCAAAGGGCTGGAGTACGACCGCGTGGTGTTGGTGGAGCCCGCCGACATCGTCGCCGCCGAGCCCCGCGGTATGAGCCGTCTCTACGTCGCCCTCACCCGGGCCGTCGCGGAACTGATCATCCTGCACACCAAGCCGCTGCCGGAAAATCTCACTCGGTCGCGGTGAGCACCGGTACAGCGTCGGTGTCAGCCGCACCGATCGGAGAGCCCCCGGTACCGCCCGGCACACAGGTACCGGGGCCGGTGTTCCGGGGGTGCCGGCAGATCCCCAGCCGGCCGCGGTTGTCCTGGCCGGACCGGGCGATCCTGTCCGCCCTGGCCCGCCTGCTGGCCCGCCGGATGCGGGCACATCGGATCGTCACCCCGGCCACGTTGCTGAGCTGGCACCGCCGCCTGATACGACGCCACTGGACCTAGCCTTCAGGCCGGTTACAGTAGCGGCCCAAGCATGAGTTTCGTCTGAGCATCCCACGGGCCGGCGCTGAACGCCGTCCGGAAGGTCCTAATATGTGGTAGACAGGGGCGGTGTGGGGACGACGGGCGACGCGTACCTCTGCCGTACTGCTCGCGGTCGCGATGCTGACCGCCGCGTGCCGCGCACACTCGCTGTCGCCCTCGCCCTCGCCGCCAACGCCGTCCCCGGCCGCCGCGCCGCCTCTGCCGGGGTTTGTGGTGCTGTCCGACGTTGACGACCGCATCCGCACCGACATCCGGTACGCCACCGCGCACAACTTCGTCGGGCGACCACTGGTCGGCTACACCGAGCCGCTCTGCCTGCTCACCCGTCCGGCTGCTGAGGCGCTGCGCAAGGTGCAGGACGCCGCGCTGGCCGAGGGCCGCACCCTCAAGGTGTACGACTGCTACCGCCCGCAGCCGGCGGTCGACGACATCGTGGCGTGGGCCCGCCAGCCCGGTCAGGAGCAGACGAAGGCCGAGTTCCACCCGCACGTGGCGAAGTCGGATCTGTTCGACAAGGGTTACGTGGGCGCGCCGACCGCGCACAGCAGCGGCAGCACCGTGGATCTGACTCTGGTGGACGTGAACGCGCCGAGCCAGGCCCCGTACCGGCCGGGGCAGCGGCTCGTCCCCTGCACCGCCCCGGCGGGCGAGCGGTTCGCTGACGACAGCGTGGACATGGGCACGGGTTTCGACTGCTTTGACCCGCTCGCCCACACGGACAGCCCGCGCATCGGCCCGGAGGCGCGGGCCAACCGGGACCTGCTGCGCAAGCTGATGGCGCGCGAGGGGTTCGTGGGCTACGACAACGAGTGGTGGCACTACAGCTACCGCGACGAGCCCTACCCGAACACGTACTTCGACGCGCCGGTCGCCCGCTCCTCGGTCGGCTGAGCCCAACGGGGCGCCCCGTCACCTTCTCGGCGGTGTGACACGTCCAGAGTGAACTCGGACAACCCTGCTAACACGTGGAGCAGCTACGACTCTGACGAAATGTGTTGGTGGAACGCGAGTTTCCCCTGCGTTCTCGGTCCCGGTTTCCTGCTGCCCTGGCAGGACGCGGTGCTGACGGCGGCCGAGGAGACCGGCGTACTCCGGGTAGAGGCGATCGAGGAGATCAACTACATCCGCGAACGGGACGGTAGCCTCGCGACATTCATCCGCACCCACCCAGAATTGGTGCCAGAAACCGACGAATGGCTACCGACCGGCTTCATCCTTCAACAGTTCGACGCTCTCCCCGAGGAGCACACCTCAACCCTGCTCGCCTACGCCGACCAACGGGGCCAGGTCGCCCAGACCTGGGTCCATGAGATGCACGAGTTCGCCGCACCGCTGGGACTGCGCAGTACATACGACTACCAACCGTTCAGCATCACGCACATCACCCTGGACGCCGACCCGCCGGAGACGGGTGTTGTGCACACGGGCTTCTACCTGTCGACCGACATCTGGTTACCGTGGGCAACCGCTGACTCACACTGCAACCCGGCAGACGGGGACACCGAGATACTCGACAACAGAACACTCGGTGGCATCAACGGAGAACGCTTGAACACCTTCCTCCATCGGGTACGCGATGCCGCCATCAAGCTGGGCGGCGACTGGGATGTCCATCCCAGGACGCCGATCTTCCGAGCCCAGGTGAACAGAGACGGAATCATCCTCGACGGACCGCGCCCCGGCACACCGGTCGAGATCCATCACCGCCGCCCATACCAGGCGTTCATATAGGCAGGGAGCCGGGGCGTACCGGATCGACCGGCGGACGGCCCCAACGCGTTTCTGAGTGGGTGTTCGCGGCCGACACGCCCACAGAGCAGCCGAAACACAAACGGTGCGGGCAAGTTTTGATCTTGCCGCGCACCGTTGGGATTCGGTTTGTGTCCGAGGGGCGAGTTGAACCCAACTACATGATCAGGTTAGCCGCCGTGCTGCACCTGATTCCGACGTCGTCGACCGTCGCGACCTTGGCAAGCGCCGCCATGACGCGAAGATCGTCCACTTCGCGCCCACGCCGCGAGTGCCTTCATCACGAATATATGCTCCGGCGACGCCGCCGTGACGTGCAGTCCGGGATGGTCGAAGACCCGCCGCCTGCCCGGGTCGTCCTTGCCGGAGACATACACGCTGGTCGGCTCGTTGAGCCACCCGGCGGCAGTCCCAGATCATCGGCCACCACGCGCACCTCGTCGAGGACGACGCCGTGCCCCGGCCGTAGGTCGACCGGCCGGCACGGGCGGCAACCCGCGCCGGCGGCCGCCGAGCACCCGTCGCCGGTCACGGAACAGCAGAGCACCGCTGTGGGAAAGGCGTGCGGTGCCCGTACGATCGGATGGTGCGCGAGCTGCTGCGGTCCTGGTGGCGCGAGCCTCGCCCGGCGTATCCGCCGCGGCGCGGGTGGCGGGACTGGGCGTTGGTGGCCGTACTCGCGGCGGCGGGCTTGCTGGAAGGGCTCGTACGGTCGGACCTGCCGTCGCCGGCCGTCGTGCCGGTCCTGATCGGGGTCGGCCTCACCGCGGTGTTGCTGTGGCGGCGGACCAGGCCCCTGCTGATGGCGGTGGTCGCCTTCCCGGTCTGCGCCGTGGGCGAGGTCCTGGTGCACGGCGATCTCCGGCTGAACACGCTGGCTTTCCTGTTGATCCTGGTGTTCTCGCTGTCGCGGTGGGGTTCGGGGCGCGGGGCAACGTTCGGGGCGGCCATCGTCGCCGCGAAGATCACGTGGTCGGCGACGGTGGGCTACATCGACCCGGGCGACGCTCTGGCCGGGGCCGGAGTGATCTCGGCGGCGCTCGCGGTCGGGGCCGCGCTGCGCTGGCGGGCCCGGGCCCGCCAGCGCGAGTTCGAGCAGGTGAAGTTGCTCGAACGGGAACGGCTGGCCCGCGACCTGCACGACACGGTGGCCCATCACGTCTCCGCGATGGCGGTCCGGGCGCAGGCCGGGTTGGCCATGATGCAGACGCAACCCTCGGCCGCAGCCGACGCGCTGCGGATCATCGAGGCCGAGGCGACCCGGGCCCTGGCCGAGATGCGCACCATGGTGCGGGCCCTGCGTCACGACGAGCCGGCCGAGCGCATGCCGAGTCCGCGTATCGCCGACCTTCAGCGGTTGGCCGGCCGCTCCGACCACGGTCCGGCGGTGGAGGTGGAACTGGTCGGCGATCTGGATGGATTACCGGCATCGGTGGCGACCGCGATCTACCGGCTGGCCCAGGAATCGGTCACCAATGCCCGCCGGCACGCGCAGGACGCAACACGGATCACGGTACGGGTGGTGGCGGACAAGGACATGGTGCGCCTGCGGGTGAGCGACGACGGAGACGGCCCGACCGCGCGCGCGTTCGGATCCGGCGGCTTCGGACTGGTCGGCATGAGGGAACGGGTCAACCTGCTCGGCGGCTCGGTCGATGCCGGTCCTGATCGCGACCGCGGCTGGACGGTCACTGCGGCACTGCCCCGGGCGGCGGCATGAGCCGGAACGGGGGCGTACGGGTCGTCGTGGCGGACGACCAGGAGATTGTGCGCACCGGGTTGGCGATGATCCTCAACGCTCAGGCCGACATCGAGGTGGTCGGCGAGGCGGCCACCGGACAGCGGGCGGTCGACCTGGCCCGGCGGCTGCGCCCGGACGTGTGTCTGTTCGACATCCGGATGCCCGGTCTGGACGGCATCGAGGCGACCCGGTTGCTGGCCGGGCCGGGGGTCGCGGATCCGATGGCGGTGGTGGTCATCACGACCTTCGACCTGGACGAGTACGTCTACGCCGCCCTGCGGGCCGGAGCCAAGGGCTTCGTGCTCAAGGACTGCGGCCCGGCCCTGCTCGCCCAGGCGATCCACGCGGCCGCCCGTGGGGACGCGCTGATCGCGCCGAGCATCACCACCCGGCTGCTCAGGGCGTTCGCCGACGCCGGGCCGGCCGCCCCGCCCCGCCAGCCGATCGACCGGCTCACCGACCGGGAGGAGCAGGTGCTGTCCGCGGTGGCCCGAGGACGCACCAACACCGAGATCTCGGCCGAGCTGCACATCACGCTGAGCACGGTCAAGACCCACATCGCCAGCCTGATGGCCAAACTGGGGGCGCGCAACCGGGTCGAGATCGCGATGTGGGCGTACGAGACCGACCGGGTACGCGGCGGCTGAGATCGACCCGCCGCACGGGCGCCACCGAAAGTACGGTCCATGTCCCCGACCTTCGGCCGGTCTGCCCGCGGCCCGTGGACCGATGAACCCACACCCGCCCGGTCGCCATGCTCGGACCATGACGACAAGACGACGGGACTGGCCCCTCCTCACCGGGCTCATCCTGCTCAGCGTGGTCCCCGCGTTCGGCGGCGCGCTGCGGGTGGCCCAGCTCTCCGGCGGGGCCGAGGTGACGCCCGAGGACGAACGCTTCTTCGCGGCGCCGGTGCCGGTGCTGCTGCACATCTTCGCCGCCGTCGCGTTCTGCGCGCTGGGGGCACTCCAGTTCGCGCCCGAGTTCCGCAAACGACACCGGGTCTGGCACCGCCGCGCCGGCCGGGCACTCGTCCTGTGTGGACTAGCGGTGGCCGTGACCGCGCTGTGGATGAACACCTTCTACCCGCTGCCACCCAGTGACGGTCCGCTGCTCATGGCGTTGCGGTATCTGTTCGCGTCGGCCATGTTCGGATCCATCGCCGCCGGCTTCCTGGCCATCCGGCAGCACCGGATCCGCCACCATCGGGCCTGGATGATGCGGGGCTATGCGATCGGGCAGGGCGCCGGGACCCAGGCCGTACTGTTGTCGACCTGGATGCTGGCGGTGGGTCCGACCACCCAACTGTCCCGGGCGGTGCTCATGGGTGCGTCCTGGACGCTCAACCTGGCCATCGCCGAATGGCTGGTCCGCCGGCGACGCCCCGCCCCGGCAGTCCCGGTGCCCGCGACGATCCTGGCGGAGGCGTAGATGAAGGCCATCGTCCACCACCGGTACGGCGGCCCGGAAGTGCTCCGGCTGGCCGACGTCGCGACTCCCGCCCCGTCCCGTTCGCAGGTGCTGGTCCGGGTGCGGGCCGCCTCGGTCAACGCCCGCGACTGGCATTTCCTGCGGGGCGACCCCTACCTGGCCCGCCTGGCCGCCCCGGAGCTCGGCCTGCGCGGCCCGAAGGTGACCGTGCGTGGCACCGACTTCGCCGGCACCGTCGAGGCGGTCGGCGAGGGAGTCGAACACCTCCGCCCGGGCGACGACGTGTACGGCGAGGCCGCCGGCGCATTCGCGGAGTACGTCTGCGCCCCGGCACAGGTGGTGGCCACCATGCCGCGGAACCTCAGCTACGGGCAGGCGGCGGCGGTCCCCCTCGCGGCGAACACGGCGCTGATCGGGCTGCGTGACCGCGCCCGGGTCCGCGGCGGGCAACGCGTCCTGATCAACGGGTCCTCGGGCGGCGTGGGCACGTTCGCGGTGCAGCTCGCGAAGGCGTACGGCGCCGAGGTGACCGCGGTGTGCAGCCCGCAGAACGCCGAGCTCGTCGAGTCGCTGGGGACCGACCACGTGGTCGACTACACCCGCGACGACTTCGCCCGCCACCACGGACGCTACGACGTGGTGCTCGACCTGGTCGGCAACCGTTCGCTGACCGACCTGCGGCGGGCCTTGACCCCAGAGGGGACGCTGGTGCTCTCCGGCGGCGGGGTGTCGCGCGGCGGTAGCCTCGTCGGCCCGATGGGCCTGATGATGCGCGGCACGGCGGTAGCCCGGTTCGTCCGTCACCGGGTGCTCCCGCTCAGCGCTGTCCCCAGCGCCGCGAACCTCGCCGTCCTCACCGAGCTCATCGAGTCCGGACGACTCACGCCCATCGTGGAGCGGACCTACCCGCTGTCCGAGGCGGCTGCGGCGATCCGTCGCCTCGAGGTGGAACACGCCCGTGCCAAGATCGTGCTACACGTTGGCAGTGCCGGTTGACGACGGTCAGCGGGGCGTCCGGTGGACGGCCGGTCCCGCATTGCGGTGGTGGCGTGGTGGAGGAAGGCCGAGGCGAGAGCGCCGAGGTCGTCGGTGGCGCCGGACGAGCGCGTAGCCGCAGGTCAGGCCCGGGGCGGGGATAGACCTGCTCGGTCTGGGCGCCGACGACGACCACGCCGTGGCCGGACGTGACATACGCCAGCATCTTCTGAAAGCCGGGCAGCACGGCAAGAAAGTCCGCGACAGGCACAGCGTGTCGCGGACTTCGATAGAGCATTGAATCGTGTCCGAGGGGCGATGTTTCCGCGATTCCACGATCATCATCCGGGGCGAACTACAACTCTCGCCCAGAAAACCGCATCGCCGATCGCCGGGGGCCACTGCCACCGACTCAATCGAAGAGCTCGCGGATGACCGCCATGGCCCGCACCGAGATCACCTCGTCGGGGTAGAAGTCGCTGCATAGACGTACGGGTCGTCCACTGTCACGACCTTGGACAGCGCCGCCAAGGTACGAAGGTCGTCCACGTCGCGCGTCCGCGCATGCTGCTGATCACGCTGTCGCCCTTCCCCATGTGCCGGGCTTTCCCCGGCTCGGAGTACTACGGCGATTCCGCCACGACCTGATGCCTTCAGCGGGCGTCACGCCTGCACGCCGGACGGCTGGCCGCCGCCCGGGGAGGGCGACACCAGATCGCTTCCCACGTTCACTGAGAACCACTGCAACGGGGATCGATGCCCAGCTATACCCCGGTGGCATCGCCACGGACCGCACATCGCAGTCTTGGTCCGGGCCTCCCACCACCGACCGGAGACCGACGGTGGAAGAGGAGAAGCCATCGGTTACAGCGTTCTCCAACACCACGAAGCGGCCCATCCGCCAGGTTCGGCAGGCCGCTGACGACTCACGGGGCGTCGACCACTGGTTCAGTTTCCTTGCACCTTCCCGTCATTGCTTGCGGGCACGCACCGTCTGGTGGTGTCGGCAGCCCCTACGTTGTCGAGACTGCTCCCGGCCTCACCCCTGACCCGGGGATCGGCCTGTCTCCAGCTTCAACCGGTCACTGCGATGACCAGCGGTGGGCCTCTCATCCCACACGGTTTCTCAGCGCCTCGTGGCGCACAGCCGACCTCGTCGACGATCAGCAGCGGGATCCGGCCGAGCTTGACCAGCTCGTCTTGGAGACGGCCGGCGTGGTGGGCGTCGGCGAGGCGGGACACCCATTGGGCGGCGGTGGCGAACGCGACCCGGTGTCCGGCCTGACAGGCCCGGATCCCGAGGCCGATGGACAGATGGGTCTTGCCGGTGCCGGGAGGCCCCAGGAAGACGACACTCTCCTTCGACGCCACGAAGTCCAGGGTGCCGAGGTGGGCGATTGCTGGAACAGGACTCCGACGCCGTACGGATCGGCGTGAGGTGGCACACCGGCGCCGCCGATGAACTGGTCGTGGAGCGGCGCGGACCGGGGCCGCCCCACCGCAGGCCCTCGCCATCGTGCGCGAGTACGGCGCCACGCACAGCAACGTGCAGATCGCGAAGATGCTCAACGACGCCGGCCTGCGCACTGGCAAGAACCTGCGGTTCACCCCACGGCACGTCGCCGGGGTGCGTGGGATCTACAAGATCTTTACGCCGCGTACCGTGGCGGTCCATGACGGGGAGATCAGCGTCAAGCAGGTCGCTCAGCTGCTCGGCATTCCCGCCGACTCTACAACTGGCTGCGCCTGGGTCAGGTCCCCGCCAGCACCCGTGCCGGCCACTGGTGCATCCCTTGGCACGCTCAAACTCAGCAGATCTACCGGCAGAAGGTCGCCAGCTCCTTCCGACTCAAGCCGACCCCTCCCGCAGCGAGCGTCCGTTAGGGGAACCCCGAAACGCGCTCACGCCACGAAAGGCTGGCGGCTCTGAACGCCTGAGCACAGGTTCTCCATTCGGCCAGAGTCCGCTTCGCTCCCGGTGACCGGCGCGTACATCTCGATCTTCCGGTCAACGACCGCGAGATCTGCCTGCAGCTGATCGAGGCGGCTGAGCACCTGCTCGCGGTGCTCGAGGAGCAACGCGCGGCGCTCGGCCTCGTTGCCGGGGCCTTGCCGGCAGAGCGCTGCATAGCGGCGCATGCCCTCGATCGGCATCCCTGTCGCCCGCAGCTTTGTCAAGGTTGTGATCATCCCCAGGTCGACCTCGGTGTAGCGGCGGTGCCCGTTCCACTCCCGCGCTGGCGGTTCGATCAGTCCGGCCCGCTCGTAGTAGCGCAGCGTGTGAGCGGTGAGCCCGGTGCGGGCCACCACCTCGGCGATGGGGTAGCTCTCGGTCATAACCGAATCCTAGGTTGACTTAGAGCGCGCTCGAAGATGAAGGCTCATCCGCATGGAGCAACGAAACCTCGGACAGGGACTGACCACCTCCGCACTCGGCCTCGGCTGCATGGGGATGAGCGATTTCTACGGGCCGCGCGACGACGCCGAGTCCATCGCCACCATCCACCGCGCCCTCGACCTCGGCGTCACCATGCTTGACACCGCCGACATGTACGGGCCGTTTCACAATGAACAGCTCGTCGGCGCCGCGATCGCCGGGCGCCGCGACGACGTCATCGTCGCCACCAAGTTCGGCAACGAGCGCAGACCGGACGGCAGCTTCGTCGGTGTCAACGGCCGCCCCGAGTACGTCCGCGCCGCCTGCGACGCGTCCCTCGGCCGGCTCGGCGTCGACCACATCGACCTCTACTACCAGCACCGTGTCGATCCGAACGTGCCCGTCGAGGAGACCTGGGGCGCGATGGCCGAGCTGGTGGTAGCCGGGAAGGTGCGTCATCTCGGCATCTCCGAGGCCGCGCCGTCGACCGTACGGCGGGCGCACGCCGTACACCCCGTCACCGCCGGGCAGTACGAGTACTCGCTGTGGACCCGCGAGCTCGAGGGGGAGCTGTTCGGCACGCTGCGCGAGCTGGGCATCGGGTTCGTGGCGTACAGCCCGCTCGGGCGCGGCTTCCTCACCGGCGCGATCACCCGCCCAGACGAGCTCGCCGACGACGACTGGCGCCGCCAGAACCCGCGCTTCCAAGGCGACAACCTCGCGGCCAACCTCCGGCTCGTCGAGACAGTGAGCAAGCTGGCCGCCGAGAAGAGCGTCACGCCCGCGCAGCTCGCCCTCGCCTGGGTGCTCAGCCAGGGCGACGACATCGTGCCGATCCCCGGCACCAGGCGGATCGGCTATCTCGAGCAGAACCTTGCTGCCCTCCAGGTGCAGCTCACCCCGGACGACCGGGCGGCCCTCGACCACATCGGTGCCGACGTGGCGGGCACGCGCTACCCGGCGGACTCCATGACAGGGCTCAACCTCTGACGCCGGGCCAGTTCACCAGCCCGGCGCCGGGGCCCGGCCGCAATGAGCGCGTTTGCGATGTCCGTAAGCCGATCCCTTATCGGACAACTCTGATCGCCGATCGGCTCCGTCAACGCTCAGGACCTGCGCATTCTGTCAATCCCCCTGGAATCGTGGAGGGCTCCGTTATGCGGCCCGGGCCTCCATGGCGCAGGCCTCTGATCGTTCGTAGTCGATGGGGGATCGCCAGTCGCAGACGGAGTGCCGGCGACGCCGGTTGTAGAAATCGGTGATCCAGGTGGCGATCTTCAGGCGGGCCTCGGTGCGGGTGCGGAAGTGGCTGCGGTGGACGTACTCGACCTTGATGGTGGAGAAGGTGGCCTCGGCGACGGCGTTGTCGAAGCACGACCCCACCCGGCCCATCGACTGGCGTACCTTCCACCGGGTGCAGGCACGGGGGAAGTCGGCCGAGCTGTACTCGGCGCCCCTGTCGCTGTGAAAGATCACCCCTTCGACGCTGCCGCCTCTGGAGACGGCGGCCATGTTCAACGCGGCGACGACCAGCCCGGCGTCGTGGTGGGCGCCCATCGCGTAGCCGAGGATGCGACGGGAGTACAGGTCGATGACGGTGGCCAGATAGAGCTTGCCCTCGTCGGTGCGGATCTCGGTCATGTCGCCGCACCAGACGCGGTCCGGCGCCGGCGCGGTGAACACCCGCTTGACCAGGTCCGGCGCGGCCGGCCGTGTGCCCTGGCGGGTCAGGCTCCGGCGGCGGCGCCTGGCGCGGGCGGTCAGACCGGAGGTGGCCATGAGCTGCGGGATCGTGTGTCCGAGACCTGCCAACCCTGCTCGCGTAGCTCGATGCCGATGCCTCGATGCCGATGCGAGGGCTGCCGTAGGTGCCGCCCGAGTCGGCGAACACCTTCTGGACCGCGGCCGCCAACCGGGCACGCCGGTCATCGCGGCGGGTTGGCGGCCGGTCACGCCACTTGTAGAACCATGACTCGGACACCCCCAGCGCCCGGCAGGCCAGCGTGTGCGGCACATCATGATCGGTCCTCTGGGAAGCGATGAAGGCGGCCACGCTCACCGGCTCGTCGCTTCCTTGACCCACAGGACCACGGATCGCTTGAGGACTGTGAAGCGTTCTCCCGCCGCAGCCGGGCCAGGTTCCGCCCGCTCGTCCTCGGCCAACTGCCCGGCGGCGGCTTCACCGCGATTCTCGCGGTCCCTCTTCACCCAGTTGGCCAGGGTCCCACTGTTGATGCCCAGGTCACGCGCGACCTGAGCAATCGACTTACCCGTCTCACGCACGATGCGCACGGCGCCCGCCCGGAACTCCGGATCGGACTGCCGCCTCACCTCAGTTATGAACCTCTATCCCTCAAGCTCTGGCCTCCAGCTACGAGGGGAAGGGCAGCCGGAACCTCCCCTGGCAGACGTGGTGGTGCACCTGGGCCGCCGAATCGGGCTGGAGGTGGTGGCCGAGGAACTGGAGTCGACGGGCCAAGTCGATCGGGCCCACCGGTCCGGTTGTCTTTTCGGGCAGGGCTTCGCGCTCTCCCGGCCGGCCACCACCGAGCGGGTGGTGGCGTTCCCGGAGGAGTATCCGACGCCCGGCTCAGCGTTCCCGGGGCGGGGCGGTGCTGCCGCACGGCGTCAGGCGGGAGGTCTCGTTCTTCCTGTTCTCCCGGGTGGGCGTAGGCGGAACGATCAGCAGGTAGCGGTGATGTGCCGGCATCACCCGTGCTGGTGATGCCGGCGTCATCGCTCCAGAGTCGTCCCTGACGCCGGGCGGGCACGACGGTGTCGCCAGCCGGTGTGCGCTCATGAGCGGGCATCTGGGACGGGTCGGTTAGGGTGTTACCACCCTGCCGCCGAAGGTCACGACGAGGCGGCCGTCGGATGCGAAGGACCAGCCCAGGGTGCCGGAGTACTGGGAGCACCGGGATCCGTCGGAGCCGGACCAGAACTGGTTCGAGCTGTCGGAGTTGCCGACGATCTTGTCGCTCGATCCGCCGTCGCACGAGGTGTTGTTACGGAAGACCGAGCTGCCGCCATCGAAGGTGAAGTTGCGTTCGGTGTTGCCGATGCTGGCGTTGTTCGACACCTGCATCGTGCCCAGATTGCGGTTGTAGGTGAATCCGTGCTTGCCGTTGTTGTGGGCGATGTTGCCCCGGACGATGTGGTTGACCGCGATGTCCTCGCCGCCGAGCTTGTAGCCGTTGCGGTCGCCGGCGCCGGCTTGGCCGCCGTTGCTGAGGGTGCCGTTGTCGTAGGCGAGGGAGGACTCGATGGTTACCGCCCCGATGGGTCCGGTGTCGGACTTGGTGTAGAGGTCGTAGCCATCGTCGATGTTGTTGTGGGCCACGGTGTAGCGGAAGACGTTGCCCGGGCCGACGGTGAGCTTCGGTGCGAAGCCGTCTGCGTCCTCGCCGTCGGAGTCGACGTTGTCGTGTGACACCGTGCTCAGCACGAGGTTGTTGGACGGCCACTGGTCCTTGGGCGCGCCGGCTACCAGGCGGGAGAGCTGCAGTCCCGAGTCGCGGTTGTGGCGGGTGATCGCACGCTCGATGATGTTGTTGTTGCCGGCGAGGAGGATACCGTTGTCGCCGGCGCGCTCAACGACGATGCCGTAGATGTGCCAATACGACCCGCCCAGGGCGAGTCCACGGTTCGCCGGATCCTCACTCTGGGCCGAGAAGTTCAGCACGGGGGTTTCGCCTGGGTAAGCGAACAGCTTCTTGCGCGCGCTCGACGTGCCGTTGTTGCCTTGGCCGATGGTGATGGTCTGCGAGTAGCGGTAGGTGCCGCCGCGCATGTAGATCGTCCCGCCTGCGGGGATACGGGTGATCGCGGAGGTGAGCGTCGTCGGGTTCGATTCCGTCCCGGAGGCGCTGTCGCTACCTCCCGGAGCCACGTACAGGACGTTGCCCGACGGCGGTGGAGTCGTCGGTGGAGGCGTGGTCGGCGGTGTGGTCGTCGGTGGTGGGGTGGTCGTCGGTGGGGCAGTCGTCGGTGGAACGGTCGTCGAGGCGTAGGTTTCGAACTCGGCGACTCTCGGTGCGCCACTCGAACTGGTAATCTCGAAGTTGATCTTGCTTAGTGAGGCTGGGGCGAAGGTGATCACGCCCGCCCCGCTGCCGGTGGTCAGGATGGCACCAGTGTCGTTGTTGACGACCCGCCAGGATCCGATGAACCCGACAGCGCCGGCTGCCTCGCGGATACTGATCGCGGACACCGTGGTGGTCGTGCTCCACTTGATCGAGATGCGACCGGTCGAGCCGGCAGGTGACCAGTAAGTGCTCATATTGCCGTCGACCACGTTGCCGAAGCTGGTCCCGCTGGCCTTGCTGGAGCCGTCGGCACCGGCCCCGAGACTGAGGTTGGGGCCGCTGGTGGCGGCCGATACCTGGACCATCGGCAGAGCCACCACGGCCGCGGCCACCGCGGTCAAGGCGACGCTGCCCGCGAGAAGCTTCGGTCTCACTTTGACTCTCACTGTCGAACTCCTCAGGAATGAACGCGGCGGGGCACCGCCCTGCAGGCGCGGCGCCGCACACCGTCCTATGTCTGCGTCCCTGGCCCGGCCAGCGACCCGAAACATCGATGAATCTTCAGGCCAGGAAAGCGCTTGCCTGGAGCGCAAGGCTTGAGATGTGCAGGTTTGTTGCAGACCGAGGTGCTGGGACGAGCAGGCTTCACCAGCGAACAGTGGGTGGTCCAGCAAGCCCGAAATCTGACTATGGACCTGAACGAGCAGAACGGCGCGTGGCGATTTCTGATCCGCGACCGCGACGGCAAGTGTGCCTTGCGGTCGGCGGCGGTGGCGCTGTCGGGTACACGGGTTCCAGCGGAAGCCTCCTCCGACCCAGATCCAGAAAGAGCCTCGCCCGCGTGACGAGTTCTTCCACCTCGAACACTTCGCGACAACGAACCCAACCAGGCACACCCAGCCAGTGAAGATCAGCGCCGCATGACCGCCGCCCAGACCCAACCGAACCCATCCGGACTTCGCCGGACGTAGGGGATGCTCGTCGTACGAGCACCCACCGAGCACCCAACCGTCCACAGGGAACGAAAACAAAGAGGGCCATGAACTGGCTGCTCCCCGCGTACGCGGGGGTGATCCCCTCGGCGGATTCCTCACCATCCCCCACAAGGTCTGCTCCCCGCGTACGCGGGGGTGATCCCAGCCGCACCATGGCGTAACCAGCCGGCGCGCGCCCTGCGTGCGGATTTGCCGATGAGAGGGCGTCGCGCTCGCTGTCGTACCGATGTGAGTTCGCCGAGAAGTGGCCGTGGGCGCCGGCCTGGTCGCGCAAGTCTTGCATGGCGGCCGTACTTCTCGGCGATGTGCGGGCCTGCTGGCAGACGCTGATTGTCAGCGGGCTACAGGTTGTTGATTCGGGCCAGCAGCTCTGCCTCGGTCAGGTTTTCCAGGACCGCGTCCTGCTTGCGGCCCAGGGCTGCCAGCAGCTTTTCCTTCTCCAGTTTCTTGGCTGCCGCTGCCTTCGCCGACTGGTCCTCCGCGAGGCGGACGGCGATGACGTGCTTGACGACCTCCAGCTTGGTCTCCAAGGTTGCCTTGGCCGGATTGGTCTCGGTGGCCACGAACGACTCGGTGTCGATGGCCTTGAGTTCGGCGTTGACCGCCTTGGCCACGTCATCGAGGCTGAAGCCGGACTTGGCGGTCAGCGGAAGCTCCCACAACTGTTCCGTGGTCAGCAGTCCCTTGGCCGACGGATAGCGGAACTTCTCCCGCGTGGCCTGTTCAAAAAGGGTCACGATGGCCTCTCTCCGATTTCTGGGTAGGGAATCAGAACTGGATGCTGATGAGGCGGCGCCGACCGCCGGTCATGGTCACCTTGGCGACCACAGAGCTGCGGACCGTGGAGCTGAAGCCGAGGCCGGACAGCTGATCCGGGGACGGCTCACACTTGGTGCGGTCGCCGAGAACCTCGAACACCTTGCGGTGCGGCTGCAGGTCGCCGCGGAGGAACTCGTTGTAGATCCCCCGCGTCGGCTGGTCGTTCACGCACCCCTTCAGGATGAAGAAGTAGTGCCGGTTGCCGACCTCGTTGTCGTCAAAGTAGTTCGGCGAGTACATGATGGTGGACACCGGCACGAACTGTTCGGTGGTGATGCCCCACAACTCCTTGCCCGCACTGCCCGGCTGCACGTCTTCACCCGGCCGGAAAGCGGTGATCACCCCGCCGGTAACCGTCATCCGGCCCACCTCGACGGTCTCCTTGTGGCCGACCGCGCGCTCGTGGCTGTAATGCTCGATCTTCCCGTTGCTCTCTGTCTCGATCACAAAGCCGACCTGGGTGCTGTCCCGCTTGCGGTACTGGTTCACCTCGATCCGGTACTCACCGTCGGGGACACGGTCGGTCCAGGTGACGTTCTCCACCGGCTCGCGGGAGAGCGCCCCGCCGGCGTTCATGTCGACGTCCAGCTTGTTGCGCTTTTCCTGGTACCAGATGTGGTCGCCGTTGGGTTCGAACACGTGCAGGTCGAGGTCGTCGTGGTTGAACCAGGACAGGCTCACCCGCAGCTTGCCGGTGACGTTGCCGCCGGCCCGCTTGACCTTCTCCCTGATCGAGTCGGTGACGTTGCCGCCGTACGACCAGCCGAAATCGTTGTCCCACTTGAACAACCGCGGAGCAGCCGGGTGCCGCCCGGTCGTGAGACTGACAAAGTGCGGCTCGTAGGTGTTGGCGACCCACAGGTCGATGGTGGTGGCGTCGGGCAGGATGTCCTTCATGAAGGAGACCACGGGAATCTCCTCCGGCTTCGCGTCACGAAGGCGCGCACCTGCCGAGCCCATGGTGGCCGCCTGCATGAGCAGCCCTTCGATGCCGTCCTTCATCCGCGGCTGTGTGTCGTTGTCGACCCATAGCACGTTGGTGACCGACATGTCGGACAGCCGGGCGAACCGTCGCTGCAACGACTCCTCGATGCCCAACTCGTCAATGGTCTTCATGGCAGCCTTGACCATGGCCGGGGTGATCAACGCCGTGGGGCGCTGGTAATTCTGCGGTGCCACCTTCGTCTCGAACGACCGGACCGCCTGCTCCAGGTCGACGCCCGCGGAGAGATCCTGGACGAGGGTGCCGATCACCGTGTTGCGGAACCGGGCCGCCGGGTTCATGGCGTTGGCGAAGACGAAGGCCCGTCTGTCGGTCGCCTCCGTCCACCGGTTCTGCAGTGACCGGAACTCGGTCACCGCCCGACGATGCTCCGTGCCGCGGTAGAGGGCGTTGTCGTCGATGAGGTCGACGACGGTGTCCAGAGCGTGCTGGGTCAGCTCGGCCAGGCCACGCTGGAACACCTGCACCGCGGCGTCGAAGGTGCCCCGTGCCGCGCCGACGTCTTTGATGCGATGCCGCTTCTCCACCCGGCCGTGCAGGTGGTGCCACACCTCGACCTGGCCGTCGCGCAGCGTCCGGGTCGTCCTCGTCCCGTACTGCGCCTCGGTGGACCGGAAAATGGTGGACAACGGCAGCGTACTGACGAATTCGTCCATTGCGGCGGCGACGACGGAGAAGACCGGGTCGGATGCAGACACCCCGGACCAGACGGAGCGAACCTGTCCGTTGTGGATCTCGACGATGTTACCGAAGTTCTTGATGAACCCGCGGCAGGTCGAGCAGTCGTACTCGGACCGCTCACGGAACCGGAGATTGGTGCCGGCGGGGAAGGAATCGAGAAAGGTGAGCCAGAGTGAGTCCCGGTCGAGACCGTCGCCGACGACGTACAACTCGCCCTTGGACATCGCGGACAGACGTATAGTCACATCCGTCACGAACTGCTGGAAATCGCCCACTGAAGGTTTCCGAGTAACGGTCTGCAACTGTGCGTAGTGGTCGTTTCAGGTGGTTCGTCCGTG
>NZ_JBAKHU010000083.1:0-21151 GCF_036906895.1 Micromonospora sp. CPCC 206060
ATCGCCACCCGGCACGCCGTACGCAACAACGCAACGCCGGCCACGGTCGGCACCGCCGGCACCCGGGCCTGACGCCGGACGGTGCACCCTGCTGTTCGAGGAGGCACCGACGGCCTACCAGCGAAGGACAACGACGGGCTCTGGCGCACAACGTGGTTAGACCTCCTACTCGCCGAGCCCAACTTCGGTTGTCTGCGTGCGTCGATCCGGCGCGCGACGAAGGGCTTCTTCGGTTACGGCGTGTCCCATGCGCGTCACGGCCTCGGTGAGGAGGGTCGGGTTGGTGGCGAAGTTGATCCGTACGTGCCCAGTGCCACCGGTTCCGAACACGTGTCCGGAATTCACGGCGACGCGGGCGTAGTCGAGGAAGAACCGAGCCGGACCGGCGAGGTCGGACACCACGCCAGGCCCGTCGAGGCGGACAGGGGTGTCAAATCCGAGGGCTCGGCAATCGAGCCAGGCGAGGTAGGTGCCTTGCGGGCGTAGGTACCCCACCTGCGGGAGACGCTGGGCGAGCAGTTGGCCGAGCAGGGTCCTGTTTTCGTCGAGTCCCTGCAGGAGGGCGTCGAGCCAGTCGCCGCCGTGACGGAACGCAGCGGTGTGGGCGATGACGCCGAGGTGGCTGGGGCCGTGACTGACCTCCTCTGGGATCCGGGCGAGGTCGGCGACGGCGTCGGACCCGGGAATGGCGAGGGCGGCTTTCAGGCCGGCGAGGTTCCACGCCTTGGAGGCAGAGGTCAGGGCGAACGCGTTGTCGGAGCCGGGCACGGTCAGGTACGGGGTGAAGGTCGCGCCAGGCAGGATGAGCGGGGCGTGGATCTCGTCGGCGATCACCCGCACACCGTGCTGTTGGGCATGTGCGGCAACGACCCGTAGCTCGGCGAGGGTGTGTACGGCACCGGTGGGGTTGTGCGGGTTGCAGAGCAGGTATGCGGCCCTGGGGCTGGATGCTCTCGCTTGACGGAAGGTGTCGCCGAGCGCCTCGAGGTCGATGCGGCCGTCGGTGGTCAGCGGCGATTCGACGATGCGCCGGTCGGCGTGGGTGACGAAGGCGTAGAACGGAGGGTAGACCGGGGCGTTGACGATGACGGGGTCGCCGGGCTCGGTGATGAGGCGGAGCACTTCGACGATGCCCATCATGACGTCGGGTACGACCGTGGTCCGTTCGGCCGGGAAGTCGCGCCAACCCCACCGGTCGGCGGCGAACCCGGCGAGGGCGTGTGCGTAGTCGTTCCCGCAGGGGTAGCCCGTGTCGCCGGAGTCCACCGCGCGATGCAGGGCGTGCGCGATCGGGGATGCGAGGGGCACGTCCATCTCGGCTACCCACAGCGGGAGGACGTCGGCGGGATGGGCGCGCCACTTCATGCTGCTTCGTCGCCGCAGCTCCTCCCGCGACAGCACTTCGAGCGGGTTCGGCACGTGGGTCTGGGCCACGGGATCTCCTTCGTTGGTGTGGGCCACGGGTTCCCCGGACGTTTTAGGGGCAGTCCGCCTTTCCTGCGTGCGGCAGCCGTCCACCCGCTGGATGCCTGGCCGAGAGTGTTCCAGTCGATGCGCGGCTGGACCAGAACGTCGCCGCAGGCGAGGTCGCCCAGCGGCTTTCGGCGCACGAAGATCAGGTCGATGGAGTCCGCGCCCCGCCTTCGGCTTGACCGCCTACTGCCCGGCCCCGGGCAGCAGGTTCAGGTCCGGTAACCGGTCGATGGTGGGGATGACCGGGTATCCGGGGGGCGGGCGGACGGACGGGCATGGTGCATCTCCTTGGCATCTGGTCCTCGATCGGATCGTTCTACAGATCCGTTGCCGGGGGAACCTCCGATGGACGAGACCGATGTTCGGCCCGGTCGCGGATGCCTCTGAGCATGCGGTGGCTCATGAAGAAGCTGACGACCGTGACAGGTTCCACGATCAATCGGGCCCACCATTTCGTGTACGCGTACCGTTCGCGGACGATGAGCCGGGTCGTGGTCGTCGACATGGGTGTCAGGTCGAAAGCCCAGGTGAAGGCATAGGGTGCGGTCGCGGCTCCGGGCAGTACACCGCCCTGGAGGACCAGCGTTCGAGGTGCTTCGGCGACGGCGACGGTCAGCGCGACCTCGGGCGCGAGCTTGACCGAATCGCCGACGTCGAGGTGCTGCCAGTCGGGGTTGACGGCGTTGGCGCTGTGGATGTTGCAGCCGACGAGGTTTTCGAGGGCGTCATAGCTGTAGAAGCCGCCCCGGTCCTGGCCGAGCTGCACGATCCAGGGCCATACGTCGTCGGCGCCGGCACGGATGGTGATCGCCCGGGTCGAGGTCAGATCCGGGTCGGAAACCAGTTCGTCGCCAGTCAGCTCTCGCTGCACGTCGGCGGCGGTGGCTCCCCACCGCAGCAGTCGCCTGCGCCCGGCCGCCGCCACCGCGACGACAGCCAGCGAAGCAACGACCATCAGGACCGGATGCGCTGTCGGCCGGATTCCCGGACGGGCGTGCCCGACCCGGGAGCCGACTGTTCGTGTTGCCCGGCCGACGGGACGCCCGTGCCGCCCGTCTCGCATCAGCTCCTTGCTCGATGTCATCGCTGCTCACCTCGGTCCTCATTCTCTCGTGACCGTCGAGATCCGAGCAGGGCCGAAGGGTCGCGGGGTGCCAGGCCGGTGGGCCCCCGCAGGTGAGGACGTTCGGCACTCACCGCTGCCTGCCTTCACCTCCAGTCTTGTAAGTAGTGGGATTCTGGTCTAGGGGGTCGAGTGGGATGACAGGACAGGAAGCTGCGGGGCGGTCGACTCTCGCGGACGGCGGTCGGGAGCCGCCCGGCGCATTAGTGTCACGGCGGGGCGTGTTGCACGCTGCCGGCGTCGGCGCCCTGATGGCGGCGACGGCGGGTGCCGGGCTGCTGTCGTACCGGGCATACGACAACCGGGTGCTCGGCGCCGACCGTAGCGGCGCGTTCGACGGGTGGCGGCGCTGGCGCGATGAGCCAGGCCTACGAGGCCTGGTTGCGGCGGCGAGCCTGGCCGCGAGCCCGCACAACACCCAGCCGTGGTCATTCCACCTCGGCGACAACCACATCGATGTGTACGCCGATGATGCACGCCGGATGGGCAGCGTCGACCCCTACGCCCGCGAACTGCGTCTCGGGCTGGGCTGCGCGCTGGAAAACCTGGTGCTGGCAGGGCAGGCACGCGGATTCGATCCGCAGGTGACACTCTGCCCGGATACCACCCGACCCGATCTGGCGGCCCGTGTCGACCTGCCGTCCGGAGCCCACAACGAGACCGCGAGGTACCGCGCGATCGGCCGTCGCCACACCAACCGCGGCCCGTACCGGCGCCAGCCGATCTCCGATGCGATCCTGGCTGAACTGACGAGCCTGGCCACCGGGCAGCCAACCCTGGCATGGATCACCAGCGAACACGACAGGCTGGCGATGGGACAGCTCATGGTCGAGGCCGCTCAGGCGGTCACCGCCGACACAGACCAGTCACGTGACGGCTTTGCCTGGTTCCGCGCCAGCGCGGACGCCATCAACGCCCACAAGGATGGCCTCACCCTGGACGGGCAGGGCCTCAGCTCGCTCGTCACGGCGGTGGCGAAGCTGCTGCCCTCGACCTCCCGCGCCGCCGGCGATGCGTTCTGGGTCGACCAGACCCGCACCGTTCACACCCGGACCGCCGCAGCCTATGGCCTGATTCTCGTGCCGGACCCCCGCGACCCGGTCCACCAGCTGGACGGCGGTCGGCTCCTGCAACGGATCCACCTCGAAGTGACCGTGCGTGGGCTGGCTCTGCAGCACATGAACCAGATCACCGAGCGCATCGATCGGGACCTGAGCCTCGGCCGCTCGCAAACGTTCGGGCCACGGCTGGCGGCCCTGGTCGGCCGGTCGGACCAGCAGGTGTTGACGGCCTTCCGCCTCGGCCACCCGGTGCGTGAGGGACGCCGGTCGCCCCGGCGGCCGGCGCCGGAGGTACTGCGATGACGAACCGTGACCGAGCCGCCGGAACGGTCGGTGTCGCGGCCGGTGTGCTCGGCATCGTCGCCGGCACGGCCGCCGCGCTGTGGGGGCACGATCTTGGCGCCTGGGCAGGCGACAAGCAGGACCCCGCCCCGTTGGGTGCCCTCACCGTCGTGCTGGCCGCGGTGGCCGTCTGCGTCAGTGCGGCTCAGCGTCAGGCGGCGCGGCGCCGCGGGCTCCCGCCCGGCCACCGCGCAGCGGTCGCTGCGGGCCAGCTGATACCCGCCCTGCTGGGCTTCACCACGGTCGGGCGGCTGTGGTGGATCGCCGGCGCGGCGCTGACTGCGACCGCCGCGCTCACCATCTCGGTCGCGCCGGCACCGCTCGGACGGGCGGTACGCCAGCATTGGCCGGCGGTACTGACCAGCGCCCTGGGCGCCTTCCTGGCCCTCGCGGGAGCGACAGCGGCAGTGCCGCTGATGACGATGGCGATTCTCAGCGGAGCTCTGATCGCCGTCGCGCCCTGGCAGGTCGTCAGGTCACGACGGCTCGCACTCCTGCTGCTCATGGCAGGATCAGTGCCACTGGCCACGCTGACCTGGCGGACCGTGATCATGCCGCTCACCGCCGCACTGGCCCTCGTAACCGGAACTATGGCACTGTCACACCAACACCCAACAGCTCACCGCCCCAATCCCACCGCGACGTAGCGCATCTGAGCCTGACCCGGTTTGGCGGACACCCGAGACAGGGGGTGTTGCGACGCGCACCCAGTGCAGCCGGCCTGGTCCGGTCGTGGTCGTCCGCCCGGCTCCCGCTACCCCGGTACGTCGGTCAGCCTGGCCGAGCACGTCGAGAAGATCAATGGCCGGAAGCAGTTCATCGTCGCCAGCGCGTTGGCCGCGCCGTTCCCCGTGCCCGCGTACTGGCGTGGGCAGGGACGGACTTGAGAGAGCCGGCTGCGGCTGCGCAGTCTTCACCGGTGTGGGCGGGATCGCCGCCCGGCCGGCCCCGGGTTCACATGATCTGGCACGATCGGAGTCCATGCACCCCTTTCAGCACTTCCTTCTCGCCGGGTTCAACCAGGTGGCCGCGGACAGCTGGGCTAACGACGAGCGGATCGTGATCCAGGCGGTCTTCTTCAACCTGGTTCCCGACCTGCCGACCTCGCTGACGGATCTGGCTGCGCTTCAGAGAGGGATGGCGAAGATGGCGGCCGCCCAGGGCGGTGCGCTGATCGAGGCCGGTGTCATGCCAGTCGGTGGCCAGCCGGCGCTTCGTCAGATCATCAAGGTCAAGTTGCCCAACCAGCCTCATGGTCAGGCATTCCTCGGTAGCTACATCGTGCCGAAGGCCGCGTGTAGCGCGGTGTTGCGTGTGCAGGCTGCCGAGAGTGGGGCGTTCGGCCAGCGGGAAGCGATGATTATGGGCCAGGTCGGTCCCACGAATTATTTCAGGCCCCACCCGTACGGCTCCGACGGTGAGGGCGGCCTGCCGTCGCACGTCGCCGACGATCCGGCGTACGACCCTCAGTTCCCGCAGCACCCACTGACACGGGTGCGTCAGGTGATGGCCCAGCTCGCCCAGCAGGTCGAGCTGCATCCCGGCTTCGCCGCGTTGCCACCGTTCACCCGCTGAAGCCGCTGCGCGGCGCAAGTAACAGCCATGCGCGTGACAGCACCGTGGGGTGGATGACTTAGCGCGACCGGCAATAGGGCGCGCCGCAGCCCCGCCAGTCCTATCGCCGGTCGCGCTGAGTTGGCGATCACGCCCGAGCCTGGTTTGCGTCCGAGGCAGGCCGGTGTGGGTGAGGAAGCTGTCGAGTAGGTCGGGTCGGCACTGAATGCGTTTGAGTCGGCGTAGGCGGGACGCCAGCCGGGGCTTGTATCAGGCCGGACCGGCGATCGACACCCCACCGCCTGCCGCCGCACCGCCTCACGTCGGATCGACAACAGCGCAGGGCTGGCGCCACCGGGCAGATCACGAAGGTGTCAGGGGCTGATGGACCCGCCGGGGCGCTGGACTCGGCTGTCCCGCCGGGAGAGCGGCCAACCGCGTGCGGCCGGTACGTGTGCTGACCAGCGCGTCTGAGCGGATTCGGGTGAGGAACGCCACCGGCATGGGCTGAACGTGGTCGAAGACGGCCGTCCGGAGCAACTGGACGGTCAGTGCTCTGTCCCACTTTCGGCCGCTGTTGTCGGCACTACACCTGGCGCTCCGCCAGTATGGCCAGCTGGTCGAAGGTCCGCGCGAGGACCGCGCGCCGCTGCTCCTTGTACTCCGGCCCGGGCTCCAGCCCGTCGATCGTCCGATCCCAGACGGCCAGGTACCTGCTCTTCCAGTCGGCGATCGTCTCCGGGTCGGGCAGGCTGGCCCCCACGTAATTCTGCTGTGCGATGAGGTGGAGCAGCTCCAGGCTGCACGGCACCGCAACGCCCCAGTACTCGTCGGGCTCGATGCCGACCGGGTCGCCGGACATTGCCTCGGCGACCTCGGAGATGAGCCGGTCGGTCAGGCCCGACAGGTGGTCGGCGGCCGTGTCGTCGTCGAAGTTGCCGCTGCCCCAGGTGCCCATTGGTCCTCGCTTTCCCGCGCCCGATCGTGCGCAGCATTGAACCAGGCGCCACCGACACCGCCGGGGCGGGTCCGCGCGCCGCCCGCCTCGCGGGCCCTGATGTGGACCCTGCGTGAGCCGGAGGTCGCCGTGGCGAACTGGGTCCGCCTGCTGCGTCCGGGCGGCACGGTCGCAGTGGTCGACAGCACCTGGTTCCCCGATGGCATGGACAACGCGTCGGAGAACATCGGCCGACTTCTACGACACCAAGGTCCAGGCCATGCTGCCCCTGGCCACCGCGAAGTCGATCGACCAGACCGTGGCTGTCCTGGAACGGGCGGGTCTGGCGCAGGTCACGGTCACCACCCTGACGTCGATCTACGAGCTGGACCGACGGTTCGGTGTGGCCCCGAACCACGAGCACCAGATGCAGTTTCTCATCACCGGCCAGCGGTAGGGCTGCGCCACCTGTCCACTCGGGCCGCACACCTGCTCACCGACGCGCGGGCCGGCGCCGTGGCCCCGCCGTCGCAGCGAGGTGGGTCGGGGCCGAGGGGCGAGGGCCGTCGCATCTGACGGCCCCCGCCCCTCGTTCCGTTTGGTCGGTTGTTGGTGGCGGTCACGGCGCCGAGGCCGGGTGGGTTGGCCGCTGCCAGGCGGGTCCGGGGATGCCGGTCCCGGACGGACGGTGCGACGTGCTGTTACCCGGCGTACGTCTCGAACTCGGCGACCTTCGGCGTACCGTTCGAGCTGTTGATCCTGAAGGTGATCTTGGACAACGAGGTCGAGGAGAAGGCGATGACGCCTGCCCCGCTACCGGAGGCCAGGACGGCGCCGGTGTCGTGGTTGATGAGCTGCCAGGAGCCGATGGCGCCTTCGGAGCCTGCCGACGCACGGATGTTGACCTTGGACACCCTGGTGGGGGAACCCCACTTGATCGAGATGTCACCGGTCGAGCCGCTCGGCGACCAGTAGGTGCTCATGTTGCCGTCCCGCACGTTGCCGTAGCTCGTCCCGTCGGCCTTGCTGGAGCCGTCGGAGCTGGCCCCGATGCTGAGGTTGGTCCCGCTGGGCTGGGTCGGGCTCGGCGTCGGGCTGGTCGGGCTCGGTGTGGGGTTCGTCGGGCTCGGCGACGGTGTCTGCGGCGAGCAGTTGCCGTCCGACTCCCGCAGACCCTTGTTGGCGCCGGCCGTCTGGCGGACGACGTCCGGCACGCAGTTGGCCCCGTCGAGGCGGTAGGAGTACGGGATGCTGACGGTGGTGTTGGACTGCGGGTTGGGGCCGGCGGGGTAGTTGTCGGTGCCGGGGCTGGACCAGGTCACGTTGTCGAAGATGTTGCCAGCGACCTGCCAGTAGCCGCGCTCGCTGGTGTAGAAGGTACCCAGGACGTCCTTCGAGTCCTTGAAGTAGTTGTTGTCCACCTTGGCGCGAGCCCCGGCCCGGGAGTTGATGCCGGACTCGCGGAGGCTCACGTAGTGGTTGTTGTAGATATGAGCCACGCCACCACGCAGCAGGGGCGTACGCGAGTCGATGTTCTCGTACAGGTTGTGGTGGTACGTGATGAAGCCGTTCGAGACGTCGCTCTCACTGGACCCGACAAGGCCACCGCGGCCGGAGTTGCGCAGGATGCTGTAGGACAGGGTCACGTACTGGGTGTTGTCCTTCACGTCGAAGAGGCCGTCGAACCCCTCCGACTCTCCACCCGAGGCCTCCAGGGTGACGTGATCGACCCAGACGTTGCGGACATTGCTCTCCATGCCGATGGCGTCACCACCGTTGGACGTGGGCGAGCCCGACTTCTTGACGTTCCGGACGGTCACGTTCTGGATGATGATGTTGCGGGAGTCGCGGATATGGATGCCCAGCTGGTCGAAGACGGCTCCGTTGCCGACCCCGATGATCGTGACGTTGCTGATCTGCTTGAGCTCGATGACGCCGTCGGCGGTGCTGCAGCTTCCGCCCGACACCTTGCTGGTGTTGCCGTGGTTGATGGTCCCCTCGACCTGGATGATGATCGGGGTACTGCTACTGGCCCGGGTGCACAGGGCCGTATGGATCGCGGTCCCCGTGGTGGCCCGCACCGTCTGCCCGCCCGCGCCGCCGGTGGTCCCACCGTTCTGGGTCGCGTAGCCGGTGGCGCTGCCTGACGCTGCCGACGCCTGGGGTAGCGGCAGAGCCACAACGATCACGGCTGCAGTGGCCGCCGTGGCCAGCGCCGCCTGGAGTCGCAGTGCGACGGGTCGTCTCATCTCGTCTCGCTCTCGTTTTTGAATGCTGGGTGTTGCTGGTACCTGCCGTGGTCATCTCGGTGGGCCGTCGCGGCTGTCGCCTGTCGCTGGGCAGGTCGCTGGTCGACCCGGATGTTGGGCGCTCTTCCCGATGTGGATCGGGTCGGCGGTGCCGCTGCGTGCGGCCCAGGCCTTCGAGTCGTCAGCGCCGACGATGAGACCACCGTGACCGTGCTTCCGCCCGCTCCGTCGGTCGTGCTGCCGCCCACGGCTGCGTTGAAACCGTCGGCGTAGCAGAAACCGCCGAGGTGCTCGCCGTCGCGGTGGAGTGATCCGAGGGCGTCTAGTCGGCCCTGGTGGCGACGACACCACCTGCGCGGCGGCCGTTGGAGCCAGCGGAGTGGACAGCCGCCGGTGCGACGTGGTCTACGAGAAGGCGTCGCCGTTGAGACCGCAATGGACGGCGCGATGCGTCTTCGTCATGGTGCACACCCTTCGTTGGATCGGTGGTGGTTCATGGGCAAATCGCTGCGCAGCTGCCGTGATGGGTTGCTTCCACCGGGACGGGCGGTGCGCAACCGGAAAGCGCTTTCCTATCAGGGAGGATAGGGAGGTGTCTCTTGATATGGCAAGAGTCTGTCCGGATTCAGGTACAATGGGCCATTCTGGTCGACGCGAGGGCCTGGAAAAGACCGCCGACGCGGCGCCCTCTCATCGTCCGCCCCGGCACGCTCTCGACACCCCGGCACCGGTCGCGTCACCGCCGGCCCCGCAGTCGAGTACCGCGACGACGTCGCGGCGTACATCGACGCAGCCCTGCACGAGCCGGCCCTGAACCGTGTGATCGTCGAGCTCACCTTCGGCGACACGCCTGTCGCGGACGCGGTCGCCCGGCTCGCGGCCCCGGCCTCCTGAGTGCCCTCGTCCCACGTAGCCAATCGGCTTGTCGGCGCCGCCTGAAAAGTTCTCAGCCGGACCACGATGGCCTGGATCGAGGCGGCGTTGACACATGCCCTGCATCTGGGGTGGTGGATGCTCGACGGCCTGTTCCCAGACGTGGCGTTCGTGGTGGAGCTGCCCTGGGTCAGGGGAGGGCTACGCTTCTGCCGTGACAGTGCAGGGCAGCGGGAGTGGTGAGCGGCTACGTCGTATCGAGGCGGTCGCCGACGCGACGCTGTCCCAGCTTGGCGTGCACGACTTTCTCGACGAACTCCTCGACCGCGTCCGAGAGGTGCTGCGGGCTGACACTGCGGCCATCCTGCTGCTCGACGTGCACGCGCAGCAGTTGGTGGCCACTGCGGCGAAAGGGCTGGAGGAAGAGGTTCGGAAGGGCTTTCGGATCTCCGTCGGCCGTGGGTTCGCCGGCCGGATCGCTCGGGAGAAGCACCCCGTCATACTGGACAACGTCACGGCCAACGACGTGGTCAGCCCAATCCTGCTTGGCAGGGGACTCCGTTCGCTATTGGGCGTGCCCATGTTCGCCGCTGGCGAGGTGGTTGGCGTATTACACGTCGGCCGCCTGGAGCCGAACCGGTTCACCGACGACGATGTGCAGCTGCTACAACTGGCCGCCAATCAGGCGGGCCTCGCCAGCCAGGCCGGAGCCAGCAGCATCGACCGCGCCGCCGCCCTCGCTCTGCAACGCAGTCTGCTGCCCACCCACCTACCCGACGTGCCCGGCGTGGACCTGGCCGCCCGTTACGTGCCCGGACACGACGCCGGTGTCGGCGGCGACTGGTACGACGTGTTCACGCTCCCCTCGGGTTGGCTGGGCGTCGTCATCGGCGACGTGTCCGGACACGGACTGCGCTCCGCGGTCGTGATGGGACGACTCCGTAGCGCGCTGCGTGCCTACGCCCTGGTGTGCGACGATCCGGCCACCGCGCTGACCTTGCTCGACCGTAAGATCCACCATTTTGAGGCCGGGAATCTGGCCACGGTCCTCTACGCCATGATCTCCCCGGACCGCGCCACCATCCAGATGTCCCTCGCCGGGCACCTGCAACCCATCCTGGCCCCACCAGGGCAGCAGGCTGGCACGCTGAACATTCCGGTTGATCATCCGTTAGGTATAGGTTCGCTGCAAAAGGCCCGCCGGCACACCGAAGTCGCGTTCCCGTCCGAGGCGGTACTGATCTGCTATACCGACGGGCTTGTCGAACGCCGCGGCGAGATCATCGACGTCGGCATCCGACGACTCTGCTCGGCCGTTGAACCAGGTCCTGCCGAAACGGTCTGTGCCCGCCTCATGACCACACTCGCCATCGAGCAGGCCACCGACGACATCGCCCTGCTCGCCATCCACTCCACCCGCAGGATTCACCCCTGATGCGTACACCGGGCGGGCGCCGGCATGAGTGTTTCCGTTCATCCAATCCGGCCTTGCCGCTGACGAGCCGGTCATGGTCGCCGTGCCAGGGGAGAACCTCGACCACCTCGTACCGCGCTCGGCACTGACGCGGGCAGGGCCCAGTTGCACGACATGCGCGTGGCCGGACGCAACCCCGGGCGCATCATTCCGGTGTCCTGCTCGCCTTCGCCGCTGCCCACACCGGCAAGCGGGTACGCATCATGCAGGCGGGCGGCGCGACCTGGCAGAGCCCTCCTACGCCGACCCCGTCATCATCGCTTCCGATGTCCTACCTGCCGCGCCGATACCGACGGCTGGGCCCCGGCCGGCCAGGCTGCCGGCTGGAGGTGGTGCTTCGGCTGCTCATCGTGGTGATCGTGCCCAGGAAGTGCTTCGGCGGGCAACGACACATGGGGTGGGTACGGTCCCGCCATGACCAACGCCACCTGCGGGAACGTGACCCCCGACCCCATCGTCGACCGGCCGGCCGAGCAACTGACCATCCAGCCCCGGATCCTGTACTTCGGCACCCCGGTGGTGTTGTTGAGCACCGAGAACGAGGACGGGTCCGCCAACCTTGCCCCCATTTCCTCGGCCTGGGCGCTCGGGTGGGTGGTCGTACTCGGGCTCGGAGCAGAGGGACAGACGGCGCGGAACCTCCGCGATCGACCCGATTTGGTGATCAACCTACCGGCGCCGCACCAGTGGACCGCAGTCGAACGCCTGGCCCCGTTGACCGGACGCGACCCTTGTCGGCGTGGTCGAGGTCGGGGCTCTGCTGGCCGTAGTGGTGCAGGTTCAGCGGGCATTCGCTCGCTCTCGCAGACCCGTAGGACAGGCTCTATCCGACGGCCAGCGACACTCCGAGGGCTGCCATCACCGCGGCGATCGCCCCGTCCACGACCCGCCATGCCGCCGGCCGGGCGAGCACCGGTGCCAGCCGGCGAGCGCCGAGCCCCAGGCCGGCGAACCACACCAGGCTCGCCGTCGCCGCGCCCGCCCCGAACACCCATCGGTTCGGGTCCTGGTGGGCAACCGCCCCGAGCAACACCACGGTGTCGAGGTACACATGCGGGTTGAGGAACGTGAACGCTAGGCAGGCGAGCAGCGTGGCGCGCAGCGTGGCCGGCGGATGGTCGAGCGGGGTGAGGGCACCGGGTCGCACGGCCCGGCGGGCTGCCAGCACCGCGTAGCCGAGCAGGAACGCGCAGCCGCCCCAGCGGGTGACGGTCAGCGCGGCGGGCGTGTCCGCCAGCGCCGCGCCCAGGCCGGCGATGCCGGCCGCCATCAGCGCCGCGTCGGCCACCACGCAGATCGCCACGACCGGAAGGACGTGCTCACGGCGCAGACCCTGGCGCAGCACGAAGGCGTTCTGCGCCCCGATGGCGACGATGAGCGCGAAGGAGAAGCCGAACCCGGCGAGAGCGGAACCCATGCCGTCGAGGCTAGGGCGGCCGGCTTCTGCGCTCCAACTAAAGATCTTTCAGTACCATTAGAATGACTTATGGCCCTCGACCCGGTGCAGCTCGCGACGTTCCAGGCGGTCGTCGAGCACGGCAGCTTCGACGCCGCGGCGCGGGCGTTGCACGTCACGCCGTCTGCGGTGAGCCAGCGCATCAAGGCACTGGAGCAGGTCGTCGGGCAGGTGCTCGTGCGCCGGGCGCGGCCGTGCGAGCCGACCGCCGCCGGGCGGTCGCTGGTGCGGCTCGGTGGACAGGTGGCGCTGCTCGAACGCGAGGCCCTCGACGCCGCCCGCGGCGGCCTGAGCGGTCACGCCCGCACCCGCGTGGCCGTCGTCGTCAACGCGGACTCGCTCGCTGGCTGGTTTCTGCCGGCCCTCACCGCCCTGCCCGATGTGGTCTTCGAGCTGCACACCGACGACGAGGGGCACACCGCCGAGCTGCTGCGCGCCGGCACCGTGATGGCGGCGGTAACCGCCGAGCGGGTCGCCGTGCAGGGGTGCCGGGTGGAGCGGCTCGGGGCGATGCGCTACCTCGCGGTCGCCGCACCCACCGGCCATGCGGCGTGGTTCACCGGGCGCGACCCAGCGGCGGCGTTCGCGACCGCGCCGATGATCCGCTTCAACCGGAAGGACACGCTGCAACACCGGTTCGTCCGCACGGTGACCCGGCGCGACATCGACCCGCCGACGCACTTCGTGCCGGCGTCGGCGAGCTTCACCGAGGCGATCCGGCTCGGTTTCGGCTGGGGCCTCGTGCCCGAGGGCGTCGCCCGCGCGGACATCGCCGCCGGGCGCCTCGTGGACCTGACCCCGGGCCGCCACCTCGACGTGCCGCTGTACTGGCAGTACTGGCGTCTGGAGTCGGCGGTGCTGGCAGCGCTGACGGCGGCCGTCCGGGCGACCGCCGCCGTCGCACTGCGCTGAGCGGCGTTTTGTTGATCAGTGGCTCGTTGATGGGTCATGGCGATGTGGCGATGGGTCTCTGAGGAGATGTGGGCGCGGTTGGCGAATCAGGGGTCGGCGTCGGTCGGGGTGCCCGTGCGTGATGGTGGCGGGCGGAGGATGAAAGTCCTCTTCGGAAGCGGTGGAATGACCGGAGGATCTATACATCGAAGTATGTGAACGTATATCGTTCGCGACCAGAGAGCCCCGACCGTCGTGGGCTGGCTCCCTGGAGGGGGTAACGGGTGAACCTTCGACCTGGTGCGCGACGACCAGTCCGCCTCTGTGCAGCTGTGACGCTGCTTGTTCTCGGCCTCTCCGGACCGGTGCTGGCGACCGGTCCGGCGCACGCCGCCGGCCCCGACATCGGTCGTCCGGCCGACGCCCCGCTGCGGGCCGCCTTCGACGCCGCCGCCCAGCGCTACGACGTGCCCCGCGACCTGCTGGTCGCCCTCGGCTACGCCGAGACCCGGCTCGACGGCCACGGCGGCCAGCCGAGCGCCTCCAACGGCTACGGGATCATGCACCTCACCAGCAACCCCCAGGTGCGCACCCTCGACGAGGCCGCCACCCTCACCCGCCTGGACCGGCAGACCCTGCGCACCGACCCGGCCGCCAACGTCACCGGCGCCGCCGCCGTCCTGCGTTCCTACGCCGACCGGGCTGGCCTGACCGCCGCCCAACGCGCCGACATCGACCACTGGTACGGTCCGATCGTCCGCTACGGCGGCGCGAACGGCCCCGCCCTCGACCGGCTCTACGCCGACACCGTCTACGACCTGCTCGCCTCCGGCTTGACCGCGCCCGGCACCGGACTCGCCGTCCAGGCCCGCCCGGTCACCCCGGAGCGGGGCGAACTGGCCGGGGTCGCCGCGCCCGGCACCGGCGATGTCGGCACCATGAGCACCGACTACGGCCCGGCCGCCTGGGTGCCCGCCAGCACCAGCAACTACACCGTCTCCAGCCGGCCCAGCAGCTACCGGATCAACTACATCGTGATCCACGTGACCCAGGGCTCCTACTCCAGCGCGATCAACTGGTTCCAGAACCCGGCCGCCCAGGTCAGCGCCCACTACACCTTCCGCTCCTCCGACGGTGCGGTCACCCAGTCGGTACGCGAGAAGGACATCGCCTGGCACGCCGGCAACTGGACCTACAACACCCAGTCGATCGGCATCGAACACGAGGGCTACGTCGACAACCCGGCCTGGTTCACCGACACCATGTACCGCGCGTCCGCCGCGCTGACCCGCACCCTCGCCGACAGGTACGGCATCCCGAAGGACCGCACCCGCATCATCGGCCACAACCAGGTGCCCGGCGCCACCCACACCGACCCCGGGCCAAACTGGAACTGGAACTACTACATGCAGCTCGTCACCGGCAGCGGCTCCACCACCGGCACCGGCACGGTCAACACCGAGGGATCCAGCCTCAACGTCCGCTCCGGACCGGGCACCGGCTACAGCATCGTCGGGTCGGTCGCCGACGGTGCCGTGGTGACCATCTACTGCCAGACCACCGGGACCACCGTCACCGGCACCTACGGCACCTCCAACATCTGGGACCGGATCGGCACCGGCCGCTACATCTCGGACGCGTACGTGCTGACCGGCCACGACGGCTTCATACCCGGCGGCCCCCGCTGCTGACCGGCCCGGGGGTCGCCGCCGACGGCGGCGACCCCCGGCGCTGCGGATCGTCCGCCTGCCGTTGGACGTCAGCGCCGCGAACGCGGTGAGCCGGTTGAACAGCCCGTGCGCCGCGCCGGCTGGCGGGCACCAGCTCGAAACAGCCGAGCGGGGGAACGCTTCCTCCTCGCCGGGCAGCACGTCGTCCACGGTGTACCGGAGCACGAGGGCCGAACCGACGGCGAGCTGCCGCTGCCCCGCTCGATCGTGGCGACCACTCGGGTCCGTCGCCGCAAGAAGCCCGACCAGGAGATCAGCAGCAGCAGCGGCGTCCACGTCGGAAGTCGTGGGGCAGGTGGCGCCAGGTGGCGCCGGTGCGGTTGACGTCGAGGATGGCGTTGGCGATCTCGCGTAGGTCATGGGTGGCGGTGCGTCCGCCGATCCCGGCGTCGGTGCGGACCTGTTTTCGACAAACAACGGGTCGGCGGATCGACCCCGCTGGGGTCTGCGTAACCGGGCAGGTCCTGCGCGACGGCACCGGCATCCGGTCTCGTGGGCGGTGAGGACCGTCGCGTGGGCCCGAGGGTCTGCTGGGGCCCATGGCGGCGACCTGGGTTCGGCGACCCACCGCACACCGGATCGACCATTCTCAAAAGCGGGTCTTCTGACATTCCCGTTGGCGGGGTTTCATGTCTCATGACGAGGCCGGCGCCGGTACCCCCCCCCCCCCCCCCCCCCCCCTCGCCTGTGGAGCGTGTTCGTAGCCGCGCGAGGGCCGGACGGCTCACCGGGCGAGGCGGTTCCGTGATCGCCCGGCGTGAGGAATTGGTTGCACGATCTCCGCAGCCGCCGATGAGTCCTACCAGCCGGCGGGTGACCGACCACTGCGGGGCGCATCACCGGCGATCAGAATGCACCAGCCCTGCGCTGACGCCGTGGCCCCTGCCGATCTTCGGCGAGCAAACCGCACAGAGGTGCGCGCGGCGAAAGGTCCTGAGGGGAACACCCATGTGTGCTGCTTGGTGGATAGTGGCGGTCCTAGCTGGCGGCGGAATCATCGGCGGCTCGATCATGGTGTGGGTCAACCGCGCCGCAGCAGCCACCCGAGGCGCCGAACTGCGGCAGCTGGAGCGGATGCTCCAGCGGCGCGCGGATCAGGTGGACGCGCTCAGCCATGAGCTGCGTACGCCCCTGAGCATGATCAAAGGGGCGGTCGATCTGTTGCGGGAGGGGACGCCGGGGCCGCTGACCCCCGCGCAGACGCGGTTCCTGCACGTTGTGGATCAGCAGTGCACCCAGGTCATCGGGCTCTGTGAGAGCCTGCTCATCCAGGCCAAAATCGAGGCGGGGCTGTTCACCCCGCACCCGGAAAAGGTGGACGTGTCCGTGGTGGCGCGCGAAGTCGTCACCGCGATGCGACCGTTGTGTGCGCAGCGCCACCAGCGGATCAGTCTGGACGTGCCACAGGTGCTGCCGCGTATCCGAGCGGACCCGATGCTGTTGACCCAGGCGTTGACCAACCTACTGTCAAACGCGAGCCGGTTCACCACGACCGGCGGCAACATCGACGTGCGTGTGATGCTCGTCGACAACGGTGTCGCGCTGTACGTCACCGACGACGGTGCGGGCATGACGCAGGCCGAGCGGCACCGCCTTTTTCACCGCTTCGCCACGGGGCGTCCCCTGGCGGACGGGACCGGCCTCGGTCTCGTCATCACCAAAACCATTGTCGAGTTGCACGGAGGCGAGATCATGGTGCACACCGCATCGACCCGGGGGACCACCTTCCTTCTGACCCTGCCACACGGGTCATGACCGGTCCGGTCGAGCCGACGGCAGGCGGCCCCACGGCGCTGGTGGTCGACGACGAGCCACAGATGAGGGCATCGGCTTCGTGCTCGCCTACCGGCCGGACCGGTACATCGGCGATTGGATCACCCTGCCGCTGATCCGGCCGGCACTGCTCACCGGTCTGAGCTACGGCTTCGCCCGCAGCATGACCTCGGTCTCCACGATCGTGCTCCTGGTCACCCCCGAGACGAAGATCATCACATCGCAGGTGCTCAGCGCCGCCAGCACCGGCCGGTACGGAGCCGCGTTCGCGTACTGCACGGTGCTGACCGTGCTCGTGCCGCTCGCCTTCGCGCTCATCCGGTTCATCGTCGGCGCCGGGGCCGCCCTGCATCGCACCGCCACGTCCGAAAGGCAGAAACGATGACCGTCACCGCGTCGGCCGGGGCAGCTGCCCTGGATCCACGGATCACCCAGCGGGAGCCTGGCGCAGGGTGCCTGGAGCTGAACGCTCTCACGAAGCGGTTCACCGGCCGCTCCGGCACCGTGACTGCCGTCGACAGCGTCACGCTCAGCGTCAAGCCGGGCGAGTTCATCACCCTGCTGGGTCCGTCCGGGTGCGGCAAGACCACGACGCTCCGGATGGTGGCGGGTTTCGAGGACGCCTCCGACGACCACATCCGCCTCGACGGCAGGGTCATCGACGAGATGCCGCCACAACGTCGGCCGATGGCGATGGTCTTCCAGAGCTACGCGCTGTTCCCGCACATGACTGTCGCCGAGAACATCGCCTATGGGCTGCGTCTGCAACGGCGCAGCCGGAACGAGATCACCGACAGCATGCGGATGGCGGTCACCAGCATGAACCTCGTCGGGCTGGAGAACCGTAGCCCGCACGAGCTGTCCGGCGGCCAGCAGCAGCGGGTGGCGCTGGCCCGCGCTCTGGTGGTGCAGCCCAAGGTGCTGCTGTTCGACGAGCCGCTGTCGAACCTGGACGCCAAGCTGCGCAACGCGATGCGGGCGGAGATCCGTCGTATCCAGAAGATGTTCGGCATCACCAGTCTGTACGTCACGCACGACCAGGACGAAGCGATGAGCATGTCGGACCGGGTCGTGGTGATGAACAAGGGCAAGGTCGAGCAGGTGGCCACTCCGGGCGAGATCTACGCACGTTCGGCCAGTGTCTTCGTGGCGGACTTCATCGGCCGGGCCAACTTCGTCGAGGCGGTGCCGGAGCGGATCGTGGACAACCGGGCCACGGTGAGCGTCCTCGGCCGGCAGATGACGGTTCCGGTACATCCGGAGGTGGTGGTCGGGTCCGCCGACGCGTACCTGATGATGCGTCCGGAGACGATCTCGCTGCGACCGGTCACCGACGGTGGCAGTGGTATCGGGGCGGTGCTGCGTTCGACGTTCCACGGCACGACCATCGACTACGAGGTGGAGACCACGAGCGGCACCGTGACGGTGACCGAATCGGGCAAGGACCCCGGTGAGGCGGTGGCCGAGGGTACCAATGTGGACATGACCTTCGACGCCGATCGAGCGTATCTGCTCAACCGGGAGTGATCCGGCAGGGGGTGGCCGGCTGCCGCACACCGGTGACCGGCCGCCCCACCGAACGTCCCGCCGGCAGGTAGCGGGTCGCCGCCTACCGGCGGGACGCCGGCCAGGCGGGGTCAGTCGGTGACAACGCGGAGTGGCCCCTGTAGCACGGCCAGCCCACGGTGGATCGCCACCTGATCCACCGCCGGTGTGCGGTAGCCGGCCTGTCGGATCTGGGTCAGCAGGCGCGCGTCCGGGCTCATCCCGTGCACCTGGAGGTAGTACCCGACGGCGTTGGCGAGCACGTCGGTCAGCAACACGTTCAGCAGCACCTCACCGGTGGTCTCGACGGTCCTGCCGTCCACGGTGATCCGGTTGACGACCGTCGTCCGGACGATCGCCATCCGGGTGTCCTGGTACACCCCCCGGTAGCTGCCCGTCGTGTACATCGACGCGCTGCTCTCCCCCGTACCGTGGGACCGGGTGACGGCACCGTTGCCGGCGATGAGACCGGAGCCGTCCGGGCCGAGCGAGGCCAGACCGCCCGTACCCTGCACCCCCTGCCGGCCGCGTTGGGCCAGCGTCTCGCCGCCCTGCTCGTGGCCGACCTGGCTTTCCTGTACCTGCTGGCTGTACGGGAACCAGACCTTGACGATCTGCGGGCGGCCGACCGGCTGCGTGGCCAGACCGACGGTCCGGTCCCCGATCGGGATGGTCGCCGCACCGGAGAGGGCCCGCATCGCCGCGCTCTTGTAGACGGTGGGCGTCAGTCCCTGCCAGACTGCGGCCTTCGGCAGGTCCGGCAACTCCCTGATAAGGGCCTGTTGCATGGCCCCGACGCCCTGGACGCTGAGCACCGTGTAGACCGCCGCCCCCATGGTGGTGAGCACCGAGGGTGACTCCGGGTCGATCACCAGCTCCGGCAACGGTGTGTCCTCGGCGGGGGCGTGCAGGACGTCCGGCTGGAGCAGCACCGCCGACCCGTGCACCGCACCGCTGCCAACCGGGACCGGGCCACGCTCGGCGAGATAGTGCCAGCGGATCGGCACCTCGTACCGCGAGCTCGGCATCTTCTGTCCGTCGGTGTCGGAGGTCACCGAGGTCGACTGGGTACGGCCCAGCTTGTCGGTCGACGACGTGCTGCGCTCACCCCCGAACTGGAGCTGTCCGATGCTGCCGTCGGCGGTCGCCCCGCCAACCCCGGCATAGCCGGAGCCATCGGTGACCCGGCTGCGCGCGCCCTTGACCGCCATGGTGTCGATGCTCGTGTGCCCGTACTGCACCTGATATTTGGTGATGCCCTGATGGGTGCTGGCGCGACCGTCGGCCTCGGCCCAGAGGCCGATGGTGAGCACCCGGCCCGGGTCGGCCGGCGCGATCGGGTCCGGGAAGGTCCAGGCGACGCCGGGCTGCTCCGCGTCGGCGGTCAACACGTCGTCGGCCCTGGCCCGGAGAGACTGCTCGGACGACTGGCTCAGTAGCGTGCGCCAGTTCGCGTACGCCTGACCCGGCTGGTTGAGGTCCGCTCCGGTTACCGCCAACTCCTGCAGCAGATCCCACGGCGTCCGGCCGGGGGCCGCCGGAGCACCACTCGGCCTGACCGATTCCGGTGGCAGGTATCCACCGGCCGCCATGACGGTGGCGATCTCGTTGTAGAGGTCCGACACACCGTCGAGGCGTTCGACGAAGTCCATCGTCAACCCGAAGCGGGGGCCCGGCGTCCACCACTTCCGTTCCGGGTCGGGGGTGGCGTCCCGGGCGAGCTGCGCGTCCTCGGCGCGGTCCGCCGCCCGGTGAACCTCCGTACGCGCCTCCGCCCAGCCGGGCGGCATCGCAGGCAACGCACGCAGGTCCGCCGCGTGCAGCATGAAATGGGCGAAGCCGGAGATCTCCTTCGAGCCGCTGACGGGCGGCTCGTCACCGCGTCGATGATTGACATCCAACCGGACGGTGAAGTCGGCCAACACGTTCTGCACCCCACCGCCGGTCCGTTTCGACCGGTACAGCATCCCCCGGTGATGACGGGTCACCTGGGTGCCAATACGTCGGTGTGCTGGCCGCGCCCACCGAGCCGGAACACCTGATCGAACAGCCGGGCCGCGCCGGTCACCGTACCCCGGCCCGATTTTGTCGCGTCCTGACTCAGCAGTGTCTTCGACACGATGGCCAGCACCTGGTCGTACCGCGTCTCGCCGCTGCGACTCACCTCGCTGATCTTCGTGAGTTTGCTGATGGGTCTTGCCTGGTCACCGGCCGTGAGACTGAAGCTCAGGTGTCGTCCGTCCCGTTGCAGTACGTGGCGGAACTCCTGCTGGTAGGTCCCCTGCTCACGGGGGCGCAGGATGTCCCCGAGGCTGAGGGCGAGCTGGTCGTTGGTCAGGTACGCCTCGAGGACGGGCTTCCAGAAGGCGTAGTCCTCCGGGCTGAGGATCTGACGCATCTCCGTCAGCACCGAGTCGGCCAACTGCATCCGGGACACCCCATGATCGAGATCCCAGACCGGGAACTGCTCGGCGGTGCTGACCTCGACTTCCCGGAGATAGTTGGGGTCCATCGTCTCGAGATAGCCGGGGTTGCTGCGCTGTGCCTGCTCGTTCGGCGCGGGGAAGGGCAACTGGAACTGGGCCACCGCGGCGTAGAGTTGCGTCCGGCAGAGTGGTGTACGGCAGACCTGCAGCTCAGAGCCGGTTTGGCGTAGACGTGAGGCGGCCA
>NZ_JBAKHU010000084.1:0-20908 GCF_036906895.1 Micromonospora sp. CPCC 206060
CGCAACGTGCGACCCTCATGACCAGGCTGCCCACCCGGCCGCCGACCCGAACGCGCCCGCAACGACCTCGGCGCCGGCTTGGCCAGCCCATCCGACGACGGCGGCCGCGACGAGTTCGACGAGTCCTGCCCGAGCCGAGCCCGCAGATCCGCGTTCTCCGCCCGCAACACCGCGTTTTCCCGCCGCAACACCGCGTTTTCCCGCCGCAACCCGGCGTTGTCCCGCTCCAACTCAAGAACCCGGGCCTCCAACCGGGCAAGCCGCTCAAGCAGCTCCACGATGGACGGCGTTCCGGACACCCAACCATGATCCAACCCGAACGACCCAGGTCAAGCCGACCCGCCGACGAGCACCTGACCAGTCACCCTGCGCCTGCACTGTCGGGGCCTCCCCTTGCCCGATGCGGCCAATGACACCCGATGTGCTAGCGGTGGCTGCCGTAGCTGTCGGTCAGTTCGCGGTACGCGCTCAGCACGGCTACCGTCTCGTCGGCCAACTGCTCGCCGGCCACCGCCGGGTCGGCGAACTCGGCTGGTAGGACCTTCGCGAGGGCATCCTCGGCACGGCGGGCCGCCTCACCCGCGTCCCGTTCCCGGATGAAGTTCTCGCCTGCCTCGGCCGCTGCTTCAAGATTGGCTGTCAGCCTGGCCAGCTCACCGTCGACCTCGTGCCACAGCTCGGTGGCCCGCTCGCGCTGGCTGACCAGGTTCTGGACCGCTCGGCTGGTCGACGGCAGCTTCGCCTCGTCGTAATCACCAAGGTCGTCCAGGACGACCCGGATCTCCTGCCGACGGACGTGCAACTTCGCCCCGTCCCACACTGCCTGGGCCAGATTCTCGCCTGCCTCGGCCGGCTCGATCAGGCCATCAAGCGCGGGTAGCGTCCGGCCGACCCGTTCCGCCAGCCCGATGAGCTGACGGAAGTCCCGGAGCTCGTCCGGGTCATCAAGAACGCGATGGATCTCCGGGTAACGATGCAGGTCGGGGGCGATCGCCCGCCCAGGCAGCCCTGCCCTTACCGTCACCACGACACCGGCCACGATCGCAATTACGGCGACGGTGGCGACGAGCAATGGCCAGACGCCCGCAGCGCAGAGCAGCCAGCCCGGCACCAGGACGATCACGACGAGCAGAGCGGTCTGGCTACCCCGGCCGATTCCCGGACGGACAGCGACCGCCTGGCCGTCGCTGATACTGCCCCACCGGTACCACTGGTGCATGCCGCTCAGCTTCAACGGAGCAAGCGCGGCGATGGTCCGGCGATCGTCACTCGCCACCCACAGGTGGAAAGGTCGGTCCGACGAGGACAACGGTCCTCCTCTCTATTCAGCTTTGGCAGTGCCTGCCGCCTGCGGTCAGGTCAGGTGATGCCCCGGTTGCGGCGGATCATCTGGTACGCCTGGCGGCGGGCGAACTGGTTGAGCTGCGACCGCAGGCTCTCGTCGTCCAGGTAGCGCTGCATGAGCTTGCCGTTGTCGTCGTGCCGGGACAGGATCACGTCCTCGATCCGCTTGTCACAGACGACACCGAAGTTGCTCTCGTCGTTGACCATCGCGGCGGCCTGAAGGGCACCGTCCTCGGCCAGGGCGACGATCTGCTGCTCGACCCAGACCCGGTCGCCCTCCCCCAGACCGATGCCGAACCGCTCGTTGAACGCCTCGATCAGTTCGGAGAGCGCCACCTTCTCCGGGTCGTGCTGCCGGCCGGCGCCGCCGCCGGTGAAGCCGGGCAGCATCTGCTCGCCCTCCGGGTCGAGGCGGGCGTCGTGCTCGCCGGTCTTGCTGATCCGCAGGTGGGTCAGCTCGACCTCGCCGATGTCCATGGACGGGTCCTGACGGCGGGGCAGCCGGTTGAGCAGCGCCCGGCCGTAGAGGTAGAGCCGTTCCAACTCGTCGTCGTGGTAGGGGACGACCTGGCTGAGGAAGGCGTACATCCGGGTGTAGTCGCGCAACGCGGACCGGAAGGCGTCTGCGGCCTCGGGGTCCTCGGCGGCCAGCGCAACGTACCGGTCCCGGGCCGGGTCGGTGAAGCGGTAGAGCGCGGCATGGGCGCGTTGCAGGGCGGTCTCGCTGGTCGCCTTCTGCTCGGCGGCGAGCAGCGCCTCGGCGTACGCCTGCATCTCCGAGTTGACCAGAATGGCGTGGCCCATGACCGCGTTCTGCGCGGTGTAGAGCAGGTTCGGGTCGGTGGGCGCGGCGGCGGCGGTCTCGTAGAACGGCTTGAACTGCTCGGCGATGTCCCCGGCCTCGTTGACGAAGTCGAGCACGAAGATGTCACCCTGCGCCTTGCGGGGGTGGGTGCGGTTCAGCCGGGAGAGGGTCTGCACGGCGGCGACGCCCTTGAGCAGCTTGTCGACGTACATCGTGGTCAACAGTGGCTGGTCGAAGCCGGTCTGGTACTTCTCGGCGACGACCAGGATGCGGTACTCGGTGTCCTGTTTGGCGGCAGGCGTGCCGGCGTGCCGGTCGTCGGCGGCCGTGTAGCCGAACCGTTCGGGCAGCTCACCCTCGCTGAACCCGTTGATCCGGGGCTCGGTCACCTCGACGCCGTCGATCTCCAGGTCACCGGAGAACGCGACCAGGGCGGAGCAGCCGACGTACTTCTGCATCTCGACGTAGTTCTGGATGGCCGAATGCAGGCGAACGGCGGCCTCGCGGGAGCCGGTGACCACCATGGCCTTGGCCCGACCGCCGAGACGTGGGGCGGTGTGCCGCCGGAAGTGCTCGACGATGATCTCCGCTTTCTGGGCGTTCATCGTCGGGTGCAGGGTGACGAAGCGGGCGAGCTGCGCACCGGCCTTCTTCGGGTCGACCTCCGGGTCGGTCGGGTCCGTACTGGCCAGCTTCCAGTACGACTTGTAGGTCACGTACTGCCGCAGCACGTCGAGGATGAACCCCTCCTCGATGGCCTGGCGCATCGAGTACGTGTGGAACGGTTGCATGATCCCGGTGACCGGGTGCGGGGTGCCGAAGAGTTCGAGGGTCTTCGGCTTCGGCGTGGCGGTGAACGCGAAGTACGACAGGCTCTCGTGCCGCCCACGGGCCAGCGCGGACGCGGTGAGCAGGTCCCCGTCGGCGTCGATGTCGTCGCTGCCGGCCTTGAGTAGCACCTTCTTCAGCGCGGCGGCCGAGTCACCGGACTGCGAAGAGTGCGCCTCGTCGACGATGACCGCGAAGCGCTTGCCCTTGAGGCCCTGCACCTTGTCCAGCACGTACGGAAACTTCTGCATGGTGGTGATGACGACCTTGGCGGTCTCGCCCTGGAGGGCGGCGGCTAGCTGGGCCGAGTCCTTGTCGATCCGCTGCACCACGCCCGGTACGTGCTCGAACTGGAAGACGGTGTCCTGGAGCTGCCGGTCCAGCACCACCCGGTCGGTGATGATGATGACCTTGTCGAAGACCGGCTCGTTGGGGCGCAGGCCACGGGCACGGGCATCCTCGTCGAGGGTCGACGGGGTGTGCAGACTGGACAGCCGGTGCGCCAGCCAGGCGATGGTGTTCGACTTGCCCGAGCCGGCCGAGTGCATGACCAGGTAGTTGTGCCCGGAGCCGTGGTGGGCGGCATGCTCGGCGACGTTCGTGACCGCGTGCCACTGGTGGTAACGCGGGAAGATCAGGCTCCGCGTCTCCTTGTCGGTGTGCAGGAACCGCCGGACCAGGTCCAGCCAGGTGTCCGGGTGCCAGATCTGCTCCCAGAGGTAGGAGCTGCGGTAACCCTCGCCGGGTGCGGGTGGGTTGCCGGCGCCACCGGAGACACCCGGACCGTCGGAGCCGGTGTTGAAAGGCAGGAACCGGGTCTTGTCGCGGGCCAGCCTGGTGGTGACGAAGACCAGGTCGGGATCAACGGCAAAATGCACGAGGGTACGCCGCGCGAAGAGCAGTTCCTTCGGGTCGCGGTCCTCGCGGTACTGCTGCTTGGCGTCCTCCACGGTCTGCCCGGTGAGCGGGTTCTTCAGCTCAGCGGTGGCGAGCGGGATGCCGTTGACGAAGAGCGCCAGATCGAGGGTGTTGCCGTGCTGCGTCGAGTACGCCAGTTGCCGGGTGACGGTGAGCCGGTTGGCCCGGTAGAGGGCCATCGCGTCGTCGGTGATGGTGTGCGCCGGCTTGAAGTAGGCCAGCTTGATGGCAACGCCCTTGTCCCGGACCCCACGCCGCAGTACGTCCAGCGGCCCGCGCTCGTCGATCTGCTTCGCCAGGTACTGCACGAAGTGCCGCTGCGCATCGTTCGGGTTGGCGTGGTACGCGCACAGCCGGTCCCAGGCGGCCTGCTGGGTCGCCCCGATGAACGCGAACAGCTCGGCGGTGTCGAGCCCGAGTTCCCGGTGGTAGTGGCTGGCTGTCCCCCGTTGCCACCCCGAGCCCAACAGGGCAGCTTCAATCGCCGCCTCAAACGACTGCTCCCGGTGCGCCACGCCCACGCTCACGCCACCTCCAGTTCCTGCGGAGAAACAAAGACACCACGTCTGCGGAAGGCGGCCGGTGCATGCACGATCGCGTCAACCCGAGCCGCCCGGGTGTTGAACGGAAACCAAAAACGATCAAGGCTGCGGCGCTCAGACCAGAGTGGGCCTCGTCGCCCTTCCCGGGTCGACAGGTGCTCGGCCAGCGCGGCGAGGAAGACGTCCCACCGTTCGTCACTGGTCGACTGAGGCTCCGACTTCAACAGGTCGTGACGCATATCCGGCGGCTCATGCCGATACTCCTCAAGGAACTCGGCTATTAGGCGCCAGCGCAGCTCATCATCCTGCCCGGACCGACCAAAGTACTCAGCCAGTTCCGCAATCGTCATCGCCCGGTACTGATCAATCAGCCACCCGGATCGCCTATCCACCGCTGACAGCTCTCACTCCCCTGCCCCTCGCGCCGAGCGCAGACCGGCGAGAAACTTCTCTAGACTCCACCGTTATCCATCACAGCACCCCGCAACTCGTAAGCTGAACGCACCGAAGTCACACCCTACTCCCGGGCAATATCTTCAATGTTCTTGCCCTCAGCAGTCGATCCAATGGCATTACGCGTCAGACCCCCATTGAGCCAGCACCATCCACCACAACCACCACCCATGCCAAGTCATATCCTTATCTCGCTCGCCGCCCTTACCTCCATCTCACCCGTAACCGCAGCCGTAATTAGCGATTGACGATATTCATTGAGTAACGCAATCTGCCGAGAAATTGACTTAGCGAGCAAAAATCTCTCCGATCGCAAATCATCCAGGCTGTCAGCAATAGCTTTCTGCTCAGATTCCGGAGGCAGCGGCACATGAACTGCAGAGACTTGCGACTCACCCACAGAAGGAACAGGCCCGGGGTTGGAAAGCCGCGCTAGGTCCAGCAACTCCAGCAGGTACAACCAATACCGCGGATCACCAGAACAAATCTTGACGGCCCTCACATTATCATCCACGATAGCGTCACGCGTAGTGAGCCTTCTCTGATTCAGCAGCATAGCGGCCCCCACCCGCGCATAAAGGACGCTGCCCGCAGGAACAATTTGAGCACCTAGGATGCGGGCATCTGATTTCGTCACCCAGTTATCTGATACACCCAGCCGCGCCCAGACATCACCCTTCGCGAAGTCCGCCACCTTAATGAATGGAATGTCACCAGCACCTTTTCCTTGGAAAGCATGGGGAAAGGTGGTACCCATGTACGTCCTAGAAATACGGCCAAGTGTTGTTACCGGCCATCCCGATCGCACCTCACCCAGCCAGGGAATATGCGGCCCGACATCAACAGCAACCTCCGCCCTGACTGGTTTGCCTATAACAAATTGGCGCACAACCGCCCACCATCGCTCCTGAAAAAGAGCCAAGGCCTGCTCATACCGCGACTGGAGCTCCGCCAACCGGCGAGTTTTATCATCAAGAAAGTCAGCGATACGCCGCTGCTCACACAGGGGCGGCAAATCAACCAAAACTTCACCCAACTCTTCCGCGTTAAGGTGAGGCTGAGCGGCACGGCTCTTCGCGAGACGGATCTGCTCCTCGACAACGGAACTGCGAATGGCGTATGCAAGAAACCGCGGTTCGACACTCAGGGGCGTAATCCGTAGGTCATATCCGGGAGCAGAACCGACCCACTCCTCGGTAATCATGGCCGAGTCACCCGTGTAGGCACCACTGCGGACCACCAAAATTTCACCGTAGCTCAGCAGAGGCGCCCGAGCTAGCGGCAGGTCCTCCCTAGAGGCGAAGATTAGATTCTCGCTGGATATATTGCCACGATTTATATTTGTTGCCCTGATGATAGGCACACCTTCAGGACTCAACGGGGGTGGCTGACCAAGGCCATACGAGATGCGGGATAGGCGCTTTATTGCTACCCTTGCCCACCCATTATCACCCTTCATCGAGCCACCTTTCTCAGGATGGCCGATATCTCTACTTCCAGCGCCTTGATTTCGGCGTCGATCTCGGCGAGGGGTCTCGGCGGCTTGTACACGTAGAAGTGCCTCGTGAACGGAATCTCGTACCCGATCTTGGTTTTGGTTTCGTCGAGCCAGGCGTCGGGGACGTGTGGGAGGACCTCGCGCTTGAGGTAGTCGTGGATGTCCTCGTCCAGCGGCACGTTCTCGTTGTCGCGCAGATCCGGGTCGGGCAGCGGGTTGCCCTTCCGGTCGGTCTGCACCTCCCCCTCCGGGTCGCTGACCGAGAACGCCTCCCAGACTGCCTTCTCCACCGGGGCCGGCAGCTTGCCGAGCGACGCGAGTTTCATCGAGAAGTCGGCCCGGCTCTTCGACTCCGTACCGAGCAGTGCCCTGACGCCGTCCAACAGCCCGTCGCGGGCGTCGTACCTGAGGATCGCCCTGGCCTCGGCGAGCAGCGCGATGGTCTCCTCGGTGATCTCGAAGCGCAGCCGGAGCGGGCGCTCGACGGTGATCCGCTGGTAGCCGAAGTCGGTGGTGGCGAAGACCTTGACCTTGCCGTGCTGCGGGTGCTCCGGGTTGTCGGCGACGGCGAGCGCGCCGACGTAGAGCCGGGTCAGCTCGGCGATGTGGTCGTCGGTGAGCATCTTGCGCTTGTCGCCGAGGCTCTTGCGCATCTTGGTCCAGTGCTCCCGGCCGTCGACCAGCACGACCTTGCGGCGGCGGGCCGGGTCCTTGCGGTTGGTGAGGATCCAGAAGTACGTGGAGATGCCGGTGTTGTAGAAAAGCTGGTCGGGCAGGGCCACGATGCCTTCGAGCAGGTCGTTCTCCAGGATCCAGCGGCGGATCTCCGACTCGCCCGAGCCGGCCGCGCCGGTGAAGAGCGGTGAGCCGTTGAAGACGATCGCCATCCGGCTGCCGCCGTCCTCGGGGCGCTTCATCTTGTCCACCATGTGCTGGAGGAAGAGCAGCGAGCCGTCGTTGATCCGGGGCAGGCCGGCACCGAAACGGCCGGCGAAGCCGCGGGCCGCCTCGGCCTTGACGATCTTCTCGACCTTCTTCCACTCCACGCCGAACGGCGGGTTGGCCAGCATGTAGTCGAAGCGTTCGCCGTCGTGGCCGTCCTGGCTGAACGAGTTGCCGAAGGCGATCTTGTCGGGGTCCTCGCCCTTGAGCATCATGTCGGAGCGGCAGATCGCGTACGTCTCGCCGTTGAGTTCCTGGCCGTAGACCTCGACGGTAGCGTGCGGGTTGATCTCGGTGATGTGCTCCTGGGCCGCGCTGAGCATGCCGCCGGTGCCGCACGCCGGGTCGTAGATCTTCTTGACGATGCCCGGGGTGACCAGGTTGTCGTCGTCCGGCGCGAGCAGCAGGTTGACCATCAGCCTGATGACCTCACGCGGGGTGAAGTGCTCACCGGCGGTCTCGTTGGAGATTTCCGAGAAGCGGCGGACCAGTTCCTCGAAGATGTAGCCCATCTGATGGTTGGAGACCCGGTCCGGGTGCAGGTCGATGTCGGCGAACTTCGCCACCACCTGGTAGAGCAGCCCGGCCTCGTCCAGCCGGCTGATCTGGGTGTCGAAGGCGTACTTGTCGAGCACGTCGGCGGCGCCCGGGGAGAAGCCGCCGATGTAGGCGCGCAGGTTGAGCGCGACGTTGTCCGGGTCGTCGAGCAGTTTGCGGAACGACAGTCGGCTGGTGTTGTAGAAGGAGAGCCCGGCGACCTTCCGCAGCACCGGGTGCATGTTCTTGACGCCGAGTTTGTCCAGCTCCAGGTAGCGGGCCCGCACCGCGTCGCGCGTCGGCTCCAGCACCCAGTCGAGCCGCCGCAGCACGGTCAGGGGCAGCATCACCCGGCCGTACTCGGACTGCTTGTAGTCGCCGCGCAGCAGGTCGGCGACTGACCAGATGAAGTTCGCGAGTTCGTGGTGCTTTGTACTCACCAGCATCCTTTCGATGGCGTCAGTGGAGTATGGCGGCAACTGTGCCCCTGGGTGGTCAGCCGGTCGGCGGCGCAGCCTGGGCTGACCGGCAGTGGGCGGTACCGGGTGGTGCCGCTATCGGCCCAGCTCATCGGGTGTCAGTGCACCTCGGGCCAGGCCGTCGGCGGTGAGCCGGACCAGTTCGGCGCCCAACTCGGTCACCTGTCGGATTGCCGACTCGAAGGTGTCGAGCTGCCGGAAGGCCGTACCGTAACCGCGCTGTTCGTCCAGCGGCAGCCGGCGTACCTGGGCCCGACGGATGTCGAACCGCAGGGTGCCGGAAAGGCTGGAGGCCTGCTTCTCGTTGGTCGAGGTGCGCAACTGCCCGGCGAGGAACCACGGGTCGAGCGCGGCCGGGTTGGGACGCAGCAGATAGAGGTTGCGCCCGAGCAGCGGCCCGCCGGTGGTGACCACCCGGGCGGTGAGCTGCCGGGCGATCATCGGTACCAGCACGTCCCCGACACTGACCGGGATCTGCTGGCCGAGCCGGCCGGTGTCCCGGCCGGAGGCGTCGGTGCCGTTGAGGACGTCGTGCACGGTCAACACGACCGGCCCGTCGTCCGGTCCGGTGGAGTCGTCCTCGGCGGTGGCCCGGATCGGGCCGAGCAGTTGCACCGCGCCGCTGCGGATCAGGTCGGTGATGGAGACGGTCTGCGGGGCGGCAGTCTCGTCCGGACCGGTTGCCACCTGCGGGATCAGCCGGGGCAGCTCGGTGACCAGGGCGGCGAGCCGGTCACGGGTACTCACCAGGTGTTTTGCGCTCTCCCGTAGCCCGGTGGCCGGTTGCCGGCGGGCCGGGGTCAGGTCGACCTCCTCATCCAGCAGCTCGATGATCGGCACCGCGCGGGCGTAGCCCGGTTCGTCCACCGGGGTGTCCGGGGCGGCGGTGAACGCCCGCCAGGTGGCGAGCACCCGGTCCAGGTCGCCGTCGGCGGCGTCGACCAGCAGCGCCCGCGCGGGTGGCGGCGCGTCGGGCGTGGGCCGCCGCAGCACCCACAGATGCAGGGGTACGCCGTGCGGCGCGGCCACCCCGGCGGGCAGCGCGATGACGGCGCGCAGTGCGCCGCGGCGCAGCAGTTCGGCACGGATGCGCCGGCCGGCACGGCGGCTGGCCACGGCCGGGGGCATCAGCAGTACGGCGAGTCCGCCGGAACGCAGGTGGGCCAGGGCGTGCTGGGTCCAGGCCAGCTCCGGTTCGGTACGCGGGACCGGGCCGAACTCCCAGCGGGGGTCGTGGCTCAGCTCCTCCTGCCCCCAGTTGATGGCACCGAACGGAGGGTGGCAGAGCACGGTGTCGACGGTGCGGCCGGGGAACGCGTCGGTGCGCAGCGAGTCGCCGGTGTGCACCTCACCGGGCACCACCTCGCGCAGGGCCAGCCAGGCTCCGGCGAGCCGGGCGAGCGGCTCGTCGATCTCCTGCCCGTACGCCCCGGTGCAGCCGGCCCGCACGGCGGCGCGCAGCAGCCCGCCGGAGCCGCAGGCCGGGTCGAGGACGGTGCCACCGCCGGCCGCACCGAGAGCTGCCATCAGGTCGGCGAGGTCGTCGGGGGTGGGGCGGGGACGGCCCGGGGCGGGGGCGGCGAAGCGTTGCCACAGTTCGTCGAAGGCGACCTGCACGCCGTGTTCGTCGGCGAGCTGGTCGAGCCCGGTGGGTGCGCCCTCGGCCGGCTGTTCGCCGCGCTGCCGGGCGAGCAGGTACGCCCCGACGTCGGCGAGCCGGGCGGCGGGGTTGCCGCCATCTGCGGTGAGCTGCCGCCAGAGCCGGTCCGCAGGGGACAGCTCGGGCAGCTTGCCCTGCTCCCGCAGCCACTGCTCGACCTGGGCGAGGTCGAACTCGGGGCTGGCGGCGGTACCGCCCACCGGGGCGGGGAAGTCGGTGTGCCGTTTGCGCCAGTTGCTGACCGCAGCCCGGCCGACTCCGGCGAGCCGGGCGATCTCCGCTGCCGTGATGGTCGGGTTCCCCTGCATTCCGAGAGTGTTGCACACCCGTCAAGCATCATGTCTGTTGACACAGTTCACGGACGCATGCTTTTCTTGAGGCGTTCACTTGGCCGGCGCCGCGATGCCGGCCGGACAGTCGCGACCAGCAGGAGCACGATGCCCACGCCCCGTACCCGCCGCCGGACCGACGCCGACGCCACCCGACGCCCGGCCGCCCGGAGGGACCCGACGCATCCCCCCGCCGAGCCAGCACCGACCCTGTTCGACCTGGGCCAGCCGGTCGACCCGGAGCAGCCGGACGCCCCCACCGGCACCTACCTGACCACCCTCTACCGGCTCGACGGCGTGGCACCGACCGCCGACGGCCTACGGACCGCGCTGCACCACCGGTACCTGCGGCAGAACGACTTCACCGTCGAGGTGCGGCAGGTGGCGGACGCACCGGCCCTGCTGGTGCACGGCAGCGTGCACCGGGACCAGGCCGAGTGGTGCGACGTACTCGCCGAGCTGACCGGCGACGGCGTCGAGTTGAGCTACAGCAGCGGCGGCGGGGCGCTGCTGGTCGCCGTCGACGACCGGGCGTACGCCCTGGCGTACGGCACCGTCGGGCGGTTCATGGTCGACAGCGACCGTCTGGACCGCAGCTTCGGCATCGACTTCGCAGTGCGTGCCCTGCTCCCCGAGCAGATCAAGCAGGTCCGGCGTCGGGTCCTGGGCAGCAGCGGTCGGGTCGACCGCAACCTGGTGCCGGGCGGGCAGCCGATCCGGTTCTACGGCATCGACCGGTGTGGCGAGATCGTCGGGCAGGTCTGCGGCCGGACCTGGAACCCGGCACTGACCGCCTGCCGGAGCACCGGGCGGCCGATCCGGGTGGAGGGCAGTGACTCGCTCCGCGTCCAACTCGGCACCAGCCCTGCGGATCTGCTCGCCGACCTGCGGGAGATCGACCGGGTGTGCCAGCAGGAGTCGCCACTCGACGACCTGAGGTTCATCACCGAGATCCGGCCGGTCCGGGCGAACGACCCGAGGCTGCCGGAGGTGACCAGCCGGCTCGACGAACTACTCGGGCAGGCCGCGCCGACCGACGTCGGGCTGGCCGTGCCGGACCGGCTCATCGCCGACATCGAGCAGGTCGAGTCGTACCGGTTGCGGGTACCGAAGTCCGGGCAGCGCCCGTCGCGGCCGACCGAGCTGACCCTGGCCGATCTGCTCCAGCAGACGGTGGGTACCCCGGCCGGCGAGCGGTGGAACGCGCTGCGCACCGGTGAGCTGGCCCGGTACGCCGACATCGCCGGACAGGAGGAGATCGACACGACCCGGCCGAGCCGCTGGCTGACCGCCCAACTGGCCTGCGGGTCGAGTCACCTGCTGCTGCATGAGGAGTCCTGGTACGAGATCGGCGACCAGCACCGGGCGTGGCTCCGGGAGGAGATCGACCGGATCCTGAGGCAGCCGGCCAGCGTCACCCTGCCGCCCTGGCCGGCCGCCCTCGGCGACGAGGGGACCTACAACGAGTCAGTGGCGGCATCCGGGGGCGGCTTCGTGCTGCTGGACAAAAAGCTGCTGCGTACCGCACAGCACCCCCGGGGCATCGAGGCGTGCGACCTGCTCGGCCCCGGCAACGAGCTGATCCATGTCAAGCGGGCCAAGGGAAGCTCGCCGCTGAGCCACCTCTTCGCCCAGGGTGAGGTCTCGGTGGACGCGCTGCGGTACGACGCGACCGCTCGGCAACGGCTGGTCGACCTGGTCCGGGAGCGTCGCCCCGACCGCCCGATCGACCTGGACTTCCAGCCGCGCCGGGTGGTGTACGCCATCGCGCTCGGCGGCGGCCGGTCCCTCACCGTCGACACCCTCTTCACGTTCGCGCAGGTCGCGCTGTACCGCTCGATGCGGGCGCTGCGCAACGAAGGCGTCGAGGTGGAGGTGGTGCCCATCCCGCCGGCCTGAGTCGACGGCTCCGCCCGGCCTGCTGCGCCTGTCTGCTCCGTTCGTGCCAGCAGGTCGACAGTCCCCGAACGACACACCCCAACCATCATCCGGTCGACCCGCCCTCTGGAGACGGTCATGTCCCTCCCCCGTGCCGCCAGCCACCGGTCAGCACCGCCGGCCCGCTGCTGGGCCGGCCCCACCCTGCATCCCCGGGCAACCGTGCATCCGCCAGGGGCGAAGCCGACGCGACCGGTGCCCGGGGTCGCGCCGGGTGGCGGGGGCATGCCAGGATAGGCCGCTCACCGCTGACCTGCCCGGGGGATCCTTGCGCGTACCAGCCACCACGGGTGCCCTGCCGTTGCGACCGATGACCACCGGTGAGCTGCTCGACGCCGCCACCAGCCTGCTGCGCACCCGGGCACCCCTGCTGCTCGGCGTCGGCCTGCTGCTCGCCCTACTGGAACAGGCGGTGCTCTTCCCGCTGCGACAGCTCGCCGACGTGGTCTACGTGATATTCCCCGACACCGACCGGCTCGGTTGGCTGTTCCTGCTGCTGGTGGTCGGTTTCGCCACCGAGGCGTTCAACATCGCGGTACTCGGTGCGCTCAGCTCCGCCGCCGCGCCCCGGGCACTGCTCGGCGCGGCGACGCCGCTTCGACCGGTACGGCCGGGCAGTGTCGCGGTGGTCGCGGTGGTCGTCGCCGTGCTGGCCGCGCTGGCCGCGACCACGGTGGTGTTCGGCCCGGTGCCGTACCTGCTGCTGGGTCTGGCGGTGCCGGCGGTGGTGATCGACGGGCTCGGCCCCGGTGCCGCGCTGCTGCGTTCGATGCGGCTGACCGGTCGTCGGGGGTTGCGGGCCGGCTGGATCCGGCTGCTCGGCTACCTGTCCTGGCTGGTGATCCGGTTCGCCACCGGGCTGGGCGGCTGGTTCGCGCTGAGCCTGCTGATCGACACCGACACCGCCGCCCGGGACCACTTGGTGGCCTCCCTGGCCTGGCTGGCCGTCAACACCGTCGCCTACCCGGCACTGGCCTGCCTGGACACCGTCCTGCACGTGGAGACCCGGATGCGCACCGAAGGGCTGGACATCACCCTGTCCCGGGCGACCCGGCGGGGCGTGTCCGCCGACACCGTCCTGGCGGTGCCCCGGTGACCCGGTTCTGGAACGAGTTCCTCGCCATCCTCGGCGACCCGGTCCCGGGCGGCGTACCGGTACTGCTGATCCTGCTGTTCCTGCTCACCGGCCTGGTCTCGGTGCTCTGGTACGCCTGGCCGGCGTGGCTGCCGTGGCGCTGGTCCCGGGGGGCCCGCACCCGGGCGGGCGGGACCGGGAAGCGTCGCCGGTTCCGCTGGCCCCGGCTGGGCCGGCTGCGGTTCCGGTGGCGGTGGCCGTGGCGGCGACGGAGCCGGCCGGCGACGGTCGCCACGACACTGCCCGACGATGAACTACCAGACCTGCCGGCCAGCACCTTCGCCCTCAACGCCGACCAGCTCGCCGCCGCCGGCCGGTACGCCGAGGCGGTCCGGGAGAGGCTGCGGGCCATCGTGCGGGACCTCGTCGAGCGGCAGGTCCTCGCGCCGGTACCGGGGTGGACGGTGACCGAGCTGGCTGCGGCGGCGGGACGGGCGCGACCGGCCACCGCCGGTCCGTTGCGCGCCGCGTCCGAGCTGTTCAGTGACATCTGGTACGGCCAACGCCCGGCGACCGCGGACGACGACCGGGCGATGCGCGCCCTCGGCGAGCAGGTGCGGGCCACCCTGGACGTCCCGGCGGCCGGGGTGACCCGGTGACGCCCCGCCGGACGGTGCGCTGGCGGCGGTGGCACCGGGCTGCCGTCCCGTTCCTGCTGCTGGTGCTGTTCTACGTGGTAACCGGGGTCGCGCACGCCGTGCAGGAACCGGATCTGGACGAGCCGGGCACGCTCTCCCCGGTCGGTAACGGGCCGGACGGGTCCGCGCGCCTCGCCGGTCTGCTGAACGCCAACGGGGTCGCGGTGCGGGTGGTGACCAGCTCCGGTCAGGCCCGCACCGCGCTGGACGACCTGGACGGCCAGCCGGCGACGGTCTTCGTGCCGGCGCCGGACTTCCTCGACCCCCGCTTCCTGAACCGGGTTGCCGGGCGGTACCCCGGTACCCGGGTCGTACTGGTCCGCCCGGACGGCGGGACCGCGTTTGTGGCCGGTTTCCTGTCCGGGCCGTCCCGTTGGGCGGCGCGTACCGTCGCACCGGACTGCGGCGCGGACGTGGCGGTCGACGCCGGCCGCGCGGCGGTCCTGCGCTCCCGCTACACCGTCGACCCACGGACCCGCACCGAGGCCGTCCTCGACTGCTACGGCGGCGGGCTGGTCGCGCACCGGATGCGCGGCACCGAATTCGTGGTGGTCGGCGCGACCGACCCGTTCCGCAACAGCCGGATCGACGAGGTGGGCAACAGCGAACTCGCGGTGGGGCTGCTCAGCCGGGACCGGCAGGTGATCTGGGTTGACCTGCACCGGCCCGAGCCCGGGCCCACCATGCCACCGCCACCGCCACCGCCCGCGCCGGACTACCGGCAGCCGGAGCGGTCGGGGAACGACAGCAACCCGATGTGGGCGGCGTTCCCGCCGGTGCTCTGGGCCGGGCTGGTCCTGCTCGGCATCCTGGCGGTGCTGGTGGCCGTGGTCCGGGGCCGGCGGCTCGGGCCGCCGGTGGCCGAACCGCTGCCCGTGGCGGTTCCGGCCACCGAACTGGTGGTCGGCTGGGGGCGGCTCTACCAGCGCAGTCGGGCCCGCGCCGGCACCCTCGACGCCCTGCGCGCGGCGGCGGTCCGGCGGATCACCCACCGCCTCGACCCGACCGGCGTACTGCCCGACGACGAGGCCCTCGCCGCGGCGGTCGCCGTCCACCTCGGCGTACCGGTCGAGCAGGTCCGTGCGGTGCTGCACCCCGAGCCGCCGACCAGTGACGACGAACTGACCTCGGCGGTGGCCGGGCTGGATGCCCTGGCCGCCGCCATCGAACGGACCGCGCCCCGACCGGACGGGTCGGTCAATCCTGGAGGAACGCCGTGACAGAAACCGTCGCCCCGCCGCAGCCGGACAGCGCCGAGGTGGCCGCCCGGCACGCACTCGGGCAGCTCCGCGCCGAGGTGGCCAAGGCCGTCGTCGGGCAGGAGAACACGGTCACCGGCCTGCTCGTCGCCCTGCTCTGCCAAGGGCACGTGCTGCTGGAGGGCGTACCGGGGGTGGCCAAGACGCTGCTGGTGCGGGCCCTGGCGGCGAGCCTGTCGCTGGAGTCGAAGCGGTTGCAGTTCACCCCGGACCTGATGCCCGGTGACGTGACCGGATCGCTGGTCTACAACGCCAACCGGGCGGAGTTCGAGTTCCGCGAGGGCCCGGTCTTCACCAACCTGCTGCTCGCCGACGAAATCAACCGGACCCCGCCGAAGACCCAGGCGGCGCTGCTGGAGGCGATGGAGGAGCGACAGGTCACCATCGAGGGCAGGGCCCGGCTCCTGCCCGATCCGTTCCTGGTCGCCGCCACCCAGAACCCGGTGGAGTACGAGGGCACCTACCCGCTGCCCGAGGCGCAGCTCGACCGGTTCCTGTTCAAGCTGACCGTGCCGCTGCCCACCCGGGACGAGGAGTACGGGGTACTGAAGGCGCACCACCAGGGCTTCGACCCCCGGGACCTGGCCGCCGCCGGGGTGCATCCCGCCGCCACCGCCACCGACCTGGCTGCCGCCCGGCGTGGTGTGCGCCGGGTGCAGGTCGCCGACGTGGTGCTGGCGTACATCGTGGACCTGTGCCGGGCCACCCGGTCGGCACCCTCGCTGGAGCTGGGCGCCTCGCCCCGGGGTGCCACCGCGCTGCTCAACGCCGCGAAGGCACACGCCTGGCTGACCGGGCGGGGTTACGTCACCCCCGACGACGTCAAGGCGATGGCCCGGCCGGCGCTGCGGCACCGGATCCGGGTACGCCACGACGAGGCACTGGAGGGCACCACCGCCGACGGTGTGCTGGAGGCCCTGCTGCGTACCGTCCCCGCGCCCCGGTGACCGGATGCTGACCTGGCGGGTACCGGCCCTGCTCGGCATGCTCGGCGGGGTGGCCCTGGCGGCCGGGGCGTTGCTGCTCCCCCCGACGGGCATGTGGTGGGCGCTGGCCGGGATGGCCGGGCTGGTACTGCTGCTGACCGGGCTGGACTGGCTGGTGGCCGCCCCGGCCGGTGAGGTGCAGCTGTCCCGCTCCGGCCCCCGGCAGGTACGCCTCGGCGACAGCGTGGAGGTCACCCTGACCGTCACCAACGTCTCGCTGCGTACGCTGCACGGCCTGGTCCGGGACGCCTGGGTGCCGTCGGCCGGCGCGGACGGGCCGTACGCGCATCCGGTGGACCTGGAACCCGGCGAGTCGGCACAGCTGGTCACCCGGTTGACCCCGACCCGGCGCGGGGACCGGCCGGCGGCCCGGGTCACCATCCGGTCGTACGGGCCGTTGGGGCTGGCGTTCCGGCAGACCCCGCAGCGTCGGGCGGCCCGGCTGACCCCACCGTGGACGGTGACCACGCTGCCCCCGTTCACGTCGCGCCGGTTCCTGCCGGAGAAGCTGTCCCGGTTGCGGGTGATCGACGGGCAGACGGTCGCCCGGGGTCGGGGTCAGGGCACCGAGTTCGACGCGCTGCGCGAATACGTCGTCGGCGACGACGTACGGTCGATCGACTGGCGCGGTACGGCCCGCAGCGGGCAGGTCATGGTGCGCACCTGGCGCCCGGAACGGGACCGGCGGGTGCTCTGCGTGATCGACACCGGCCGGACCAGCGCGGGTCGGGTGGGTGCGGTACCGGTGCCGGGTGCGGCGCAGCCGCCGGGCGAGCCACGACTGGACGCCGCGATCGACGCGGCGCTGCTGCTGGCGGTGCTCGCCTCGCATGCCGACGACCGGGTCGACCTGCTCGCGGTGGACACCCGGATCCGGGCCACCGTTGGTGGTGCGACGAAGCGCAACCAGTTGGACCGGCTCACCCGGACCCTGGCGGGCCTGCAACCGGCCCTGGTGGAGACCGACTTCGGGCTGGTCGCCGGTGAGCTGCTGCGGGCCGGCCGGAAACGGTCCCTGGTGCTGATCTTCACGGCCCTGGACCCGGGCGCGTTGGGCGAAGGGCTGCTGCCGGTGCTGCCGCAGCTCGTGGCGCGGCACACCGTGCTGGTCGCGGCCGTGCAGGACCCGTCGCTGCGGGTACTCGCCGCCGACCGGACCGGCACCGCCGAGTTGCACGTGGCGGCGGCGGCCGAACGCAGCCTCGCCGAACTGGACCGGGTGCAGCGGGCCATGACCCGGTACGGGGTGCACGTGGTGCAGGCGCCGGTGGAGACCCTCGCCTCGGCCGTGGCCGACCGCTACCTGAGCCTGAAGGCCGCCGGCCGGCTGTAGCGGTGTCCCTCCGGGCCGTCGGCAGTTTCGCCGCCGGGTCAGACCGTCGGTAGCTGTACCGCGCGGTCCGGCCAGTCGACGTCGGCGCTCCGCCCGGCGCGGGCGGCGGCCGAGCCGAGTACCACCACGTAGGCGAGGAAGGCCAGCCAGACCAGGGTGCCGAGCAGGAGTTTGACCGGTGCCGGCAGCGGGGCCGGAGTCACGAACGCCTCGACGACGCCGCTGACCAGTAGGACCGGTACGAGCCCGAGGGCGACCGCGACGCCGGACCGGCCGGCCGTCGCGACCGCCTCGCCCCGGGTGCGCAGCGGTCCCGGGGCGAGCCAGGACCAGCCGATCCGCAGCCCCACGCCGGCGGCGACGAAGACGCAGGTCAGCTCCAGCAGGCCGTGCACCAGCAGCAGCCCGAAGAAGGTGTCGGAGCGGCCGTGACCGACCATCACCCCACCGACGACGCCGAGGTTGAGGGCGTTCTGCCACAGCACGTAGAGCACCGGCAGGACGATCACCCCGGCGGCCAGGCAGACCGCCGAGACCCAGGCGTTGTTCGTCCACACCGCGAAGCCGAAGTTCTCCGCCGGCCCGCTGCTGTAGTACGCCTCGAAGTCGCGGTCCACCAGGGAGTCGATCTGCTTTTGCGACATGAACCGCAGCGCCACCGCCGGGTCGCCGGCGACCACGGCGATCAGGACCGCGCTGAGCGCCACGAACGCGGCACCGACACCGGCGCACCACCGGCCAGCCCGGTAGACCTCCAGCGGGAAGGACACGACGAAGAAGTCCCGCAGCCCGGACCAGCGGAAGCCGGCAGACGGGCTGACCGCCGCACGGCCCCGCAGTACGAGGCGGGTGAGCAGGGCGGTCAGCTCCGGGTCCGGGGAGCGGCTCTGCACCATCGACAGGTGGGTGGCCGCGCGGCGGTACAGCACCACCAGCTCATCGACCTCGGCGGCGGACAGTTTCCGCCCCGGCCGGCTGGTCAGGGCGTCCAGCCGTCGCCACTCGGCCCCATGTTCGGCAGCGAAGGCGTCCAGATCCACAGGGGCTCCCGAATCGGTGGCGGCGATGCTGTCGATGATCACGCCCGGTGGCAGGTCCGGACTACGCCCGGTGACGGTCCGGATCGCGGCCCGGTGGCGGATCCCGCAGAGCGTACCCGTCGGGAAGACTGTCGCGGTGACCCTCGACGCCGCCTCCGTTGGCACCTGGCCACCGGCACCCGACGCTGCCTCCCCCGGCGCACCGCCATCGGCACCCGACGACACGACCACACACCACGACGGGAGTGCCCGGTTCGTCACCGGCGATGCCGTACACCTCCAGCTACGAACCGCCCAACTCGGCTCCCGCATGCTGGCCCGCTTGATCGACCTGGTCGCCCAGATCGCGATCTTCGTGGCCCTCTCCACGGCCACACCGGTCGTCATCCTGCTGCTGGCGCAGACCGGCCTGGTCACCCCGAGCGAGGACCTGTTCCAGGGCACCACCATTCTCATGGTCGTGGTGACGGTGGTCGGCTACCCGGTCACCCTGGAGACCCTGACCCGGGGCCGGACGGTGGGCAAGCTCGCCCTCGGGTTGCGGGTGGTCCGCGACGACGGCGGCCCGATCCGTTTCCGTCAGGCACTGACCCGGGGGCTCGTCGGCGCCGCGATCGAGTGGCCGGGGCTGATCGCCCCACCGCTGACCTGGCTCGGCAGCGTCTGGGCGATGACGGTCAGTCGGCAGGGCCGCCGGCTGGGCGACCACGCGGCCGGGACCCTGGTCATCCACGAACGGTCCCCGCAACGGTGGGGGCGGATGCCACTGATGCCGCCGGGACTGGCCGGCTGGGCCGGCACCCTCGATATCGCCGGACTCGACGACGATCTCGCCCTCGCGGTGCGGCACTTCCTGGTCCGGGTACCGGAACTGCGGGAACCGGCACGCGGCGTACTCGCGCAGCGGCTCATGGCGGAGGTCGCCGCGGTGGTTCGGCCCGCGCCGCCGCCCGGCGTACCGCCGTGGGCCTACCTGGCCGCCGTGCACGCCGAACGTCACCGGCGGGCGCTGCACCGGCTGGCGGCCGTCCGGCACCGGTCGGCGGCGGTCTGGGCGACGGCCGGCAGCCCGTCCGGCGTACCCGCACAGCCACCCGGACCGGTGCCTGACCCGCCCCCGCAGACACCGGCGCACGCGGCGCCGTTGCGGGCCGCCGTCCCGCCTGATCAGCGGATGCCGACGGGAAGCTGACCGCCGGGTAGAGTTCCAGGCCCATCGCCTCCGGCGTACCGCCCCACCACCGGTAGGAACCTGATGCAGTCCGACCTCTCGGCGCACCTCGGCGCGCCCGCGCGACTCGCTGCCATCGCGCGGTACGAGATCCTGGACGCGCCCCGGGACGGAACGTTCGAGCGGGTCGCCCGGGTCGCCGCTGCGGTCTTCGAGGTACCGATCGCCACGGTCAGCGTCGTCGACCCCGGTCGGGTCTGGTTCGCCGCCGCCCACGGCCTCGACGGTGTCACCGAGGTCGGTGCCGAGCCGGGTCTCTGTACGTCGGCGGTGCTGCACGACGGGCCGTACGTGGTGGACGACGCTGCGGTGGACCCCCGAGCCTCGACCATCCGCTGGTCCGGGGTGCACTCGGCCTACGGTTCTACGCCGCCACACCGATCGTGACGCCGGACGGTCACCGTCTCGGCACGGTCAACGTCATCGACCGCGTACCGCGTACCGTCACCGAGGCGCAGACCAGCATCCTGATCGAGCTCGCCGGTATGGTGGCCGACCACCTTGAGCGGCGGTTGGCCGCCGCCCTGGCGGTACGCGACGAACGGCGGTTGCGACAGGTCGCCGACCAGCGGGCCGACCGCAGCGACAAGCTCGCCGAGCGGTTGCGGGCGGCAGCCGAGGTGATCCGGCACCAGGCGCATCCGGCAACCTGCGAGTTGGGCGGACGCCAGGGTTGTCCGAAGCCTGCGGAGTTGAAGCTGGCCGACTCGTGGGGCGACTGCGCGTGGGCGTGCCCGGACCACGCCGAGGAGGCTATCCTGAGCGTCTCCTCCGTCTTCATTGCGGACGAGGCGCTCGGTGGGCTGACCGCCTTCCGGCGACGCTGACCTGGACATGCCGCTGGCCGGGCCCCCGTGTCGGGGACCCGGCCAGCGTGCTCTGTCGCCTGTTCAGGTTCAGTTGTTGCCAGCTGTCAGATTCAGCTGTTGTTCCAGTGCTCGGCAACCAGATCAGCAGCCAGCTTCTCCCACTGCGCATAATGATCCGGGAACGCCGACACCTGCACCTTCTGC
>NZ_JBAKHU010000085.1:0-19762 GCF_036906895.1 Micromonospora sp. CPCC 206060
CACCGAACTCGTCGCCGGCTGTCCCTGGCTACCCACCGGCGCAGCGACCACCTGACCAGTCACCAGCGGTGAACACGGCGTCGAAGGCGGAGGGGTACTTGCCGTCTCGGTCGCGGATCAGAAATCGCCATGCGCTGCTCTGCTCGCCTAGGCCCATGAGGAGGTTCCGGGCTTGCTGGACCACCCATTTCCCGGTGGGGTGGGCGGTGACGCCGAGGAGGTGGACCCGTCGGCTGGTCACTTCCATGACCACCAGCAGGTACAGGCGTCGCAGCAGGATGGTGCCGAGGTGGAAGAAGTCGATAGCCAACAGGCCAGCCGCCTGGTTACGGAGAGAGGTTCGCCAGCTGGTGTCCTGCCGGTGGCCGGCCGGGTCGGTTCGGGAAGGCGGTGTCGTAGCAGCCTGCGGTGCCAGGCCAGCAACATGGCCGGGGTGACGATCCGGTGTTCCCGTATCCGGCGGGGCAGCAGGCGGGCCAGGGCCGACAGGATCGCCCGGTCTTGCCAGGGCAGCCGCGGCCTGCCCCGGACCTGCCGGCGCAGCACTGCCACCTCATGGCGCAACGCGAGCACTTCGACCAGCAGCGCTCGGTCGCTGGGGATCAGCAATCCCAAACCGCCGGACAGGCGGATCATACCCAGGTACAGCAACCGCACAACCATACCGGAGATCATCAGCCCGGGCCGAGACCTCCCAGCTCACAGCGGGTACGACGGATTCTGGCACGCTACACGGTACGGGCCTCACGTACATCCTCACTGTCAGCGCACGAGGCGGAAGACAGGAGACCCACCGCGCCCGTCACCGCGAGGTGGCGGGCGGTCTCGGCTCGGATGCCCTCGGCGGCAAGCACTTCCCGCTGCTCCCCCGTGTAGCCGATGCAGTCGAGAAAGACCACGTCGGCTCCGCCCGCGGTGACCCTTCGTCCGGCGGCCGCCACCTCGTCGAGTCCAGCCGTGTAGGGGTCTACGGCTGCCGTGATGACCGGGCGGTCCAGGCGCCCTTCCCACCGCTGCCGGATGTCCGTCAACTGCTCCGGCACGGGGCACAGGACACCCAACCGCCCCTCACCGACGAGCCGCACCATGAGGTCGTGGGCGAGGTCCTCCGCGTGGAGCACCGGCACCGACGCCGGACCGTGCTCGACACGGCCGGTACACAGCACGAGGACGGCCCCGCAGTGATCGGCTACGCAACGTCGGAGAGCGTCGTCAAGCGCCGGGGCGATGCTCGTCGCGCCGAGGCGGACGCGCGAACCGTCCCGCAGCCGAGAAACAAGGGTCCGCTCCCCGCCGCGTGGTTCGAGCCGGGCGATGCCTTCCGCGTCGAGGAGGTCCAACGCGCCGTGTTCGACCCAGTCGACGCCGGAGAGGGCAGCCTCGACATCGGGGATCAGGTCGACGCGGGGGGCCTGGCCGATCGTGACGAGACCGAGCGTCGGCCTTACGCTGCGCGCCCCGCCCTCAGCCGGTTCGTGCATCACGCCACCTCCTTCTCGGGCAGGTCGGCAGCCGCGACGCCACGCTCGACGATGCGGCGCCGCACCGCCCGGTCGACCCGCGCGGTGGGGTCGGCGATCGGGATCGCGGCGAGGAGCGCCTTGGTGTAGGGGTGCTGAGGCGCCGTGAAGATCTGCTCGACGCTGCCCTGCTCGACGACGCGGCCCTGGCTCATGACGACGATCTCGTCGGCCATCATCTCGACGACGGACAGATCGTGCGAGATGAAGACGTACGTGAGCCCGAGATCCCGCTGCAACTGCTTCATGAGGTCGAGCACCTGGGCCTGTACCGACACGTCGAGTGCCGACACGGGCTCGTCGCAGACGACGAGGCTCGGGTTGAGGATGAGGGCCCGTGCGATGCCGATCCGCTGACGCTGACCCCCCGAGAACTCGTGCGGGAAGCGGTCGATGTCCTCCTCCCGCAGGCCGACCGTCTCGATGACCTCGACGATGCGGGCGCGGATCGCCGCGTCGTCAAGATCCGTGTGCAACCGTAGCGGCTCGGCGAGGGCCCGGTAGATCGTCCACCGCGGGTCGAGCGAGGCATACGTGTCCTGGAAGACGATCTGCATCTCGGAGCGGAGGCGACGCAACTCGTCGTCACTCGCCGCGAGGAGGTCGGCCCCGTTGAAGATCACCGCCCCCGACGTCGGCTCATGCAGGCGCAGCAGGGCCCGACCGGTCGTCGACTTGCCCGAACCGGACTCGCCCACGATGGCGAGCGTGCGGCCACGGCGGACCTGGAAGGACACGCCGTCGACGGCTTTGACGGTATCGGCCGGTTGTCCCAGACGGCGGCGGCGCCCGGTGAAGATCTTCGTCAGGTCGGTGACCTCGAGCAGTACCGGCGCGTCGTCGTCGGGTGCCGCCGTGGCAGCGTCCGGGCCTGCCTCGACGCGAACCGACCCCGGGCCGTCGGGCGCTGCGCTTTCCTCGGCGAGCGCCTCGACCGCCTCGATGACGTGCTCGTTGGCGGAGGGGATGAAGCTGAGCAGCCGCTTCGTGTAGTCGGCCTGTGGCGCGGCGAAAAGCTGCTCCGTCGGCGCCGTCTCCTGCAGTTCACCGCCGTACATGACGGCGACCCGCTGGCAGGTCTGCGCGACGACACCGAGGTCGTGCGTGATGAGCAGGACTGCCGTCCCGTGCTGCTCCTGCAGGTCCATGATGAGGTCGAGGATCTGCAGCTGGGTCGTGACGTCGAGCGCGGTCGTCGGCTCGTCGGCGATGAGCAGCTTCGGCTCACACGCCATGGCCATGGCGATCATGACGCGCTGGCGCATTCCGCCGGACAGTTCGTGCGGGTACCCGGCGAGGACGCGTGTGGTGTTGCGGATCCCCACCATGTCGAGCAGTTGGCCCGCCCGGTCCGCTGCCTGCCGTCGGCCGAGGCGCATGTGCTGGCGCAACGGCTCGGTGAGCTGGTCGCGGATCGTGAAGACCGGGTTGAGCGCGGTCATCGGCTCTTGGAAGATCGTCGCAATGTCCTTGCCGCGGATCCTGCGCATCTGCCGGTCCGACAGCGCGGCGAGGTCGCGCCCGTCGAAGCGGATGTGCCCGCCGGTGATGTGCGCCTGCCGCGCCGGCAGCAGACCCGTGATCGACATGGCGGTGACGCTCTTGCCTGAGCCCGACTCGCCGACCAGCCCGACCATCTCGCCGCGCGCGATGGACAGGTCGAGGCCCCGGACCGGATGGATCGGGCCGCGGGACGTGTCGATGCGGATCGAGAGGTTCTCGATCGACAGCAGGGTCTCAGCCATGTCCGTGCTCCTTGTTCGGTAATGCCGCTGAGCTCGGTCGCGCACGCCGGTCAGGCCTGCGCGGTGACCGTTCCAGTCGTCTGTAGGTGGGTCGCGGGGCCGTAGAGGCTCTCAAGAAGCGCCGCCTGGGCCTCGTCGTGGAAGGACACCACACCCGCGGTGAAACCCTTGGCGACCTCGACGGCGAAGCGCGCGGCCAGGGCGATGTCGACCTCGTGGCTCGCTCCGGTCGCGCAGCCGGCGACGGGTGTCACCGTGGTGATGGCGACACCGACGACGGGCGCGGCCGTCGCGACGGCCGGCTGGAGGATCGAGTTGAGGTGGTGCAGGCCGTTGCCGTACGGCGTGATGTCCTGGGTCGACAGCGGGAAGACGACAGCTGGCTCACCCGACACGGTCTCCAGCACGCTGACCAGGTCGGCGCTGGCGGGGAGGATGTAGCCGGCGCGGACCGTCGGGGAGATGGCGATGCCCCGGTGGTTGATGAGGCGGTTGCCCTTCGTGGTGTCGATGGACAGGACGGCGTCCATCTCCGACGTGACCTCGTGCTCGTTCATCGCGTCGATGTCGACGGGCGAGTCCATGAAGGGCACGGGGTCGTGTGGACGGGTCGGCGCGTCGGGGCAGATGTGCGTCGAGATGACGACGTCGCCGGGCAGGACGTCGCCGCGGGCGTGCATCGCGAGGAGCTTGGCGGCCGTGGCGACGGCGGCGGTCGCCCCGTCACCGTCGGACACGTAGCCGATGAGCTCCGGCCGGGCACCGAGACCGCCGAGGCGGCCGACGACACCGAGCGTCGGGGCGTCGCCGCCGACGGTCTTGCCGCGACTGCCCGGGACGGTGACGCGGATGAAGTCGGTCGAACCCTGCTCGCCCGCCACCGTCTCGACCGTGATCGAGCAGGCGTCGTCGCCGAGGGTGCGCAGGTACTCGGCAACGAGTTTGCCCGACGCGTCGGGACGGTCGAGGAGGTCGAGGGCCGTGAGGACGTGGGACAGCACGATTATTCGCTTTCGACAGCGGTCTCGGCGACGCCGAGGTACCGGAGGGTGGTCAGGGCATAGGTCTTCGCGGCGAGGACGACGTCGGCGACGGGTGCCCTCTCGTCGAAGCCGTGGATGGTGGCCAGCTCTGCCGGCCCGTACTGGAGCACGGGGATGCCGTGGCTGCGGAAGGTGCGGGCGTCGGAGGAGGCCCACTGGAGCACCCCCTCTGCGGTGGGGTCACCGGTCAGTTCCCGGAGGGCCGCGACGAGTTCGGTGACGATGGGGTCGCTCGGCAGCGTCCAGTTCGGCTCGCTGCGGAAGCCGGTCGGCTCGATCGTCGCCTCGACGCCCGCCTCGGCGAGCAGTTCGTCGACCCGGGCGAGGACCTCGGCCCGCGACAGCCCGATCGGCACACGGGTGTCGACGTCAACGACGCAGCGGTCGGCGACGACGTTGGAGGACGTACCGCCGTGGATCGTGCCGATGTTGACGGTGACGTGCTCGAAGACGGCACCGATGCCAGGACCGTAGCCCTCGCGCTCCTCGGCGAACGTCTTCGACCTCTCGATGAGGTCGAGCACGTCCTCGGGTGCCGACGGCGTCATGTCCCAGAGCTGCTGCAGGGCGATGACGGCCCGGGCCGCGAGGAGGTTCGCGCTGACGCCGTGCAGCGGCTGGAGGCTGCCGTGCCCCGGCTTGCCGTCGATCGTCATCCGGAACCAGTTGCTGCCCTTCTGGCCGATCGTCGGGTGCGTGCGTTCGGCGGGCTCGGCGATGATCGCGCCGGTCGCACCGTCGAGGACTCCCTGGTCGAGGAGCCAGTCCGCCCCGCGCGAGCCGCCCTGCTCCTCGTCGGGGACCGCCGCGAGCGACAGCCTCCCGGCGAGCGGGACACCAAGGCGGTGCAGGACGACGAGCGTGTGGATGACACCGGCGAGACCGGCCTTCATGTCGCTCGCCCCGCGACCGCGGAGGTAACCGTCGACGATGTCACCCGCGAAGGGGGGAAACGTCCAGCGGCTGAGGTCACCGACGGGGACGACGTCGGTGTGACCGGCGAGCACGAGGTGGCGTGCCGTCGTGGGGTCGTCGTCCACCGCGGCGTTGCTCGCGGCACGGTGGACGACGATGCTGAGGCGACCATCGCCCGCGTCGTGGACCTCGGGGTCGAGGCCCGCGGCGCGCAGATGGTCGGCGATGAAGATGCCGACGTCCGTGCAGTCCCCCGGAGGGTTCTCGCTCGGGATCCGGATGAGGTCTCCGGCGAGCGTCAGCAGTTCGTCCCGGGTGCGCTCGATCTCGTCGAGGACCCGGGTCTCCCAGTCGGGGGATGTCGTGGTCACGTCAGGCTCCAGGTGTCGTGTTCGCCTGCAGGGAGGTGGATTCGCGATGGTGTGGAGGAGACGGCCGCCGGGCGCGTCGGGATGACGACGGGCCCAGCGGCACGCCTGCCTCGGCGTCAGCCCTTGTTGCTCAGCTGGAAGAACCGGATGATCCCGTCGGGGTACGACGTGTACCCCTGCACGCCCGCGCGCTGCGCGACGACGATGTTGTACTCGTAGAGGTACGCCCACGGCGCCTGGGTGTTGATGATCTCCTGCGCCTTGCCGTACAGATCGTTGCGGACCTTCTGGTCCGTCTCGGTCGAGGCCTGCTTCCAGAGGTTGTCGACCTCAGGGTTGTTGAAGTTGGCGTAGTTGCTCGTGCCGTCGCTGGTCAGCAGGAGGCCGAGGTGGTAGCCCGGGTCGTTGACGAAGGAGGTCCAGCGGGTGATGTAGCTCTGCACCTTCTTCGTGGCGAGCGCCTCGAGGAACTGCGGACGCGCCATCTTGTTGATGTTCATCGTCACGCCGATCTTCGCCAGCTCGGCCTGGATGAGGACGGCGTCGTCCGACCAGTCCTCGAAGCCGCTGCCGAGGGTGAAGTCGAAGGTGAAGCCGTTGGGGTGGCCGGCTTCCGCGAGGAGCGCCTTGGCCTTGTCGAGGTCGTGCGAGTAGACGTAGCCGGCGTCGGTGAAGCCCGGGGTCGAGCTGGCCACGGAGGAGCGCATCGGCGACGCCTGGCCCTTCATGACGTCGCTGAGGAGCTTGTCGTACGGGATCGCGTACGAGATCGCCTGACGCACCTTCGGGTTGTCGAACGGCTTGACGGCGTTGTTCATCCCGAAGAAGAGGACCTTGTTGCTGGCCCGGGAGTCGATGGCGACGCCGGACTGCTTCGACAGGGTGTCGACGTCCTTCGCCGGCACCTCGAGCGCGATGTCGACCTCGCCCTTGGTGAGGAGCTGCACGCGGTTGCTCGCCTCGCCGATGAACTTCGTGTTGATCTTGCGCAGGGCCGGCTTCTCACCCCAGTACGTGTCGTTGCGCTCGAGCACGGCCTCGGTCGCCGGGTCCCACTTCGTCAGCCGGTAGGGGCCGGAACCCGCGGTGTGCGTGTCGAGCCACCTACTGCCACCCTCGGCGCTGACCTTGTCGATGTTGATGATCGAGAACGAGTACATCGGCAGGATCTGGAGGAAGAGGTGGTTCGGCGCCTTGAGGTCGATCTTCACCGTCTGCGGGTCGATCGCCGTCACGGTGTCGATGCCGGCCATCCCGTACAGGAAGCTCGCCGAACTTGACTTCTTGATGAAGTCGAAGGTCTTGACGACGTCGTCGGAGTCGAGAGCCGAGCCGTCCTCGAACTTCACGCCCTGCCGCATGGTGAAGGTGTAGCTCTTCGAGTCGGCACTCACCTTCCACGACTCCGCCAGCATCGGCACGATCGTGTCCGTCTTGGCGGTCGGCTTGCCGCCAACCGTCGTCCGGTCGTACGTGACCAGTTGGTCATAGGCTGCCACGACGAACGTGTCGGAAGTGACGTCGTTGGCCTCGGCGGGGTTGAGGGTCTTGCCGCCCTCGGAGTAGGCGGCAACGAGGGTGTCCTTGTCGGCACCGGTGTTCGAGGAGCCGCCCTGGTTGGCGTTGGCTCCACAGCCGGCTGCGACGAGGGTGACGGCAACCGCGGCGGCCAGGGTGGCGCTGCGCTTCACGCTGTTCTCCTTCAGGTCGGAATGGGGGATGGGGTGGGCGGATGGGCTGGCGTCGGTGGCAGGTCCGTACCGGGTCATCGGCTCGTCCGCAGGCGCGGGTCGAGGACGTCGCGAAGGCCGTCGCCGATCAGGTTGAAGCCGAGAATCGAGGTGGCGATGGCGATGCCGGGGAAGACGGTCATCCACCACTCGCCGCTGATGATGTAGCCACGGCCGTCCGAGATCATGACGCCCCACTCCGGCGTCGGCGGCTGTGCGCCGAGGCCGATGAAGCTGAGCGAGGCGGCCGTGAGGATCGCGTAGCCCATGCCGAGAGTCGCTCGGACGAGGATCGGGGCAACGGTGTTCGGGACGATGTGCCGGATGAGGATCGTCCGATCACGCAGGCCGATGGCGCGCCCCGCCTCGACGAAGTCACGCTCACGGAGCGAGCGGGTCTGGCTGTAGACGATGCGGGCGAACTCGGGGATGCCGACGACACCCACGGCGACCATCGCGCTCGCCAGGCCCGGACCGAGGGCGGCGGCGATCGCCATGGCCAGCACGAGCGACGGGAAGGCGAGGAGCACATCCATCACCCGCATGAGCACCGCGCTCACCGCACCTCCGACGAAGCCGGAGATGGCGCCGATCGGGACACCGATCAGCAGCGAGATCCCGACGGCGATGAGCCCGGTCCAGAGCGAGATCCGCCCGCCGGCGAGCACCCGGGCGAGGATGTCGCGGCCGAAGTTGTCCGTGCCGAAGAGGTGTGCGCTGGAGGGTGGCTCCAGGAGCCCTCCAGCTCCGGTCTCGGTGGGCGAGTACGGCAGCAGGTCGGCCACGAGAGCGCCGATGGTCCAGATCGCGATGAAGACGAGACCGACCATCGCCAGGCGGTTGCGGACCAGGAGGCGCCAGGCGGTCGTGGGCCTGGCCCTCGCCTGGTCGGACGACGCGACCCGGTGGCCCCTCGCGGTGGCGGGCACAGTGGCGTCAGGCATTCTCGATCCTCGGGTCCAGGCGGGCGTTGAACAGATCGACGCAGAGGTTGACCGTCAGGTAGATGACCGCGGCGAGCAGGGTGAAAGCCTGAACCGGCGCATAGTCGGTTGCGAGCACGGACTGGACGACATAGGCGCCGATGCCTGGCCAGCTGAAGACCGTCTCGGTGATGACCGCGCCACCGAGGAGCTGACCGAACTGGAGGCCGACGATGGTCACGATGACGGGGGCAGCGTTCTTCAGCGCGTGCTTGAGGATGACCTTGGTCGGCGGAAGGCCCTTGGATCGGGCGGTACGCACGTAGTCCTGGTTGATCACCTCGAGCATCTCGGACCGGGTCATCCGGGCGATGATCGCCGTGCTTCCGGTGGCGAGGCACAGGGCCGGCCAGATGATGTGGGCCAGCGACGACCTGAGCGCGACGAGGTCACCGGTCAGGAGCGAGTCGAGGACGTAGAGCCCCGTGATCGACGTCGGTGGGTTCACGTCCTGGGCGATGCGGCCCAGTGGGGCCGGCTCCCAGCCGAGCCTGTTGTAGAAGACGAAGATCACGATCAGGGCGAGCCAGAAGAGCGGCATCGACGCCCCGACCAGCGAGAAGATGCGGCTTGCATGATCGATGGGCCGGTCGCGACGCGTCGCGCTGAGCACACCGATCGGGACCCCGACGAGCAGCGAGATGAGGATCGCCACGATGGCGAGTTCGACCGTCGCCGGCAGCCGGGAGGCGAAGTCCGTGATGACCGGCTGCCCGGTGTGCCACGCGAACCCGAAGTCTCCCGCGAAGAGGCCGCGCACGTAGGACACGAACTGCGCGACCAACGGCTGGTCGAGCCCCATCTCGGCGCGGATCTTCTCGACGGTCGCCGGGTCGGCCTGCTCCCCCGCGAGCGTCCGGGCCGGGTCACCGGGCAGGACGCGGGTGAGCAGAAAGATGCAGAGCACGACTCCGAGGAGTGCCGGGATCATCGCGAGGACGCGTCGCACCACGTGGTTCACGGCCACCTCCAATCTGCGCTTTGTTGGGTCTGACCTGGTCTCGCCGCCACCAAGGGTTCGCTCGCCCGGCGCCCCGGTGCAATACTTTCTCTCTATCTGAGAGGGCATCCCGAACTGGATCAGGGTGCGGTAGGTTCTGACACGTCCCGCCCAGCCCGGAGGACCCATGTCAGACAACGGCGTCGCTCGCCCCCGCTCGCCGCTCCAGACCGTGGACCGCGCCCTGGAGGTCCTTCTGTCGTTCACCGAACGGCGTCGCGACTGGGGCGTCCTGGAGCTGGCCGAAGCCTTCGCCATCGACAAGTCGACCGCGCAGCGGATCCTCGCCGCGCTCGCCGCGCGCGGCTTCCTCAGCGCCGACCCGGTGACCCGGCGCTACAGCCTCGGGCCGGCGATGTGGCGGATGGCCGCCGTCTGGGAACGCGCGGGAGGACTGGCGGCCCTGGCGCAGCGGGTGCTCGAGCCGCTCGCCTTCCAGACCGACCGCACCGCCATCTTCGCCGTCCCGGACGGGCTCCACGTCCGCTGCGTCGCCGCCGTCGACGGCGGTGGACCGCTCCGTAGTCATCCGCTCGTCGGCGAGCTGTATCCGGCCAACGCGGGAGCCACCTCCCGCGGCTACTTCGCCTTCCTCGACAGCAACGAGCGACGCGCCCTCATCTCCGGTCGGGTCTTCGCCACGTTCACCGGGCTGACAAAGGTCGACGAGCACGAGCTCGAACGGCTCTTCGTCGAGACCGTCGCGCAGGGCTACGCCCACTCAGAGGGCGAATACGACTACGCCACGAGGGCGCTCGCCGTTCCGATCGTCCTCCGAGGGCGGCCCGTCGGCTCGCTCAGCCTCGGCGAGAGCAAGTACCCGGCACGTCCGGACGACATCCGGGACCATTTGCCCGCGCTACAGGCCGCGGCGGAGCAACTGTCCGCCCTGCTCGACAACCGGGCGAACTCGGCCGCCGTGGCCCGGCAGACCAGGGCGACCAGATCCCACTGAACGCCGCGCCGACGGGCCGGACCGGCCGCATCGAGGAGACACCATGACCCAGGGCCACCAGAACCTCCTGCTCCTGTCCAACTCGACAGCCCCGGGGCGGGCCTACCTGGAGCATGCGCGCGACGCGATCCTCCAGGCACTCGACGGCCTGCGCTCCGTCGTGTTCGTCCCCTTCGCGCTGGCGGACCACGACGGCTACACCAACACGGTCCGTCGGGCCATGGAGCCACTCGGCATCACCGTCCGAGGAGCACACGAGGGCACGCCACGCGACATGGTCGCCGACGCCGAGGCAGTCTTCGTCGGCGGCGGTAACACCTTCCGTCTGGTCAAGGCGATCCACGAGCTCGACCTGATCCGCGTCGTGCGCGCCCGGGTGTCCGAGGGCATGCCCTACATCGGGTCGAGTGCCGGCACCAACGTCGCGACGCCGAGCCTGCGTACGACGAACGACATGCCCATCGTCCAACCGCCGTCTTTCGAAACCCTCGGCCTCGTGCCCTTTCAGATCAATGCCCACTACCTCGACCCGGACCCGGCCTCGACGCACCAGGGTGAGACCCGGGAGGAGCGGCTCACACAGTTTCTCGAGGAGAATGACGTCCCGGTGCTCGCCATGCGCGAGGGCACCTGGCTGCGGGTGCGTGACGGTTCGATGCTGCTCGATGGCGTGGCCGCAGGCGCACGAGTCTTCTGCCGAGCATCCGAGCCGGTCGAGGTTACCAGCGGCACCGATGTGACCTGGCTCATCGAGAGGGTGGGTTCGTTCGATGTCGGCCGCTGAAGCCGACCCCGTCGCTCAGTACGTCTGGTCCGTGACGACGTCGGGAGGCGTGGGTAGGTCGAGGCGGTACTCCCTCGGGTAGGGCTGGACGTGCGCCTGCATGGACCGGCCGTTGCAGCAGGACCTGGCAGTGGACACGGTCCGCATGATGGCGGTCGGCGTCCTGCGCATGCTGCGCGATCGGCAACTGATCCCCGGCCTGGACGTCGAGGTGGTGGTCTTCGACGACGCGTCGTGGACCGGGCTACTCACTCCGGCGATCTCGGTCATCCACCAGCCCGCATACGAGCTGGGTCAGGCGGCCGGCAAGCTGCTGCTCGAGCGGCTACGGTCCCTGGCCAGCCAGCCCGAACGGTGATGCTGAACGCCACCCTGCCGGCGGACGGCGAGGCGCCACTGCCCCGCGTGCGGCGGCCCGACCTGGCCGCCACCGATCCGATCACCTCGGCGATCCTGGCTCATCCGGCCCACCTCAACCCGTGAGCCTCAGCCGGAATCCGCCACCGGCCTGATCGGCCTCGCCACCGCGAGCTGGTCACGGATCCGTCGACGTTGCAGGTGCTCACCGCGCATCGTGATGCCCGCCTGCACCACCATGATCAGCAACAGGAACAGGCCCCTGACGACGTTCTGCCAGTTGGAGTCGATCGTCAGGGCCCCCTGGCCGTTTTCGAAGTTCAGGACCTCGAAGACCGACGCCAGGAGCAGTACGCCGACGAGGCTGGCCGGTACGGATCCCCGGCCGCCGGTCAGCAGTGTCCCGCCGAGCACCACAGCCGCGATGACGTTCAGTTCCCAGCCGGTCGCCTCAAGCGGGTTGCCGGATGTCGTCTTCGCGGTCAGGAACGCGCCGGCCAGCCCGGCGACCGAGCCGGTGATCAGAAACGCGGTGAACCTGCTGCGGGCCACCCGCAGTCCCATCAACTCGGCGGCCAGCCGGTTCCCCCCGATCGCCAGGACATGACGGCCGAAGGCCCGGAAGGAGTAGGCCACCCAGGCCACGAGGAACACCGCGAGGAGCACCAGGAACGGGTACGGGACGACCTGGCCGAGCGACCCGTCGTAGAAGGTGACCAGTTGGGTGCCGAAGTCGACCGGGATCTTGTCGTTCCCGGACAGGATGAGGGCGAGCCCTTTCAGGGCGAGCAGGGCCGCCAACGTGACGATGAACGACGGCAGCTCGAGAAGGGCGATGAGAGATCCGTTGACGGCCCCGACGACGAACCCCACCGCGACCGCCCCCGCGAGCGTGACCGCCAACCCGTGGGGAGCCAGCATCGCCGCCACGATGCTGGCCAGGACCGCGGTACCCGCCACCGAGAGATCGATCTCCCCGAGCGAGATGACGAAGGTCATCCCGATGGCGATGAGGCCGATGCAGACGACGTCGGTCGACGACAGGAAGGCCTTCACGTGGAAAGGGCTGTAGAACCGGTCGTACCGGAGGGCCGCGAACACCAGGACGGCGACGAGGACGACGACCGCCCCGTGCCGTGGTCCGTCGAACTGGAAGCTTCCGGCGATCCTGGCCAGCCCGCCGGATCGGGCCGTAGCCCGACCGGGCACCTCAGATGTCTTCATGCTCAGACCCGCTTCCGTCGCTGCATCGCAACCGCCGCGACGATGACCGCCGCCTGCACGAGATTCGCCACTTCCTTCGGGATGTCGTGACGGATGAGGGTGTACGCCAGCAACTGCATCAGCGCGGCCCCACCCAGCGTTCCGAGCACCCGAGCGTTGCCGCCGGTCAACCGCGTCCCGCCGATGGCCACCGCCGCGATCACGGGGAACTCGATGCCGAGGCCGAGGTTGGCGGCGTCGACCGTCCCGTTCACGGCCACACTCAGCAGCCCGGCCAGCCCGGCCAGCGCCCCGCCGATGGTGTACACGAGGTACTTCACCCGACGGACGGGGACGCCGGCGAGGTGCGCGGACCGTTCGTTACCGCCGGTCGCGATCACGTACCGGCCGAACGTCGTGAGCCGTACCAGCACGAGGGTCACGACGACGACGGCCACCATGATCAGGGCCTGGATCGGCAGACCGGCGATCTGTCCCCGACCGAGCAGGAGCAGCTCGGGGTTGTCGAACGTGAACAGCCGCCCGTTCGTCATGAGCCGGGCGATCCCCCTGCCGGCTATCAACAGGACCAGGGTGGCGACGATGGCCTGGATCCGCAGGTGCGCGACAAGAAAACCGTTGAACGATCCGAACAGGGCCGCCGCCAGCATGCCGACGGCGACGATCAGGAGAACGCCCGACCAGCCGCCGCCGAACACGGTGGTGTCCGACAGCAGCAGGTACCCGCTCGCGGCGCCCGCGATGGCCATCAACGATCCGACGGACAGGTCGATCCCGCCCGTTGCCATGATCATGGTCATCCCCATCGCCGCGATGACGATCGTCGCCATCTGCGTCAGGTTCACCTGAAGTGTGGACAGGGTCAGGAAGTCGTCGGTCAGGACGACGTTGGCGAGCACGAGCAGGGCGAGGGCGATCCACACCCCGTGTTGGTGGCCGATCGTCCGGGTCGGGTGCCGGCGGTCCGGGCCGGCTGTCGGTGGAGCACCGGCTGGCTGCATCTCCGTGGCCACTGGGCTCATGGCAGGTCATCTCCTGACTCGGCCGGACGCGCGTCAGGCGACTCGCCGGACGCCATGGCCCGCATGATCGTGTCCTGGGTGAGGCCATCGGTCCGGTGGTGCGTGACTGTCTCGCCGTCGCGGAGCACGTAGACCCGCTCGCTGCCTTCGAGAATCTCCTCCATCTCGGAGGAGATCAGCAGTACGCCACGGCCGTCGTTCACCGAGTCGGAGACCAGGCGCTGGATCTCGGCCTTCGCGCCGACGTCGACCCCGCGCGTCGGTTCGTCGAGTATCAGCAGGTCCGGATCCAGTACGAGCGATCTGGCGAGCAGGACCTTCTGCTGGTTCCCCCCGGACAGGTCGGACACCGGCTGGTCCACGCTCGCGGTCTTGATGCCGAGCCGGCGGACGCTCTCCGCGACGACGGCCCGTTCCTTACGGCGGTTGATGAACCCGAACCTCGACAACCTGGGCAGGAGGGAGAGCGTGATGTTCTCCCGCACCGACATTCCCGCCACGATGCCTTCCGTCTTGCGGTCCTCCGGGGTCAGCGCGATTCCGGACCTGATCGCCTCCGCCGGTGAGGTCGGCGTGGCGGCGGCGGAGCCGGCGGCGACCTCACCGTGGTCCACCTTGCGGGCTCCGAAGACCGACTCGGCGAGTTCGCTGCGCCCGGAGCCGAGGAGTCCCGCCAGCCCCACGATCTCTCCGGCGCGTACCTCGATCGTCGCCCCGCGCAGCGCCGGCCAGCTCGACAGCGCCCTCGTGGTGAGAACGGTGTCACCCAGAGCGCGCTGTTCCCGGTGGAACGCGGTCTGTCCTGCGGATCGCACGTCCTGCGGATCGCGGCCAAGCATCGCCGCGACCAGGTCGATCCGGCTCATCTCGGCGAGCCGGGCCTCGGCGATCGTCCGGCCGTCCCGCAGGACGGTGATGCGGTCGCACACGGCATAGAGCTCGTCGAGCTTGTGGCTGACGAAGACCACCGACACGCCGTCCGCCGTCATCTGGCGGATGACCTCGAACAGCTTCTGCACCTCACGGTCGTGCAGGGAGGACGTCGGCTCGTCCATGATGATGAGCCGGCTGTCGAACGACAGTGCCCGGGCGATGGCGACCATCTGCTGGGTAGCGGTGCTGAAGGTCTCCAGTGGGCGTGCCGCGTTGACGTGCACGCCGATCCCGGAGAGCAGTTCCTCCGTCTCGCTGACCATCCGACGGCGGTCGACGATCCCGAGACGGCGCGGTTCCCGGCCGAGGAACACGTTCTCGGCCACGGTCCGTTGCGGGACCAGATTGATCTCCTGGTAGATCGGGCTGATCCCGGCCCGCTGCGCCTCGTACGGCGAGCCGAACCCGACGTCGGCCCCGTCGAAACGGATGCTGCCGCGGTCCCGGCTGTAGACGCCCGTCAGCACCTTGAGCAGCGTCGACTTGCCAGCACCGTTCTGGCCGATCAGCGCGTGTGCCTCTCCCCTGCCCACCCGCAACCGGGCCCCGCGCAGCGCTGGGACACCGGCGAAGCTCTTGTGAATGTCCTGCATGTCAAGGATCAGGTCGTCCGTCGTCATGGGCGTCTCCCAACGCGGCGTCACGGTGATGGGCGGGAACGGCCGCCCGCCCATCACCGGCGCGAATGTGGTCAGTAGGCGTTCGGCAGCGCGGCGGCGGCGTTGCTCGCGTCGAAGAACGCGTCGTCGTTCACCATCGTGGTTTCGACCTTCTCCCCGCGGCCGTAGGCTTCGATCGCGTCGAACGCCTTCGGGCCGAAGCGCGGGTTGCACTCCACGGTCGCGCCGAGCTTGCCGTCGATGATCGCCTGCAGCGCTTCCTTCTGCCCGTCGATCGACACCACGGTGACGTCCTTGCCGGGGTGCCGACCCGCCGCCTCGAGCGCCGTGATCGCTCCCAGAGCCATTTCGTCGTTGTGCGCGAACACCACGGTGGCCTCTGGGTGCTGCTGGATCATCGCCTCCATCTTCTGGCGGCCCTTGTCCCGGACGAAGTCACCGTCCTGGGTCGCGACGATCTCCAGTTCCGTACCCGTGACGGCCTCCCGGAACCCCTTGGCACGGTCCTGGGCCGCGCTCGAACCGGTGGTGCCGGACAGCTCCAGGACCTTGCCCTTGCCGTTGGCCGCCTTGACGAGCCACTCGCCCGCCTTGCGACCCTCGGCGACGAAGTCCGAGCCGATGAAGGTGACGTAGTCCCGGCCCGCCTGCGCGACGCTCTTGTCCACGCTCCGGTCGATCAGGAACACCGGAATACCCGCGTCGTGCGCCTTGATGACGGCTCGTGCCAGTGGGCCCTCTTCACGGGGCGTGATCAGGATCGCGTCGACGCCCTGGGCGATCAGCGACTCCACGTCCTGGACCTGCTTGGCGGTCTGACCCTGCGCGTCGGTGAAAACGATTTTGTGGCCACGCTTCTGCGCCTCGTCCTGGATGGACTTCGCCAGCGCGAGGGTCCACGGGTGGTCGGACTGCTGCGCCGCGAAGCCGACGGTGTAGGAGTCCTTCTGCTTCAGCTTCGGCGGACCGGAGCCGGCGTCGGCGGAGGCGTCGCCGGAGCCTCCGCCACCACATGCGCTGAGCGCGAGCAACGCGGTCGCGAAGACCGCGGCGATCCTGTACTTGGCCATTGGGGGTAACCTCTCTTTGCGTCGTTGGGGGATGACCGGGTCAGGCGGGCCTGGTCGGTAGCCGGAGCACCGTGACCGAGCACGGCGGGAAGGCGTACCGGAAGGAAGCGCCTGAGACGTCCACCGCCGATTCCTCGGGGGTCACGTCGTCCGGTCGGTCGAAGTCGTTGGTCGCTCGTGGGTCGCTGTGCCGGAGCATCGTGACCTGCCCGGCCCCCGTGACGACGACGTCGCGCAGCTCGATGTCCGCGGTGATCTCCTCGTCCGGTGAGCGGTTGACCACCGACAGGGTGAGCGTGGATTTGTCCTGATCCCGGGTGGCCGCGACGTCCAGGACCTGGAACGGGTTCATGTCGGCGACCGGCTGCGGCCACAACCAGTGCATGGTTTCCGGGCTCTCCGCCAGGTCGTGGGTGGGACCGTCGACGAAGGCGTCGAGCGCGACCGGCTGGGTGTGCTCGGAGAGCATCCGGAACGGGTGGTAGATCGTCTGGAGGAACATCCCGTCGGGACGGGTGAAGATCGGCGCGATGACGTTGACCATCTGCGCGAGATTGGCCATACCGACCGTCCGGCAGTGCCGGACGAAGATGTTCAGGTACGTGGCGACGGCAAGCGCGTCGGAGTGGTCGTACCGTTCCTCCAGCGGTGGCTGGTCGGAGGGCTCGTACACCCCTTCCGTGTACCGGTACCACACGTTCCACTCGTCGTAGGCGACCTTGATCTCGTGGCTGAGCTTCTTTCGATAGGTGACACTGTCGATGAGCGCACGCATGGCGCGCAGCGACCGCTCCGCCTGGTGCGGGGCGAGCATGTTCACCCAGTAGTCGGACGAGCCGGTGTAGATGTGGATCGAGTGGTAGTCGACGAGATCCGCGAGACCGTCCAGGACCACCCGGTCCCACTCGCCCCACCCGTTCTGCCCACACGAGACAAGCCGGATGGACCTGTCCGTACGCTTCATCACGTTGGCGAACTGGCGCGCCTTGCGCACGTACTCCTCGGCGGTGAGTTGGCCGACCTGGTAATCGCCGTACATCTCGTTACCGAGGGCCCACAACTTCACGCCGTACGGTTCCTCGCGGCCGTTCTCCCTGCGCTTGTTGGCCCAGTACGTGTCCTTGGTGCCGTTGCAGTACTCCACCCACGCCTGCGCCTCGCTGAACGTGCCGGAACCCATGTTGACGCAGAGGTACGGCTCGTATCCCTCTCTCTCACACCAGCGCAGGAACTCGTCGGTACCGATAAGATTCGGCTCGGTGAGGAACCACGCCAACTCGAGCCGCTTCGGTCGGTTCTCCACCGGACCGATGCCGTCCGTCCACTGGTAGTTCGAGGCGAAGTTCCCGCCCGGCCAGCGGAGCACCGGTGGGTTCAGTTCCTTCAGCGCCACGGCGACGTCGCGGCGGAATCCGGCCTCGTCGGCAAGCGGTGACCCGGGATCGTAGAGGCCGCCGTAGATGCACCGACCCAGGTGTTCCACGAAGCCGCTGAAGATCTTCCGGTCCACGGTGCCGATCGCGCGGTCCGCGTCGACCCTGATGCGCGCCATTCCTGCTCCTCGTCGTTGATTGAGATCTGCGTGTCCGGCAGCCGGGCGGGAATCCACCACCACAGGGCTCTCACAGCCGCTGCGCGAGCCGGTGATAGGCCTGATTCCAGCGCAGTTCCCTGCCGAACCCGCGCATGTCGGTCGAGTCGTCGATGAGCGCCAGTTCGACGCGGCACATGTCCGCGAAATCAGTCAAACTCTCCACGTCGACGGCGGAACTGAACGCCGTGTGGTGCGGGCCGCCCGCGAGCAACCACGCCTCGGCCGCCGTCACGAGGCTGGGGCGGGGCTGCCACACCGCCCGGGCAACCGGGAGTCTGGGCAGCGGTTCGTCCGGGGCGACGACATCGATCTCGTTCGCGGTCAGCCGGAACCGGTCACCCAGGTCGGCGAGACCGACGACGACAGCGGGCCCCGGCTCGGCGGTGAACACCAGCCGTACCGGATCCTCCCGGCCGCCGATCGAGAGCGGATGTATCTCGCAGCTCGGTGCGTCGGCAGCGATCGTGGGGCAGACCTCGAGCATGTGCGCGCCGAGGACCTTCGGCTCGCCGGGGCCCCAGTGGTACGTGTAGTCCTCCATGAACGAGGTCCCGCCGCTGCAGCCGGCCGACATCACCTTGAGGATCCGCACCAGCGCGGAGGTCTTCCAGTCCCCTTCGCCACCGAATCCGTACCCGTCGGCCATGAGCCGCTGGACCGCGAGTCCGGGCAGCTGGCGAAGGCCGCCGAGGTCCTCGAAGTTGGTGGTGAAGGCCGTGAAGCCACCGTCGGAGAGGAAGTACCGAAGCCCCAGCTCGATGCGCGCCGCGTACCGGAGTGATTCGTGCCGGTCGCCACCCGGCAGAAGTTCGGGCACCACCCGGTAGCTCTCCGTGTATTCGCGGACCAGGGCGTCCACGTCGCGGTCGGCGGCCGCGTCGACGGCGTCGACCAGCTCGGTCACCCCGTAACTGTTGACCGAGATGCCGAAGGTCAGCTGCGCGCCGACCTTGTCACCCTCGGTTACCGCAACGTCGCGCATGTTGTCGCCGAACCGGGCCAGCCGCAGGGATCCGGCGGCGTGCCGGCCCAGCGCGGCCCGGGCCCAGGCACTGACCCGGCCGACGACCCGGGAGTCGCCCACATGGCCGGCGACCGTCTTGCGGGCGACACCGAGGCGGGTCTGCATGTACCCGAATTCCCGGTCGCCGTGGGCCGCCTGATTGAGATTCATGAAGTCCATGTCGATCTCGGACCACGGAAGCGACCGGTTCACCTGCGTGTGCAGGTGCAGGAGGGGCTTGCCGAGCGCGTCCAGCCCGGCGATCCAGGTCTTCGCGGGCGAGAATGTGTGCATCCACGCGATCACCCCGACGCAGCGGTCGTCGGCCGTCGCGTCCAGGCACACCCGGCGGATGGCGTCGCTGCTGGTGAGCACCGGCTTCCAGACGATCCGCACCGGCGTACGGACGGCTGCCTGTAGCGTGCCGCAGACCTCGCGGGACTGCTCCGCCACCTGCCGGAGCACGTCGTCGCCATAGAGCTGCTGGCTGCCGGTCAGGAACCACACCTCGAGATCTGAAGCGTGCGTGGCGTTCACCGGAGCGCTCGCGTTCGTTCCGACACGGTGCAGCGGGTGGCGATGCCGACGGCAGCGGCCACGTCTACCAGAGTCACAGGACCCCCGGGGAGACTAGATGTTAGCGGTCACAAGACCAGGTTGCAGCATTGTTAACGATCACATCTTTCCAGGTCAAGACCCTGTTCCAACTGACCTGCAAGGTGCCGTCGTGGCTATTGCTCGACTACACAGCGCGGTCGTGGCACCATCCGCACCCGTCGACGCGGGGTCTGCGGGAATCGGCCGGGTGGATGACCTCTGCCGGGTTTAGACCCGATTGATAGCGAGCATACGGATTATCCGACGATGTGCCGTCGGACCAGACGGCTCCCCCC
>NZ_JBAKHU010000086.1:0-19300 GCF_036906895.1 Micromonospora sp. CPCC 206060
GACTTGGACTCGCCGGGAGGGTACGCCCCCACGGCGCTCATCCACAGGTTTCGAGCATTGCTCTCGAAGATGGCCGGGTCTGTGTAGAGGGTCCGGTGCACCCGGTCCGCCAGCACCCGGTCGCTCCAGCGGCTCAGCGGCGGAAGGGTCACGTCGGCGTCGGCGCCGCCGAATCTGGTCGTTGTCATGTTCGCCTCCGGGCGATCTTGGATAGGCGCGTGATCTGCGGGGACGCACGGCAGAAAGCCGTGCCCGGCATCTGACCGATGCGGCAGGTGCACACCGTAAAGCAACGACGACGCAACCGGGTAGCCTGCTGTTGGACCTGGTCATCGCGACGTTAGCCGCTCACTGGCAAAGGTACGGACGGCTATCGTTCACCACAAGAAACAAATCACGGGCTATTGATTGGCGAGGCTTATCAATTCGCGGTCTTTTCGTCGGCCCTACCGGGCCGTCTCGTCACGGCCGACATCCCGCTGACCGCGGCACCCGGCCGCGGCGGGTCACCTCGCGCGGCCGCCCCGCGTGGCCAACAGACCTTCGGTCGCCCTGATGGCGTCGGTCAGGAGGTCGACGTACTCCGGAACCATGGCCCGCTCGAACCGGATGCTCGGGATGGCCAGCGACATGGCGAGCACCGGACGCCCCTGCCCGTCTCTGGCGACGGCCCCCACGCCGTCCACGCCTTGGGCGGTCTCCTCGAGGTTGAGGGCGTAGCCCCGTCGGCGCACCGTGGCCAGGTGACGTTTGAGTGCCTGCAGCGTGATGATGCGTGTCGATCGACTCGGCAGTAGCCCGCCACTGAACACCAAGTCCAGCTGGCGGTTGTTGAGCTCCGACAGCAGTGCCTTGCCAGCGGCGGAGGTGTGCGCCGGGACCCTGTCCCACTGGTCGCTGCTCACATGCCGGGGGCGGGTGCCGGGCACCCCGTCGACCAGCCGTAGCAGTGCGCCCTGCCGTACCCAGACGTGCACGGTCTCGCCCACGAGCGAGCACAGCTCCTCGACGACCGGATGCACGTGTTGGCGCAGCTCCTCGACCGACCCGTGCACCGGTTCGGCGGTACGCAGCTGGGGTCCGGCGCGATAGCGGCGATCCCGGTCCTGCTCGGCGAACCCGTCGAAGCACAGCGCGCACAGCAGCCGGTAGGCCGTCGACGGCACGACGCCCAGCCGCGCGGCGGCGTCTGTCACGCTCAGCACCTCGCCGTCGCGCAGCGCCTTGAGCAGCACAAACGCCCGGTGCACGGAGTCGATGGGCGGGTCCGCATTCGCCACAGGAAAAAAGGTAACACGGGTCTTGCTGGTGGCGTGACGTGCCGCATACGTTGCCTGGCACCTTCAACAGGCGCGTCTGGCTCCCCTACGGCGAGACATCAGGCGCCGCCAGTAGCGCACGGCCACGAGCTCTCGCGCTGCAGACCTCTTCGAGTTGATCACCACAGACAGGAAGGGCACCAGTGTCCCTGTCACTGAACGAACGCGACCGCCGCTGGAACGCGCTCAACAAGGCAATGGCCGAGCACGGGATCGACGCGCTGGTCTTCGCCGCCAACGACTACCGCGGTCACAAGGGATCGCTGCGGTATGTCGCCGACTACAACCTGGCACACAGGTCGGGCAACGCCGTCATGTACCACGGTGAGGAACCCTTCCTCGTCCTTCCCGGGAACCTGTCCGCTGCCCGGAGGCCGACGTCGGGGTGGGTGAGCGACTACCGGTTCACCCCGACGATCGCCCAGGGCCTCGTCGACGCGTTCGCCCGCCGGCCGGACGTCGACCGGGTCGGCGTGATCGGACTCGAGCACGTCATGAAGGTCGGCGAGTACCTTGCGCTGACCAGATCATGCCCGGATGTCGAGTTCGTCGACTTCTCCCGCGAGTTCGAGCGGATCCGCGCGGTGAAGAGTGACGAGGAGATCGCCGGTGCCGAGGAGTCGGCCTACATCCTCGACCAGTGCCTGGCTCGGCTGCTCGAAATCGCCCGGCCAGGCGCTGTCGAACGCGAGATCGCCGCAGAGATGTACAAGATCGGTCACCAGCTCGGGGGCGAGGACGCGCTCTTCCTGACCATGTACACCGAGGGCTGCGGCCCGGACACCGCCGCCACGTTCGGTGCTCCCCGCGACCGGGTGCTCGGCACGCACAACGTACACACCTTCTCCTTCGAGATCACCGGACCGGCGGGCTACTGGACCGAGCTTTCCCGGATGGTCACGTTCGCGAGGGCCGACGCCGAGGTCGAACGGATGGCCCGGGCAGCGGCCCGGGGAATCGCGCGTGGCGCCGGCGGCATGCGGCCGGGCGCCACCCCCGCGTCGGTGCAGCAGCAGGTTCTCGACGCGGTCGAGGCGGAGGGCGCCACCTCGTCCTACTGGTCGGGTCATTCGCTGGGTCTCGACGTGCTGGAACACCCGATGATCGGACTGGACGTCGTCGAGGACGGCGGCCAGTCCCACGACGGCACGCTCGAAGCGGGCTTCGTGGTGACCCTGCACCCGATGGTCAAGGACGAGAACGCCGGAGTCAGCGGCTACATGGCCGACACGTTCGTGATCGACGAATCAGGCAGCCGGAAGCTGTCCGAATACCCGACCGGCCTCTACCGGATCTCCCGAGGCGAGGTGTTTATCAATGAGTACTGACATCACCATCGACCCGATCACCGCATCGGTGCTCCAGCGACGCGTCGACTCAATCGCCAAGGAAATGGCGACGATGCTGATGCGGTCGTCCCGTTCGCCCATCTTCAACGAGATCGGCGACCTCGTCACGGTCGTGTTCGACCGCTTCGGCAACACCCTCGCGCAGGCCGAATTCGCCGCGATCATCGCGTTCGGCGCACAGCCGGCCCTAGAGTACATCATCGGCTACTTCGGTGACGACATCCACGAGGGTGACGTCATCATCCACAACGACGTCTACCACGGCGGAAACCAGAACGCCGACACGGGCATCTTCATGCCGGTGTTCCACCAGGGGCAGCTGGTCGGCTGGACCGCCGCGAAGGGCCACCTGGCCGACATCGGCGGCATGACCGCCGGCGGCTACAACCCAAACGCCCGCGACATCTGGCAGGAGGCACTACGCATCCCGCCGGTCAAGGTCGCCGCCAAGGGTGAACTCCGGCAGGACGTCTGGGACTTCATCGCCGCCAACATCCGCTTCCCGTTCGTCATGGAGGACATCCGGGCCATGATCGGCTGCTGCACGGTGGGTGGCCGACGCCTGGTGGAGGTCATCGACCGCTACGGGCCGGCCAGCTACGACGCGCACTGGTCGTACGTCATCGAGAGCTCCCGACGTCAGGTCGAGGCCGAGGTGCAGAGGTGGCCCGACGGCCACTACCACGGCGAGAGCTACATGACGTCGGACGGCGTCGATCCGACCCGGAAGTACAAGATCGCGGTCGACATCGAGATCGCCGGCAGCCGGATCACGTTCGACTTCTCCGGCAGCGACGACCAGGCGCCGGGCATCACGAACATGCCGACCGGCGCGGCCAAGGGAGCGGTGCGCATCGCCTTCCTGATGTTGATGGCGGCGGGCGGCATCCGGATCCCCACCAACCAGGGCCTTTTCGAACCGATCGTCACCAAGTTCCGTAAAGGTTCGATCATCGACCCGCACTTCCCCGCCGCCACGATCTTCGGCAACCAGCTCTGCGACGAGGTCGTCGAGGCGATCATGCTGGCGCTCGCCGACGCGCTGCCGGACCGGGTCACCGCCGGCTGGAACAAGTACATGTGCACAGCCACCAACGGCGTCGACCCGCGCACCGGTGAACCCTTCGGCACCTTCACCGTCTTCCAGCGCACCGGCCCCGGTGGGGTGCTCGGCGCGGACGGCTGGGACGCACTCGGCTTCACCGGCACCGCCGGGCAGATGCGCGCGCCCGACCCGGAGATGTTCGAGCTCACCAGCCCGCACTTCCTCGAGTACCACGAATACCTGCCCGACTCGGCCGGCGCCGGCGAGTTCCGTGGCGGACTCGGCACCCGGTCTGCCTGGCGCACCTACGGCGAGGGACAGATCGGCGTCACCCTGGCCGACAACCTCAGATCCGAGGGTGCCTACCCGGCTCGCGGCCTCTTTGGCGGCCATGACTCCGGCCTCAACGAGCTCAGGGTCGAGTACCCCGACGGCACCGTCCAGGAGTGGGGCTCCAAGGAGATCATCGATCTGCCACCGGGCACCCGCATCGTCTCACTCGCCGGTGGCGGTGCCGGATACGGCGATCCGTTCAAGCGTCCCGCCACGAAGGTCCTGACCGAGGTCAGGGACGGGATCCTCTCGGCCGAGAGGGCCCGCACGGACTACGGCGTCGTCATCGGCGCGGACGGACAGAGCATCGACGAATCAGCCACGGCCGCCCTGCGTGGCTGACCACCAGTACGCCACATTTCTCGCAAGGAGCTTCGACACATGGGCATCCGCATCGGCATCGACGTCGGAGGCACGTTCACCGACTTCCTGGTGGTCTACCCGGACGGCCGGCGACGTATCCACAAGACGAGCTCGGTTCCCTCAGATCCACCGCAGGCCGTCTTGAACGGACTCACCGAGGTCGCCAAGCTGGACGGGGTCACCATCCGGGAGTTCGTGGCGGACGTGTCACTCATCGTGCACGGCACGACGGTGACCACGAACGCGCTGCTGACCCGCCGCGGCCCACGCACCGCCGTGCTGGTGACCGAAGGCTTCCGGGATGTCCTCCCGATGCGACACGGAACCCGCGAGGAGCCGTACGACAACCGGCTACCCCACCCCGAGCCACTGGCGCTGCGGTACCTCAGGCTGCCGGTTCGAGGCCGCATCGACTACCGCGGCGAGGAGGTCAGCCCACTGTCCGAAGAGGACGTTCGTGACGCGATCGACGTGCTCAAGGCACATGATGTCGAAGCCCTGGCGATCGCCTTCATGCACTCGCATGCCAACCAGGCTCATGAACGCCGCGCCGCTGAGATCGTCTCGAACCTGCTCGACGACGTCTACATCACCGAATCGGCGGAACTGCTCGGCCAGGCGCGGTACTACGAACGGACGAGCGCTGCGGTCCTGAACTCCTACGCCGGCCCGATCATCAGCAGCTACCTCAACAAGCTCACCGAACTGCTCGAAGGCGTCGAGTTCGCGGGCATCCTGCTGATGATGCAGTCCAACGGTGGGGTGGCGACGCCGCAGCAGCTGGCCAAGCGGGCGGCGCTGTCGCTGCTGTCCGGGCCCGCCTCCGGGCCCACGGCCGGGCTCCTGGTGGTCGCCGAACACGGATGGGACTCCTGCCTCACCGTCGACATGGGCGGCACGAGCTTCGACGCCGCCGTCGTCAAGGGTGGCAAACCGATGGTGATGACCGACGGGCAGATCGACCGCTGGTCGATCGCCCTACCTGCGGTCGACATCCACACCATCGGCGCCGGCGGCGGTTCGATCGCCTCGGTGGACGAGGGCGGCCTGCTGCGGGTCGGACCGCAGAGCGCCGGCGCCGTGCCGGGCCCGGCCTGCTACGGGCGAGGCGGGGTCCACGCCACCACCACGGACGCCGACGTCGTCCTCGGCTACATCGACCCGTCGTCGTTCCTGAACGGCCAGTTCAAACTGGATCGCGACGCCGCGGTCGAGGCCATCCGGCGAGATGTCGCCGACCCGCTCGGTCTCAGCGTCGAGGAGGCGGCTGCCGGTATCTACGAGATGGTCAACGTCACCATGGCCACCGGCGTGCGCGACATCACCGTCCGGCGGGGCCTGGACCCACGGGACTTCCCCATCGTGGTCGCGGGTGGAGCGGGCCCGGTGCACGCCGCCGCGATCGCGAGCGAACTGGAGATCCCGGTCCTCATCACACCACGCGACTCGTCGATCTTTTGCGCCGCCGGCATGCTGGTCTGCGACTTCAAGCACGACTACGTGCAGAGCCTCAACCAGCGGCTGGACACCACCGACCCGGCGCGGCTGGTCGAGATCTGGCAGGCCATGGCGGCGCAGGGTCGAGACACCCTGCTGGGTGAGGGCGTGGACGCGGACGCGATCACCTTCGAACCGTGGCTCGACATGCGCTACAAGGGCCAGTGGTACGAGCTGCGCATCGCCGCAGACCCCGCCGCCATCGACGGGCCGGATCTCGACGCGATCGTGCGGTCCTTCCACGACGAGCACGACAAGCTGTTCGGCTACCGCAGTCCGCAGATGCCCATCGAGGTCCTCAACGTCCGGCTGTCCGCCGTGGGCGCCACGTCCAAGGAGCGCATCGGACTCGGCGGCGAACAGCCGACCGGCAGCTCGGCCGCCATCACCCGCCGATCGATCTGGTCCCCGGCGCAGCGGCGAATGGTCGAGGTGGATGTCTACCCCGGAGCGGCCCTCGGACCCGGCGCCCACGTGGTCGGCCCCGCGATCATCGAGCTCGGCACGACCACCATCGTCGTCCTGGACCAGTACGACTGCGTCGTCGACCGCAGCGGGTCGTTCGTGATGCACCTGCGTGACCGCGCCGCCGAGATCCGTGCTCGGCTCAACCTCTGACGTCCCGGATCCAACCCATTCCTGCCACGCCGAGTCGCCGGCCCACTTGCAACTCCAGTCGAGCAAAGGAATGTCAATGCGCAAGTTCACAATGCTGAGAAAGTTCGCTCCACTCGCCGCTGTCGTCATCGTCGCGCCCCTGCTCGCGGCGTGCGGCGAGAGCCCGGAGAGTAGCGAGTCGGATGTGGTCATCGGCTACGCGGGAGCGATCCAGTCCAACCCCAACAACAAGGCCGTCGAGGACGCCATCCGCGTCAAGGTGGAGGAGCTCGGCGGCAGGCTCGTCGTCACCGACGCCCAGTTCGATGCGAGCAAGCAGCTCACCGACGTCCAGTCGCTGATCAACCAGCGGGTCGACGCGCTCGTCGTCTGGCCGGTCGACCCGCTGGGACTCCAGCCGGCGCTGCTGACGGCCCAGCAGGCGAAGATCCCCGTCATCGTCCAGCACACCACCCAAGGAGGGCCGTACACCTCGAACTTCCAGGGCGACGACGAGCAGGCCGCCGTCCGCGCCGCCCAGCTCATCGCCGAGAAAGTTGGACACGGTGCTGGAGTGGCCCAGATCGAGGGCGTCACCGCCGTCGGCGTGCTCGCCGCCCGCAACAACGGCTTCGTGGCCGGCACGAAGAGTGCCGGGCTCGACATCCTCGCCCACCAGATCAACCAGGCGGACAGCGCGGACGGCGCACGCCCGATCGTCGACGCGTGGAAGGCCAGCCTCGGCTCGAAGATCAAGGCGATCTTCGCCTACAACGACCCCAGCGCCCTCGGTGCCGCCTCCGCGCTCGACGCCAACTTCACGCCCCTCATCGTGGGTATGAACGGCTCCCAGGAGGGCGTCGACGCGGTGAAGGACGGCAGGCTGCTCGCGACCGTCGACTTCCACCCCGTCCGCCAGGGCTTCGGGCTGGGCTGGGCCGCTGTCCAGGCGGCGGCGGGAAAGCCGCTCCCGGCCACCGTCAACGTCGAGTCGACGATCATCACCAAGGACAACGCGGAGAGCTGGCAACCGGTTGCCGCGCAGCTCAAGACGGCGGTCGACGTGTCGATCGTCGAGCGCGACGGCCAGCACTTCCTGACGGTGACGGCGCGACCATGAGCGTCGAGATGTCGGGAATCACCAAGCGCTACGGCCCGGCCCGCGCCCTGGCCGATGTCGACCTGACGATCGGCGTCGGCGAGGTCGTGGCGCTCGCCGGCGAGAACGGGTCGGGCAAGTCGACGCTGATGAAGGTCCTGGCCGGTGCGGTGGTACCCGACAGCGGGTCGATCACGGTCGACGGCATCCGAAGGGTCTGGCGGGCACCCATCGATGCGCTCGACGCCGGAATCGCAATGGTGGCGCAGGAGCTGACGGTCCTGCCGGAGCGACCCGTCTACGAGAACATCGTGCTGCCGTCCCTCAGACACCGGATCGGCCCGGTGAGCCGCAGGACCCAGATGAGCCGCGCCGCTGCCGTGCTGCGGCGACTGGGCGTCGAGGACGTCGACCCGGCAGCACCGATGCGATCGCTGACAACCGCGCAGCAGAGCTTCGTCGAGATCGCCAAGGCGCTCGCCGGCGAGCCCCGGGTGCTCGTTCTCGACGAGGCCACGAGCCGGCTGGGGCCGGCCGAAGTCGAGTTCCTCTTCCGCGCGCTGCGTCGCCTGCGGGAGGACGGCCTGTCGACGGTCCTCATTACGCACCGCATTACGGAAATGACCGATCTGGCGGATCGAGCCGTCGTGTTGCGTGACGCGCGGCGCGTCGGCGAGCTGCGCGGCGGCCAGCTGAACGAGCGGTCCCTGGTGCAGCTGATGGTCGGCCGGGACATCTCGTCGACGCCCCCGGCGGCCGAGACGGTGGCCGCGTCAGGCGGGATCGAGGTCCGTGACGTGCTCGTCGCGAGCAGCCCGACGCCGATCAGCCTGACGGTTCGTCCAGGCGAGATCGTCGGACTGGCGGGCCTGGTCGGCTCGGGCCGGACGGCGCTGATCGAGGCGCTGGCCGGCGTCCGGCGTCGCGGCCACGGCGCGGTGTCGGTCGGCGACACCGTCGTGGCAGCCAACGACGTGGCCGCGGCCAGACGGGCCGGGATCGGGCTCGTCCCCAGTGACCGTCAGCGCCAGGGACTCATCGTCGCGGCATCGGTATACGAGAACTACACGCTCGGCGCCACGCGATGGCACCGGCTCGCCCGACACCGGGCGGCACGCGGCAGCGCGGCGGACGCCGCCAGGGAATTCGGGATCAAGACCGTCGGGGTCGACCAGCCGATCGCCGGCCTGTCCGGCGGCAACCAGCAGAAGGTCGTCATCGCCCGGACCCTGGCCAGACGCCCCGCCGTGCTCCTGCTGGACGAGCCGAGCCGTGGGATCGACATCGGCGCCCGTGCAGAGATCCACCGCATCATTCAGCACCAGGCGGCGCTTGGCACAGCCGTGCTGGTCGCATCGTCGGAGATCGCGGAGCTGCTCGCGATCTGCCACCGCGTCCTGGTGCTTCACCAGCGCACGATCGTAGGAGAGCTACATGGCCCAGACCTCACCGAGGAACGCATTGGTCACCTCATCGCCGGTAGCCGAGGCCACGTCCCCACCGGATGACGCCGCTCCCGGCGCCCCGCCACCCGGATCGCAGCCCGGCCTCAGATCGAGATCGACGACCGCCCGGCTCTACGGGGACGTTCGGGCGTACCTCGGCGTGACGACGATGCTGATCCTGCTCGTCGGGTACCTCGCCGTCACCCAACCGGAGTTCGCCACAACGTACAATCTGATGTCGATCCTGGAGGCCAACTCGGTTCTCCTCCTGGTCGCCACCGGTCTGACCCTCGTCCTGCTCTGCGGCGGCTTCGACCTCAGCGTCGGTGCGATGCTCGCGCTGTCCGGCATTCTCCTGGCGGAACTCGTGCGAAGCGGCGCGAACTACTTCCTCGCGGCGGTCCTCATCGTCGTGCTCGCCGCCATCGTGGGCGGTCTGCTGAACGGGCTGCTCATCGGCCGACTCGGCCTGTCGTTCTTCGTGGTCACGCTCGGCACCATGTCGCTGTTCCGCGGAACCGGCCAGGTCGTCACCGAGGGACAGAGCGTCAACCTGTACGACATCCAGGCCGCCCGTACCGTCGGCTCAGGGGACGTCGCTGGAGTGCCCTGGCTGACAGTCGTCGCCCTGACCGTGTTCGTGGTCGCCGTCCTGGTCACCAGGTACACCGGCTACGGGCGCATGCTGTACGCGGTCGGCGGCAACGCCGAGGCAGCGCGCCTGGCCGGCATCAACGTCTGGGCCGTCCGGGCCAGCACCTACGCCGTCTGCGCCGGCACCGCAGCGCTCGCCGGTGTCCTCGAGGCCAGCCGGCTCGGCACCGCAGCGCCGGGAGCAGCGACCGGCATGGAGCTCACCGCAGCCTCGGCGGTGCTGCTGGGCGGTACCAGCTTCGCCGGCGGTTCCGGCAGCCTGATCGGCACCCTGCTCGGCACGTTGTTCCTCGGCGTCATCTCCAACGGCCTCACCATCAGCCAGGTCTCGTCGTTCTGGCAAGGCGTCGTGACCGGCCTCGTCCTGCTCGCCGCCGTGCTCGTGGACCGGTTGCGCACGACGCGCGTGCGGCCCCGACTATGGCGCACCGGACGACGGCCTCGACCCGCAGGCGCAAGCGTTTCCGCATGAGCTGGTGGTGGAGGTCGACCGGACGGCCTTCGGCGCCGCCGTCCGAACGGAGCCGCAATCCAGACGTCGCGGTTGCCGCCGCGGGCGGATGCGAGCCGGGTGGATTGTCGAGGGGTGGGACGTGAGCCCACCGGAGATCATCCTCGTGCCCCTGGCCGGCGGATCCGGTGCGGGCCGGCCACTGCTCGTCGTGGGCCCGTCGCTCGGCACCGGCGTCGAGGCGCTGTGGGGGATCTGCGCCGGGTTGCTGGCTGACCGGTTCGACGTGGTCGGCTGGGAGTTGCCGGGCCACGGCCGAGGCACACCGCACGACGAGCCGTTCACGATGGCCGAGCTCGCGGCTGGTGTCGCGCGCGCGGTCGGGCGTGACTCGTTCCTGTACGCCGGAGACTCGCTCGGTGGTGCCGTCGGACTGCACCTGCTGCTCGACCACGCCCATCGAGTCGAGGCAGCGGCGCTCATCGCGACGGGAGCCGTCATCGGCACCCCGGACGGCTGGCAGGATCGAGCCGCGCTGGTGCGCCGGCAGGGCACCGGCGCGCTCGTCGAGGGTGCGATACAACGCTGGTTCGCCGCCGGCTTCACCGCACGCGCCCCAGACCGCGTCATGTCCCTGCTCGACACGCTGCGCGCTGCCGATGACGCCAGCTACGCCCGTTGCTGCGAGGTGCTGGCCGGCTACGACGTTCGCGCACGGCTCGGCGAGATCGCGGCACCGGTCCTCGCCGTGGCTGGTGCGCACGACGTGGTGACCACATCCGCGAGCCTGGCCGAGATCGCCGGCGGCGTACGGCACAGCCGGCACATCACGATCGCCGGGGCAGCGCACATGCCGCCGGCCGAGGTGCCGGCCGAGGTCGCCGCCCTCATCCGTTCCCTTATTTGAGCGTCCCGCAGGCACTTGCTGTCGGGCATTAATTGGCCAAGCTTATCAATCAGGGCCTTTTTCGTCATTGTGGTTTATTGGTTTCGTAATACCGTGAAGAGGTGGTCGTCGTCACGGGCCGACCCGACCGATCCGGCTGAAAGGACATCAATGGAGCTGCGGCAGTTGCGCTATTTCGCGACAGTGGCGGAGACATGCCACTTCGGCCGCGCCGCTGAACGTTTGCATATCGCGCAGCCAGCCTTGTCGCAGGCGGTCCGTCAGTTGGAGTCCGAGCTGAGAACCGCATTGTTCACCCGCACGACGCGGCAGGTCGCGCTCACCGCTGCGGGTGCGTTCCTGTACGAGGAGGCACGGCGCATCCTCGACACGCTGGATGCCACGGTACAAGGCGTGCGGCGGGTGGCAGAAGGCCGTCGTGGGTTGGTGCGGCTGGGCCTGACCGGCTCGGCCACGTTCTCGCACCTGCCGCGCATCGCGCGGATCGTCAAGCACGAACTGCCCGGCGTGGCGATGGAGATCCACTCTGATCTGCTGACGCCGGAGCAATGTGAGCGGCTGCGGGAAGGCAGCCTGGACCTCGGCGTGTTGCGTCCGCCCGTGACCGGGGAGGGGATCGGGCTGTGCACCATCGACGTCGAGCCGCTCGTGCTGGCTGTGCCCGTCGAACATCGCCTCGCCGACCAGCCGGAGGTCGCACTGGCCGATCTTCACAACGAGGCGTTCGTCGCGTACGGCACACGTGATTCCGTGGTGAACCAAGCCGTGCTGCGCAGCTGCCACGAGGCGGGCTTCGCGCCTCGCCGGGAGCACGAGGCGGTCGGTACCTCGGTGTTGCTCGGCCTGGTCGCGGCCGGATTGGGCGTGGCTCTGGTGCCGGCCGGTGCACGATCGCTGCCCTTGCATGGTGTGGTGTTCCGTGGTGTGACGAACGCACCCACGGTCGAGCTGGCGCTCGGCTGGTCGCAGGATGCCGAGGCACCCGTGGCGGCGTCTCTGCGGGAACTGATCCTCGGCGTACTGCGCCAGGACACCACTGTCGCTCCGACGGTCGCCCGGAACGGGGCACTCGGATGAAGATAACCGCGGTTGAGGCGATCCCATTCGCCATTCCGTACGTCAAGCCGTTGCGCTTCGCCAGTGGCGAGGTGCACTCCGCCGAGCATGTGCTGGTCCGGGTACACACCGCCGATGGTGTGACCGGGGCGGCCGAGGCGCCACCACGTCCGTTCACGTACGGCGAGACGCAGGCCAGCATCGTGGCTGTGATCGAGCAGCTCTTCGCGCCCCAGATCGTCGGTCTGACGCTGATGCAGCGTGAGGTTGTGGCGGCGCGGCTGGGCCGGACGGTCGGCAATCCCACCGCCAAGGCGGCGATCGACATGGCGATGTGGGACGCGTTCGGCCGCACCGTCGAAAGGCGGATAACCGACCTGCTCGGCGGCTTCACCGACCGCATGCGCGTAAGCCACATGCTCGGCTTCGATGAGCCTGCCACCATGGTCGCCGAGGCCGAACGAATGCGCGACAGGTACGGCATCACCACCTTCAAGGTGAAGGTTGGCCGGCAACCGGTCAGCCTCGACGTAGCCGTGGTGCGGGCGCTGCGCGAGTGCCTCGGCGAGGACGTCGAGCTGTACGTCGACGGCAACCGTGGCTGGACGGCTGCCGAGTCCGCGCAAGCCATGCACCAGATGTCCGACTGCGGCCTACTGTTCGCTGAGGAGCTCTGCCCTGCCGACGACGTCCTCGGCCGCCGCTGGCTGGTCAGTCGACTGGACATCCCGTTCATCGCGGACGAGTCGGTGGTGACATCTGCGGACATCACCCGCGAGATCCTCAGCGGATCGGCGACCGCAGTGAGCATCAAGACGGCCCGTACCGGATTCACCCGTTCGCAGCGGGTGCACCACCTCGCCGAAGGTCTGGGCGTCGAGGTACTGATCGGCAACCAGATCGACGGCCAGCTCGGCACCGCCTGCTCGGTCGCCTTCGGCGCCGCGTACCGGCTCACCGCACGTCGCGCCGGCGAGCTGTCCAACTTCCTGGACATGAGCGATGACCTACTCACCGAGCCGCTGCAGATCGTCGACGGCGAACTGCAGATCCGGCCCGGTCCCGGCCTCGGCGTCGAGATCGACCCGGACAAGCTCACCCACTACCGGCAGGACCGCTGAACGCGACATTCCCGTTATCCGTCACCCCACCCAAGCAGGGAGCAACGCCATGAGCATTACGGCCGACATCTCGACCAGCGCCGCCGACGCGACACCCACGGCAGCCGCGTCCGGCGCGAACGCCACCGCCCGGTTCCACACCGACAAGTCGCCATACGCTGCCGCCCGGGACACACCGCAGGAGCGGGTCAGCCTGCTCGCCCGCGAGGTGATCGAGGCCGTGCACGACACGATCCGCCGCCACCAGGTCACCTACGACGAGTACAACGCACTCAAGGCCTGGATGATCCAGGTCGGTGAGGACGGCGAGTGGCCGCTGTTCCTCGACGTGTGGATCGAGCATGTCGTGGAACAGGTCGCCAATGCCAGCCGAGTCGGCAGCAAGGGTTCGATCGAGGGCCCGTACTACGCGCCGGGCGCACCGGAGCTGGGCGCCGACGGCGCGGTGCCGATGCGCGACGAGGAGCCGGGCACCCAACTGGTGTGGCAGGGCACGATCACGTCCGTCGACGGCCAGCCACTCGACGGCGCCACGCTGGAGCTGTGGCAGGCCGACGATAACGGCTACTACTCGCAGTTCGCCCCGGGCATCCCGCAGTGGAACCTGCGAGGCACGTTCACTGTCGGCGCAGACGGCGCGTTCCGCATCCGCACCATCCGTCCCGCGCCGTACCAGATCCCGACCGACGGCGCGTGCGGAAAGCTGATCGCGGCAGCGGGCTGGCACGCGTGGCGACCGGCGCACCTGCACGTGAAGGTCTCCGCGCCGGGACATCTACCCCTCACTGCCCAGCTGTACTTTCCCGGGGACCCGCACAACGACGACGACATCGCGGCAGCGGTCAAGCCAGAGCTGATGCTGGAGCCGGTGCCGCAGCCCGACGGCACGGTGCAGGTCGACTACGGTTTCGTCCTCGACCCCGCCTGATGCTTTTTCTCGTACGCATGGACGTGCACCTCCCGCCCGATCTCGACCCGCGCCTGCGGGTCGAGATCGTGGCGCGGGAGCGGGCCTACTCGCAACAGCTGCAACGGTCCGGCACCTGGCGGCACATCTGGCGGATCGCCGGCCAGTACGCCAACTACTCGGTCTTCGACGTCGACTCAGCCGACGAGCTGCACGAGATCCTGTCGAACCTGCCACTGTTCGCCTACATGGACCTGACGGTCACCGCGCTGGCCACCCACCCCTCCGACATCTACGCTGCGCAGTCCACGCCACCAGAAACGACGTGAAGAGAAGTCCGGCCGCGACCGGCAGTCACCTCGGCTGGGCACGTGCTGCCTGTCAGCGCCGACGACCTCGCCACCCTCATCGCGTCAACTCCCACGGAGGCCCAAAGGTGACATTCGTCTACGCTGCCGTACGCACCCCGTTCGGCAGATTCGCCGGCGCCCTGGCCGACGAACGACCCGACGACCTCGCCGCGACGGTCATCGAGGCGGTGCTCGCGAAGACCAGCCTGGATCCCGCCTGCATCGACGACAGCGTCTGGGGCTGTGCCAACCAGGCCGGTGAGGACAACCGTAACGTCGGTCGGATGGCGCTCCTGCTCGCCGGTCTGCCGGTGGAGGTGCCCGCCACGACGGTCAACCGCCTCTGCGGCTCCTCACTCGACGCCGCCATCATCGGATCGCGTGCCATCGACACGGGCGACGCCGAGATCGTCCTTACCGGTGGTGTCGAGTCGATGACTCGTGCACCGTGGGTGCTGCCCAAGCCGGCATGTCCCTTTCCCGCAGGTGACGGGACGCTGGCGTCGACCACACTCGGCTGGCGTCTGGTCAACGAGCGGATGCCAGTGGAGTGGACTGTGTCGCTTGGCGAGGCCAACGAACAGTTGCAGGAGAAGTTCGACATCTCCCGCGAGCGTCAGGACGAGTTCGCTGCCCGCTCCCACCAGCTCGCCACAGCCGCCTGGGACGCCGGCTTCTACGACGACCTCGTCACCCCGGCTGCCGAGCTGACCCGCGACGAGGGTGTCCGCGCCGACTGCACGCCCGAGACGCTCGCGAAGCTCAAGCCGGTCTTTCGGCCCGAGGGCACCATCACCGCCGGTAACGCCTCGCCGCTCAGTGACGGCGCCTCCGCCGTACTGCTCGGCAGCGCCAAGGCGCGCGACGCCATCGGTCTCGACCCGATCGCGCGAATCGCTGGCCGCGGGGTCCACGCCCTTGCCCCGCAGGAGTTCGGGTTCGCGCCGGTCGAGGCGGCCAACAAGGCACTCGCCGCTGCCGGTGTCACCTGGGAGCAGGTGGGCGCGGTGGAGCTCAACGAAGCGTTCGCCGTACAGTCGCTCGCCTGCACCGACGCCTGGAAGATCGATCCCGAGATCGTCAACGTCAAGGGCGGTGCGATCGCGATTGGCCACCCCCTCGGTGCTTCCGGCGGCCGCCTGATCGGCACGCTCGCCAAGGTGCTGCGCGAAGACAACCAGCGCTGGGGTGTGGCCAGCATCTGCATCGGCGTAGGACAGGCCCTTGCCGTCGTCCTCGAGAACACCGAGCTGGCGTGATGGCACGCACCCAGATCATCGCGTCCGCGGACGCCGCAGTATCCGACATCGAAGACGGCTCGACCATCCTCATGGGCGGGTTCGGTCTGGCCGGTATGCCGTTCGACCTCATCGACGCTCTGATCCGTCAGGGCGCCAAGGACCTCACCATCGTCGCGAACAACGCAGGTAACGGTGAGGCCGGCTTGGCCGCGCTGCTCAAGGCCGGCCGGGTGCGCAAAGTGCTGTGCTCCTTCCCGCGTCAGGTCGACTCGTACGTCTTCGACGAGCTCTACCGGGCGGGCAAGATCGAGCTAGAGGTCGTGCCACAGGGCAATCTCGCGGAGCGGCTGCGGGCAGCCGGCGCCGGCATCGGCGCCTTCTTCTGCCCGACGGGCGTCGGTACTCCGCTGGCCGAGGGTAAGGAGCGACGCACCATCAACGGCCGCGACCACGTCCTCGAATACCCCATCAAGGGTGACTATGCGTTGATCAGTGCCCACCGGGCAGACACGCTGGGCAGCCTCGTCTACCGCAAGACGGCCCGAAACTTTGGACCGGTGATGGCAACAGCGGCCACCACAACCATCGCCCAGGTCTCCGAGGTCGTGCCCGTGGGAGACATCGACCCGGAGGCAGTGGTCACCCCGAGCATCTACGTCGACCGGGTCGTGCAGGTCGAGACCCGGCACTACACGGTCCAGGGGGCCAGATGACCACCGTGCACCCCCGACCGTTGACCATGGATGCCCTGGCTGCGGTCATCGCCCGCGACATCCCTGTCGGCTCCTACGTCAACCTCGGCATCGGGCAGCCGACCAAGATCTCCGACCATCTTCCACCTGAGCTCGGCGTCGTCCTCCACACCGAGAACGGCATGCTCGGCATGGGCCCGGCGGCCCACGGCGACGAGATCGACGCCGACCTCACCAACGCCGGCAAGGTGCCGGTGACCGAGCTGCCCGGGGCCTCCTACTTCCACCACGCCGACTCCTTCGCGATGATGCGCGGCGGCCACCTCGACGTCTGCGTGCTCGGCGCATTCCAGGTGTCGGCCAATGGTGACCTGGCCAACTGGCATACCGGCAAGCCCGGCGACATTCCGGCCGTCGGTGGCGCGATGGATCTCGCGATCGGTGCCAAGGAGGTCTACGTGATGATGACGCTCTTCGCCAAGGACGGTGCCCCCAAGCTGGTGCCCGAGTGCACCTACCCGCTCACGGGGCTGGCATGTGTCTCCCGGGTCTACACCGATTTCGCGATCTTCGACCTCGGGCCGGAGGGAGCAACGGTGCGAGAGACCTTCGGCATCACGATCGGCGGGCTGCGCGAACGGCTCGACGTCGTACTGATGGCTCCGGAAGACGGAACAGTGCTTGTTTGAGCAAGGCGGTGACCTGATGCCCGCGGGCGCACCCGGCGCTTCCCGCTGATCCTGACCACCGGCCGGATCCTGAGCCAGTACAACGTGGGCGCCCAGACCCGGCGTACCGGCAACGTCGTCTGGCATCCGGAGGACGTGCTGGAAATCCACCCGCACGACGCCGAGGTGCGCGGCATCCACGACGGGGACACGGTCACCCTGGCCAGCCGGGTCGGGCAGACTACGATGCGCGCCTGGGCGACGTTCCTGCGCTCGCAGGCGCAGGCCATTGTCGCCGCCGACTTCTTCGAAACCACCACGCTGACCGGTGCCCGGCTCTACGTCCTTGCGGTCATCGAACACGCTACCCGTCGAGTCCGCGTTCTCGGCGCCACCGCCCACCCGACCGCTGGCTGGGTCATCCAGGCCGCCCGGAACCTCGTGATGGATCTCGAAGATGCCGGATGCCGTGTGGCGTACCTGATCCGGGATCGGGACGGCAAGTACCCGGCCCTGTTCGACGCCATCCTCACTGACGCCGGGATCACGGTCGTGCGCAGCGGGGTGCGGATGCCACGAATGAACTCGATCATGGAACGCTGGATCCAAGCCTGCCGGTATGAACTGCTCGACCGAACACTGATCTGGAACCACGCCCACCTGGTACACGCACTCCGGGAGTACGAGCACCACCACAACCAGCATCGGCCGCACCGCGGCATCGCCAACGCCCGACCGCTGCGTCCACTACCCGAACCGATGACCGACCCCGCAGCGCTGACACACCTGAACGTCCATCGACATGAGCGACTCGGCGGACTCCTCCACGAGTACGAGCAGGCCGCCTGACCAGCTCGGACGAGGTTTTCGGCACCCGCAAGGTTCCCGGGACGGGGTCCACGGTGCTTGTCACGGGGATCACCCCGCGTGCGCGGGGAGTAGGCGGCCACGCCGATGTCCGCGCCGGGTGTGGCGGGGATCACCCCGCGTGCGCGGGGAGTAGGCTTCCTGACCTGCGGCGCTAGTGTCGCGTAATTGAGATCTTTTGCATGGTTTGGTGTTACTTGATCCTGGTTGACTTTCGCTCGTGGCGTTGACGCAGCAGCAGCGGGCTGAACTGTCCAGCCTGGTCGGTGACCGGCGGGTGGACGCGGTGGTGGCGGGACGGGCGCGGATGGTGTTGTGGCGGGACGAGGGCCGTAGCGCGGAGGAGGTCGCTTCCCTGGCGGGGTGTCGCGTCCGACGGTGAACACGTGGGTTCGCCGCTACCACGCCCTCGGTGTGCCGGGTCTGGCTGATCGGCCCCGGCCGGGAAAACCGGCCGAGGTTCCCGGGGCGGTGCGGGCCAGGATCCTCGCGCTGACTCGGATGACACCACCGGCGGTGACCGGTCTGACGCACTGGTCGAGCCGGGAGATGGCCGCCTACCTGGCCAGACACGAGGACATCACGGTGTCGCACAACTTCATCGCCGACCTGTGGCGCCAGCACGGGCTCCAGCCGCACCGGGCTGGCACCTTCAAGCTCTCCAGGGACCCGGCGTTCGCCGACAAGGTCGTCGACGTCGTCGGCCTGTACCTGAACCCACCCGACGGGGCGGTGGTGCTCTGCGTCGACGAGAAGACGCAGGTCCAGGCCCTCGACCGCACCCAGCCGCTGTTGCCGATCGACTTCGACCGCACGGAGAAGCGCACCCACGACTACGTCCGGCACGGCACCACGAACCTGTTCGCCGCCCTGGACGCCGCCACCGGCCACGTCGTCGCCCGCTGCTTTCCGAAAAGACGCGGCAGCGAGTTCCTGACCTTCATGAAGCAGGTTGCCGCCGCCTACCCCGACCGTGAACTGCACGTGGTCGTGGACAACCTGTCCACCCACACCACCGACGAGGTGAAAGCCTGGCTCGCCCACCATCGGCGGATCGTCTTCCACTTCACCCCCACCGGCTCCTCGTGGTTGAACATGGTCGAGATCTGGTTCGGGATCATCACCCGGCAAGCGATCCGGCGCGGCACCTTCACCTCCGTCACCCGACTGACCAGGGCCATCAACGACTACGTCACCGCGTGGAACGCCGACGCCAAGCCGTTCGTCTGGACCGCGACCCCCGGCGAGATCCTGGCCAAGGTCCGCTGGGTCCACACCCAGGGTCATTGCGTTGTCGGATAGGTGCTGGTCACGGCGGTGATGAGGTCGTGTGGGCGGC
>NZ_JBAKHU010000087.1:0-19220 GCF_036906895.1 Micromonospora sp. CPCC 206060
CATCCGCGCCCTGGAGGACCAGGCCGCATAACCGAGTCCTCCACGATTCCAGGGGATTGACACTACGCCCACGCCCACCTGCGCCACCTGTTCCCCTACCTACCGACCGCCTCCGGCTACGGCAAACGGGTCCGCGCTTCCGGTGAGTTGATCACCACCGTGATCCGTGCCCTGGCCCGCGCCACCGGAACCGGAGTGCCGGCTCTACGGCTGATCGACTCCACCCCCGTGCCGTGCGGCGCCTCACGCGAGACGGTGAAACGCTCGGACCTGGCCGGGGACGCCGGCTACGGCTACAGCGCCTCCCACTCCCGCTACTTCTGGGGGATGCGTCTGTACCTGCTGGCCACCGCCGAGGGCATGCCGGTCCTGTGGTGCCTGGCCCACCCGAAGCTCGACGAACGCGAGGTCATGACCGCGCTCATCGAGGCCGATCACCACCTGGTCGCCACCGGGCAGGTCATCCTGGCCGACCGCGGCTTCGCCGGTCCCGCATTCGAACGCTTCTGCGATGACCTGGGTGTTCACCTGGTCCGCCCGAAACGGGCCAACGCCAAGTCCGACCCACCGCGTACACCGGCCGAGCGGGCGCTGCTCCGGGTACGGCAATGGATCGAGTCGATCTTCCAGACCCTCAAAGGCCAGCTTTCCCTGAAACGCCACGGCGCCCGCCGCCCGGCCGGCCTGTTCGCCCGTGTCGGTCAACGCCTGCTCGCCCTGGCCGCCGTGATCTGGCACAACACCAACATCGGCGCGCCACACCCACGATCACTCATCGCCTACGACCACTGAGCAGCCAGGACTTCGGACCCGATCATCTAGTACGTACCTCACCTGCCGCCGCACCTCGCCCGGTCGTGCCGACGAGCGGATGCTTCGGGTTCATCCGGGCTATCGAGTACGAGACCGTCGGCGGTGCCTGGCAGCCACAACGGGGCTATCGATCACTTGGAATCTTGTCGTACTAGCCTTCGCCGCATGGCCTTGCGACCGGACGAGTTCTATGACCACGCAGTCGCCGCCGCGGACGGCGAGCGCCGGCTCCCGTTGGCACGCATGACCGGATGGGAAATCAGTCCGTTCGAGCCGGACGGACTGCGCGTAGCGCCGTTGCGCCCGCCGGTGCTCCCAGAACCCGCGCGGCACGGCGAGGATCCGTCGGACTGCGACGCCTGCCGCAACCGGAACGAAGGGATCTGGTTCAACGATCACTGGCGGCTGGTCCGGATTCCGGGAGTGGGCGTCCCGCTGGTGCTCATGCTGTATCCGCGCGATCACTACGACATGGCGGATCTACCGGACGAACTGGCCGCCGAACTGGGGCTGTTGAGCACCCGCATCGTCCGCCACGTGCAGGCACTGCCGCACATCTCGCGGGCCCACGTCTACCGCATCGGAGATGGTGGCGCCCACCTGCACGTCTGGTTCTTCGCTCGGCCCGAGGGACAGGCCCAATTGTACGGGTCGTGGCTGGCCATCTGGGACGACCTGCTACCGGAGTACCCAGCGGACGTCGCAGAAGCTGACGCTGAAATCGTGGCAGACGCGTTGGTCGCGTGCCACGGAGGCCACCGGTCGCCCACCAGCGAACCTGCCGCCTGACCGGCCTGATCCACGACCCGAATGTCACCGTCACAGGGACCGGGGTCGACCGGACGGGGTTCGGGTGTCCACCCCGCACGCCTCGGCGAACTCGTACACGTCCAAGTTCGGATCGTTGTAGCCGAGTACCTGCGCCACCACCCACACGGCGTTCTTGCGGACGCAGTTGGATTCGACTTCGCTGAGCGGCTTGATCAGCCCGCCGCGGATGCTGTCGTGTTCGCGGCGACCTGAGCCGCCCCACCGGACCCGGCCGTCTCTGCCCGACCGGCCGCCGGCGGTGTCCACGCGGCCGCGCCGACTGCGGTCGCCAGCCTCAGCCCGGCTGCGATCATCAGCCTTCTGATCCGCACCACGCTACCCCACCACCCCTCATCGAATCATTCTTGTCGATTGATCGAGGTGCTGTCGAATGGTCGACGGGGTGGATCGGGCCGTCACGGTCGGTCAGCCGCCGACCCGACCCGCCCCGGGTGGCCGCGACGATCTCGGCCGCGATACTGACAGCGGTCTCCTGTGGCGTACGGGCGCCGAGGTCCAGACCGACCGGGGAGTGCAACGTGGCCAGTACGGCATCGGTCAGGCCCGCCTCGCGCAGCCGTGACAGCCGGTCGGCGTGGGTACGGCGGGAACCCATAGCGCCGACGTACCCGGCCGGGGTTCGCAACGCCACCTCCAGCAGGGGTACGTCGAAGCGCGCGTCGTGGGTGAGTACGCAGAGCACCGTCCGGCCGTCGACCAGCCCGGCGCGTACCTGGTCGGCCAGATAGCGGTCCGGGCGGTCCACCACCACCTCGGCCGCGTCGGGGAAGCGGTGTGCGGTGGCGAACGTCGCCCGGGCGTCACAGACGGTCACCCGGTAGCCGAGGAAGGCGCCGATCCGGCACAGCTCGACGGCGAAGTCGATCGCCCCGAACACCAGCATGCGCGGCGGCGGCAGGTGCCGCTCGACGAAGAGGGTGAGCCGCTCGCCGGCGTGGGCCAGCCGGACCAGCCGGTGCGGTTCGCAGTCGTATCCGTCGTCGAGCCCACGGCGTGCCGCGTCGCGCCCGGCGGCGTCGAGGGCGGCCGGGCCGAGCGTCCCGGCCACCCGGTCTGCCCAGACCACCAGCCGCCGGCCGACCCGGCTACGGTCGTCGGCGTCGACGCAGGTCACCACCGAAACCGGCGTACCCGACCGGATCGTCTCGGCCACCTGCTCCAACTCGGGGAAGGTGGCCGGCGAGATCCGCTGGACGAACACGTCGACGACACCGCCGCAGGTCAGGCCCACCGCGAACGCGTCGTCGTCGGTGACCCCGTAGCGGCGCAGCACCGGCGCCTGGTCCGGGTCGGCGGCGAGATGGTAGACGTCGGCCTCGACACAGCCACCGGAGACGCTTCCGGTGACCTCGCCGTCCGGGGCGACGAGCATGCTCGCACCCGGCGTACGCGGCGCGGAGCGCCAGGTGGCCACGACGGTGGCCAGCCCGACGGTGTGCCCGCCGCGCCACCAGCGCAGCAGTTCGTCGAGGACGTCACGCATGGCGTACGTCCACGTCCGCGCCGTCGGCGACGTCGTCGCACGGCACCGGCTCGGCGTCGTGGGCGGCCAGGTAGCGTCGGGCCCCGGTGTCCCCGGTGGCGCCGTCGGCCACCCCGGCCCAGTGCGCCCGTCCGATCAGCACCGGGTGCCCCGGACGGCCGCCGTAGGTGGCGACGCGCAGCGCGGTCGGATCCGCGTACGCGCCGACCCGGCGTACCGCGTCGGCGGTGACGTCGGGGGTGTCCACCAGCATCACCACCACCGCCGGGACCGAGGCGGGCAGCGCGGCCAGGCCAGCCCGCAGGGACGAGCCCATCCCGCTGGGCCAGTCCGGATTGACCACCAGCCGCGCCCCGAACCGCTGCTCCAGCCGTAACGGCCGGCCCCGGTGCGCCTCGGCTCCGAGCACCACGATGACGGGAGCGCAACCACCCTCGTGCAGGGTGCGTACCGCCCGCTCCAGCATCAGCTCGCCGGCCGGCCCGCAAGCCGGCGGCGCGATCGGGGCGCGCTGCGCGCCGGGACCGGGCGGGACGGGCGCGAACGCCTTGGGCCGCCCGTAGCGCCGTCCCGCCCCGGCGGCCAGGACCAGGCCGGCGTTCGGCGCGGAGGACAGGCCGCTCACCGCAGGTCCCGGGCCAGGGTGGTGGCCCGCTGCCAACGGTGGGCGACCGCGTCGCGGGCCGGGGCGGTCAGCGACCCGTACGCCCGCAGCCGGGCCATGCCGCCGTCCGGGTGGATGTCCAACCGCAGCCGGTCGACCGGCCCGGGATCGGTGACCCGGAACCGGTGCCGGGTGTCGGGCTGCAACCGGGTACGCGGCAGCAGCGTCCGACCGTTCCCGTCGGTCACCTCGGCCCAGCCGGGCGCGTTGCCCTTGAAGTGGGTGGTGTCCAGCTCCAGCAGGTGGACACCGCCGGCCCCGGCGAGTTCCACCAGCACCCAGTCGTTGCCGTCGTCGCGGCGGCGGCGGGTCTCCCACCCGTCGCCCATGTTCACCGCCAGCCCGGGCAGCAGCAGGTTGCCCGGTGAGCCGTAGAACCGGTCGCTGCAGTCGACGACCCGTCCGCCGTACTCGGCGGCGGCGAGGTCGAACACGGCCGGCAGCAGGTCCGGGTCGAACAGCGGTACGCCGTGGGCGCGCAGCCGGGCGACTCCGCCGTCGGGGAAGATGGTGAGCCGCAGGTGGGTGACCCGGGCCTGCCGGTTCGGCTCGCCGACCGGGAAGGTGTGCACCGCGTCGCCGGTCAGGTCCGACCGATCCACCAGCGGGAACCACTGCGCTGTGGCGAGTTCCGCCGGGGACGGGTAGCCGTCGACGCAGCAGCCGTCCACGGCGGCCTGCGGCGGGTAGTTGCCGGTGAAGTGCGCGGTGTCGACCAGCACGGTGTGGACCAGTCCGGGCGCGCCGAGCCTGACGATGGCGTGGTCGCTGCCGCTCTCCCGGCGGCGCCGGGTCTCCCATCCGTCGTAGACCTGTCCCTTGGCGCCGAAGTCGCGCGGGTTGAAGCGGGCCGGGCCGGGGTTGATCAGGTTCTCCCGATCGGCGAAGGACTCGTCGTTGGCGTAGACGACGCTGCCACCCATCGCCCGGGAGGCGAGATCCACCAGATTGTCGGCGTTCACGGGCCAGCTCCGTTCAGCGGGTGATTAAGGCGGGAACCCCGGGCGTTCCACATGCGGCCTGACCCCGCAGCCAGCGAGGACAGTGATCCACAAGCCCGCCCATTCATGGGCGGGTAGTTGACGTGTCGTTGCCGGGCCGGCTCAGGTCGGCGCCGGGGCGGCTCAGTAGCCGTCCGATCGTTGCCTGGCCGGCCGGTACGCCGCGCAGCCAGGTGTGCCGCACCACACCGTGCAGCCGTCGACCGTGGTAGGGGCTGATCGGGTGGCGGTGGTGCAGCGTCGTGGCGTCCACGGTGAAGGTCGCCTCGGGGTCGAAGGCGACCAGGTCAGCGGCGGCCCCCACCTCGATGCGGCCCTTGTCGGGCAGGCCCACCAGGTCGGCGGGGTTGCGGGCTTGCCAGCGCACCACGTCGGCGAGGGTGAAGCCGCGTGCCCGGGCGGCGGTCCAGACCACCGGCAGGGCCAGCTGCACCGAGGCGATACCGCCCCAGGCCGAGGCGAAGTCGCCCGCCTTCAGCGCCGGGGTGCAGGGGGAGTGGTCCGACACGACGCAGGTGATGACACCGTCGCGCAGGCCCTGCCACAGGGCGTCCTGGTGGGTGCGGTCCCGAATCGGCGGGCAGCACTTGTACTCGGTGGCGGCGTCCGGGACCTCCCCGGCGTCCAGGGTGAGGTAGTGCGGGCAGGTCTCGGCGGTCACCGGTAGGCCGTCGCGTTGCGCGGCCTCGATCATCGGCAGCGCGTCGCCGGCGGCCAGGTGCAGGATGTGCAGCCGGGCGCCGGTGCGCCGGGCCACGGCGATCGCCCGGGCGATCGCGTTGACCTCGGCGGCGGCCGGCCGGGACGCGACGAACTCGGCGAAGCTGCGGGCCCGTTCCGGCGCGGTGACCAGCGCGGCGTCCTCGGCGTGTACGACGAACAGCGCCCCGACCGCGGTCATCGCCTCGGACAGTTGGGTGTCGTCCAGCGGCGGGAACTCCGGCACCCCGGAGTCGATGGTGAAGGCCTTGAAGCCGAAGACGCCGGCGGCGTGCAGGTCGGCCAGCCGCCCGGCGTTGCCCGGGACCGCCCCGCCCCAGAAACCGACGTCCACGTGGCACTTTCCGGCTGCGGCGGACTGTTTGACCCGCAGCGACGGCACGTCGACGGTGGGTGGGACCGAGTTCAGCGGCATGTCGATGATGGTGGTGACCCCGCCGGCGGCCGCCGCCCGGGTCGCCGTGGCGAATCCCTCCCACTCGGTGCGTCCCGGCTCGTTGACATGCACGTGGGTGTCGACCAGTCCCGGCAGCAGGGCGCAGTCACCCACGTCGACCCCGTCGGCGCGGTGGTAGTCCTCGACCGCCGTGATCCGGCCGTCGCGCACCACCACGGCTGCCGGCCGCTCGCCGTCACCGGTGACCACCCGGCGGGAGCGCACCACGAGATCCCCGGTCAGCATGACAACTCCGTCTCGTCGGCGTCGATCGCGCCGCAGGCCAGCCCTCGGCGCAGGAACGCGGACAGGGCCCGCTCGGTGGCCGGTTCGTCGAGGAAGCCGCCGCCGGCGCGGTCCCGGTAGGCGCGCAGCCGGGCCCGGGCGGCCGGCGCACCCTCCCGGAAGAAGGCGTACGACGCGGCGAACCGGGTCGGTAGCTGCGCCGGGTGCAGGTCCCAGCCCTGGTAGAAACCGCGCTCCAGGGACCGGCGGACGAGTCGGGCGTGCAGTGCCCATGCCCGGTGCACCTGGTCCCGGTCGCCGACGGGCAGGACGTTGCTGGAACCGTCGCTGAGCCACACGCCGGTGCCGGCGGCGGCGACCTGCATGACCGCCTTGGCGTGGTCGGCCACCGGATGCTCCATCGACTGCAGGTGCGCGGCCACCCCGCAGGCCGCCGAGTAGTCGTAGGTGCCGTAGTGCATTCCCCGGCAGCGTCCCCCTGCGGCGTGGATCATGCGGGCCACCAGGGCGGTGCCGTCCGGGCCGAGGACCGCCTGGGTGGTCTCGACCTGCAGCTCGAACCGCAGTGCCCCCGGCGCCGGCTCCAGCCGCGCGCAGAGCGCGGCCATCGCCTCGACCTGCTCGACCGCGCTCACCTTGGGCAGGGTCACCACGAATCCGGTGGGCAGCTCGCCCAACGCGTCGAGGAACACGTCGAGGGTCCGCAGCGCCCGGCGCCGGGTGGTGGCCTCCAGACTCTTGATCCGGATGCCGGTGAACGGTGCGGGTCGGGCCGCCACGACTGCCGCCGCCGCCCGGGCGTGCGCGTCCTCGGTGGCGTCGTCGACCGTGCCGTAGCCGTCCTCGAAGTCGATCCGGAGGTCCTCGACCGGCTCGGTGCGCAGCTTGGCGGTGACCCGCGCGTGCAGCTCCTCCGGGTACGGCGGCCCGTGCTCGTCGAGCGCCCGCAACGCCCGCCCGCCCCAGCTGGCCGGCAGGTCGACGTGGACCTGCCCGGCCGGAACGTAGACGGTGTGCACCGGCTGGCGCTCCACCCGGTCGCCTGGATAGCGCGCGGCCAGGGCCGCGTCGACCGGCGCGAGTCGCGCGTCGATCCGTTCGTAGTCGGCCGAGGTCAACATCAGTCGATCAGCTCGCTCGCCGGTAGGGTCAGGAAGTCGACGAACTCGTCGGCCAGCACCACCCGTTCGAACAGCTCCCGAGCCTGGACGAGCAGGGCCGGGTCGACCGGGGACAGCGCGGCGACCTCCTCGTCGACCAGCGCGCGCACCAGGTCGGCGGTTACCTGTCCGCCGCTGGCCAGCCGGGCGCCGGTCCGCAGCCACTGCCACAGCTGGGAGCGGGAGATCTCGGCGGTCGCCGCGTCCTCCATCAGGTTGTCGATCGCCACCGCCCCGCTGCCGCCGAGCCACGCCCGCAGGTAGCCGATGCCGGCGGCGATGTTGCGGCGTACCCCGGCCACGGTGACCGACCCGCCGGTGGCGGCCACGTCCAGCAGATCCTTGGCGCTGACATGGACATCGGGGCGTAGCACGTCGAGCTGGTGCGGCCGGGACACGGGTGCCCCCTGCCGCCGGAGCAGCGTCTCGTCGAAGACGGACCGGCAGGTCGGCACCAGGTCCGGGTGCGCCACCCAGGAGCCGTCGAACCCGTCGTCGGCCTCCCGCTGCTTGTCCTGCCGGACGGCGGACAGCGCCGCCTCGGTGGCCGCCGGGTCCCGGCGGTTGGGGATGGCGGCGGCCATCCCGCCGATCGCGTACGCGCCCCGACGGTGGCAGGTGGCGACCAGCAGCTGGGAGTACGCCCGTAGGAACGGCGCCGTCATGGTGACCGAGCTGCGGTCGGGCAGCGTGTACGCCGGGTTGTCGCGGAAGTTCTTGATCAGGCTGAACAGATAGTCCCAGCGCCCGGCGTTGAGGCCGCTGGCGTGGTCGCGCAGCACCCAGAGGATCTCGTCCATCTCGAACGCGGCCGTGATGGTCTCGATCAGTACGGTCGCCCGGATGCTGCCGTACGGGACGCCCAGCAGCCGCTGCGCCTCGGCGAAGACGTCCTGCCACAGCTGTGCCTCGTGGTGGTTCTCCAGCTTCGGTAGGTAGAAGTACGGTCCACTGCCGTTGGTCAGCAGCTCAGCGGCGTTGTGGAACAGGTAGAGCCCGAAGTCGACCAGCGACGCGGAACTGGGCGCGCCGTCGACCGGCAGGTGCCGCTCGGTCAGGTGCCAGCCCCGGGGGCGCATCACGATGGTGGGCAGCGGCCCGGGGTTCAGCGCGTACCGCCGGTCACCGGCCTGGTGTCTGATGGTGCGGCGGATCGCCTCGTGGAGGTTCGTCTGGCCGCCCAGCACATTGACCCAGTGCGGGGTGTTGGCGTCCTCCAGGTCGGCCAGCCACACGTTGGCGCCCGAGTTGAGCGCGTTGATGGTCATCTTCCGCTCGGTCGGGCCGGTGATCTCCACCCGCCGGTCGGTCAGGTCGGCCGGGGCCGGCGCCACCCGCCAGTCGGCCGCCCTGACGTGCGCGGTCTCCGGCAGAAAGTCCAGCGTGCCGGTACGGGCCAGCTCGGCCCGGCGACGCCGCCGGGCGGCGAGCAGCTCCGCGCGCCGTTCGCCGAAGCGGCGCTGCAGCTCGGTGACGAACTCGACAGCCGGTGGGGACAGGATCTCGGTCATCGGGGCTCCTGAGGCAGCGCGATGTGCTCGGGGCGGACCGGCACCCGGGGCAGGGCGGCACCGGTGGCGGCGCGGATGGCCGCGACGACCGCCGGGGTGGAGGAGATGGTGGGCGGCTCACCCACCCCGCGCAGCCCGTACGGCGACTGCGGGTCGGCCAGTTCCAGCACGTCGACGTGCATGGGAGGCATGTCCATGATGGTGGGGAGCAGATAGTCGGTGAACGACGGGTTGCGGACCCGTCCGCCGTCGAGCTGGATCTCCTCCAGCAACGCCAGGCCCAGCCCCTGGGCGGTGCCGCCGTGGATCTGGCCCACCACCGCCCGCGGGTTCATTGCCCGGCCCACGTCCTGGGCGGTGACGATCTCCACCACCCGTACCAGACCCAGTTCGACGTCCACGTCGACGGTGGCCCGGTGGGCGGCGAAGGCGTACTGCACGTGCGCGTCGCCCTGCCCGGTGACCGGGTCCAGGGGGTGGGTGGGGCGGTGCCGCCACTCGACGGTCTCCTCGATCGGCTCGTCACCGAGCAGGTCGGCGACGCTCGCCAGTACCGTCCGGTCCCGGTCGAGCACCAGCCCGCCGTCGAGCACCAGCCCGTCGTCGGGCCCGCCCACCGGGTTGTCCGGCCCGCCGGAGGAACCGGGGAGGCGGGCCAGCAGCCGCCGCCGGACCGCCTGGCAGGCTGCCCGTACCGCCCCGCCGGTCATGTACGTCTGCCGCGACGCCGACGAGGAACCGGCGCTGCCGACGGCGACGTCCGCCGGGGCGATGGTCACCCGTTCCACGCCCAGCTCGGTCCGGGCGATCTGCGCCTGGATCGTGACCAGCCCCTGGCCGACCTCGGCCGCCGCAGTGTGCACCAGCACCGCCGGTACGCCGCCGACCAGTTCCAGCCGGATCCGGGCGGTGGCGTAGTCATCGAACCCTTCGGAGAAGCAGACATTCTTGATGCCGATGCCGTACCCGACGCCGCGTACCACGCCGTCGCCGCGGGTGGTGTTGGCCGTGCCGCCGGGCGGGAACTCCGACCCGGCCGGGGCCGGGGGCCGGTCCGCCACCCGCCGCAGCAGCTCGGCGACCGGCGCCGGCCCCTCCACGACCTGGCCGGTGGGCATCCGGTCACCGGTGCCCAGCGCGTTGCGGATCCGCAGCTCGACCGGGTCCACGCCGAGCGCGGCGGCCAGCTTGTCCATCTGCGACTCGTAGCCGAAGCAGGCCTGCACCGCGCCGAAGCCGCGCATCGCCCCGCACGGCGGGTTGTTGGAATAGACGACGTAGCTGTCCATCACCACGTTCGGCACGTCGTACGGGCCGATGCCCAGCGTGGCCGCGTTCGCCGCCACCGCGCCCGAGCTGGACGCGTACGCTCCGCCGTCGAGCTCGATCCGGGCCTTGACGTAGACCAGCCGGCCGTCCCGGTCGGCGCCGTGCTCGTACCACATCCGCGCCGGATGCCGGTGCACGTGGCCGAAGAAGGACTCCTCCCGGCCGTACACCATCTTCACCGGCCGTCTGGTGCGCAGCGCCAACAGGCAGGCGTGGATCTGCATGGACAGGTCCTCACGCCCACCGAACGCGCCACCGACCCCGGCCAGGGTGAGCCGCACCAGCTCCCGGGGCAGACCCAGGGCGGCGGCGACCTGCTGCTGGTCCACGTGCAGCCACTGGGTGGCCACGTGCAGGTCCACGCCGCCGTCGTCGGCGGGCAGCGCCAGCCCGGACTCCGGGCCGAGGAACGCCTGGTCCTGCATCCCGACCTCGTAAACGCCGGTGACCACGACCTCGGCCCGCAGGTCCGGCTCACCCTTACGGATCGGCACGTGCCGCAGCACGTTGTCCCGGCCCTGGTGCACCCACGGCGCGTCCGGCCGCAGCGCGTCGCTGGCGTCGACCACCGGGTCGAGCACCTCGTAGTCGACCCGGATCGCCGCCAGCGCCCGCCGCGCGGTCTCCGGGTGGTCGGCGGCCACCACGGCCACCGGCTCACCCTGGTAGCGGACCTCACCGTCGGCCAGCACCGGCTGGTCGGCATGCTCCAGCCCGTACGTCTTCGCGCCCGGCACGTCCCGCTGGGTGAGCACCGCGTGCACCCCGGCCATCGCCTCGGCTCGCCCGGTGTCGATGGCGGTGATCCGGGCCCGGGGGTGCGGGCTGCGCAGCGTGGCGCCCCAGAGCATGTGCTGGGCCCACAGGTCGGAGGAGAAGGCGAACTGCCCGCTCACCTTGAGCCGCCCGTCGGGACGCTGCGGGCTGGCACCCACCCCGTCGGCGACCGACGCCGGCAACCCCACGTGCACGGTGCTCATCGCCTGACCAGCTCTCTGCTCACCCGGGCGAGATCCCGGGCGAGGGCCGACTCGTCGACCGTGCCCAGCCGCCCGTCCCGCACCACCGGGCGCCCGCTGACCAGGAGCGCCGCCACCGGCGCGGGCGGACCGAACACCAGCGCCGCCACCGGGTCGGCGATGCCGGCGTGGCCGAGCCCGTCCAGCCGCCACAACGCAACGTCAGCCAGCTTCCCCGGTTCCAGCGATCCCAGTTCGGTGTCCCGACCCAGACAGCGGGCACCGCCCATCGTCGACACGGCCAGCACCTCCCGCGCCGTCAGCGCCGCCGGCCCGCCGCGCAGCCGGGCGGCCAGCAGGGCCTGCCGCAGCTCACCGCCGAGCTGGCCGGACTCCTGCGAGGCCGGGCCGTCCACGCCCAGCCCCACCGGCACCCGGGCGTCCAGGAGGTCCCGCACCGGCGCGACACCCGCCCCGAGCCGCCCGTTCGAGCTCGGACAGTGCGCGACGCCGGTGCCGGTCGCGGCCAGCCGCGCGATCGACGTCTCGTCCAGGTGCACCCCGTGCGCCAGCCACACGTCTGGGCCGAGCCAGCCGAGCCGCTCGGCGTACTCCACCGGGGAGCACCCGAACCGCTCCCGGCAGTACGCGTCCTCCTCGACCGTCTCCGCCAGGTGCGTGTGCAGCCGCACCCCCCGGTCCCGGGCCAGCACGGCGCCCTCGCGCATCAGGTCCGCGGAGACCGAGAACGGCGAACACGGCGCGACCGCCACCCGCACCATCGCCTCGAACGCCGGGTCGTGATGCTTGTCGATCGCCTCGGCGGTGGCGGCCAGCGCCCGGTCCAGGGACTCCACCAGATTGTCCGGCGGCAGTCCACCGTCGGACCGGCCCAGGTCCATCGACCCCCGGCACGGGTGGAACCGGAGCCCCACCTCCCGCGCCGCGTCAACCTGGGCGGCGAACAGGTCACCGCCGCCACGCGGATACACGTAGTGGTGGTCGGTGCTGGTGGTGCAGCCGGACAGGGCCAGCCAGCCCAGACCTGCGGCGGTGGTCACCCGGACCAGGTCGGCGTCGATACCGGACCAGACCGGATAGAGCTCGACCAGCCACTCGAACAGGGTGCTCTGCTGGGCCAGCCCCCGGGTGGCCCACTGGTAGAGGTGGTGGTGCGTGTTGACCAGGCCGGGCGTGGCCAGGCAGCCGGAGCCGTCGATCCGCTCGTCGACCGGGCCGTCGTAGCGGCCCGCCCCGACCGTGACCAGGCGGTCGCCGTCGACGACCAGGTGCCCGTCGGCGTACTCGGTGCCCGCCGCGTCCACGCACGCGACGGCACAGCCGTCGATGACGGTGGTCACGCGTCACCCCCATCCGCCGCGATCCTTACCGCTTCCAGGATGTTCTCGTAGCCGGTGCAGCGGCACAGGTTGCCGGCCAGTTCCTCCCGCACCCGGGCGGTGTCCGGGCGCGGGCAGCGGCCGAGCAGGTCCTGGACGCAGACGACCAGGCCCGGAGTGCAGAACCCGCACTGCACCGCCCCGGCCCGGACGAACGCCGCCTGCACCCGGCCCAGCTCGCCGTCGTCGCCGGCGAGGCTCTCCACCGTCGCCACCTGCCGGCCCTCGGCCTGCCCGGCCGACACCAGGCAGGCGCAGACCGTGACACCGTCCAGCCAGACCGCGCAGGAGCCGCACTCGCCCTGCTCACAGGCGTTTTTGCTGCCGGTCAGGCCGAACCGTTCCCGCAGCACGTACAGCAGGCTCTCGCCCTCCCACACGTCGTCGGCGGTACGGGTGATCCCGTTGACCGTCGTCGTCAGCCGCATAGCTCCCTCCAAGCCCAGGTCAGGCAGCGTCGCGCCAGAACTGCCAGGGTGTGCCGGCGGTAGTCGGCGCTGCCGCGCACGTCGTCGATCGGGGTGGCCGCCCGCGCGACGAGGTCACCGAAGTGCCGGGCGACCTCCGCATCCAGCGCCGACCCGTCCTGCCAGGGCAGCGCCCCGACGGCGAACCGTTCGGCTTCGGTGGCCCGCAGCGGGGTCGGGGCCACCGAACCCATTCCGGTGCCGACGGTGCGCGCGGCCGGCCGCAGGTCCAGCGCGAACGAGCAGATCGCGATGACCATGGCATTGCGGGGGCCGACCTTCGCGAACTGCTGCGGCCCGTCCGCGCAGGGCACCAGGACCGACACGATCAACTCGGACGGGGTGAGCACGCTCCGTTTCGGACCGGTGAAGAACGACCCGACCGGAACGGTCCGGGTGCCCTCGGTAGAGGCCAGTACCACCTCCGCCCCGGACGCCAGTAGCGGCGGGTGACCGTCACCGGCCGGTGAGGCCGAGCCCAGGTTGCCGCCGAGCGTGCCCCGGTTGCGGATGAGCGGCGAGCCGACGGTGCGCGCCGCCGCCGCCAGACCGGGCAGGACGCTGCCCAGCTCCGCCATGATTCTGCTGTAGCTGACCCCGGCGCCGATGCGTACCCGGTCGCCCTCGGCCGACCACTGCGACAGCTCGGCGATCCGGGTCAGGTCGAGTAGGGCGGCCGGGCGTCGGCGGTTCAGGTTCAGCTCGACCATCACGTCGGTGCCGCCGGCGATGGGTACGCATTCCGGCCGCTGCGCCTTGACGGCCAGCGCGTCGGCCAGCGTGGTGGGGGTGATGAACTCCATCAGAACCTCTCACCGTCGGGGCTGACGGTGGAACCGGGCCCGATCCGGGGGGCGGGCTCCTGGCCGGCGGTCGGACCGGGCCCGATCGCCGGCTCGGGCCGGTCCCGCAGCACGGTGCCCTCGATCAGCCCGTACGGCCGGTCCGCCGGGAAGTAGACCTCGTCCGGGTTGTCCAGGTCGAACGGCGAGAGGTCGACCAGGAAGTGGTGCCGGTTCGGCAGCGCCAGCCGGACCTGGCGTACCTCCGGCACCGCGGCCAGCACCGCCTCGCCCATCGCGTACAGGGTCTGCTGCAACGAGTGGCTGTACGTGCCGACGAACGCGTCCACCAGTGCCTTCCGGACCTCGGCGTAGAGCGGGTTCCAGCGCCCCTCGTCGACCCGGTCCACCTCCCACGACGCGTCCACGGCCGTGGCCAGGATCCGGTCGGTGGTCGGCGCCAGCGTGGTGTACCGGTCCCGGGTGAAGCCCCAGAACTCCGAGTCGGTGGTGTTCAGCAGGGTCAGCCCGTGCAACTCGCCGGTGACCTCCGCGCCGTCCGCCTCCGACCAGGTGACCGTGGCGCTGCGCACCTCGCCGTCGGAGCGGGCGAACGAATGTCCGCCGATCCGCTGCCACGGGTACTGCTCGATGCGCACCTCGGCCTGGTGGATCATCGGCTGCTCGGTGACGAAGTGCTCGGCCAGACGCAGCGCGAACTCCTCGATCGAGGCGATCCCGTACCGGCGGGCGAACGCGTACACGGTGTTCTTCTGGGTGTCCGTCGGCAGCACGTCGGTGTTGTCGCCAGTCAGGTGGGTCCGGCTCAGCTCCCCGGACAGCGACGTGCTGACGTTAAGGTCGACCAGGTCGTGGCGGTCACCGCCACGGGTCACCCGGACCAGGCGGCACTCCGCCTTGCCGTAACGGTTGGGACCAAGGAAGGCAGGCATCAGGACCCCCGGTAGGTGGTGTAGCCGAATGGGCTCAGCAGGAGTGGCAGGTGCAGGTGCAGGCCCGGGTCGGTGACCTCGAACACGACGGTGACCTCCGGGAAGAAGCCGTCCGGACCCTGGTACATGGAGACGTCGAAGGCCAGCCGGTGGCGGCCGGCGGCCAGTGGCACCGCCGACACCGCCAGCCGCCCGTCGGGGCCGGTGACCCCGTCGGCGACGCCGGTCCAGCCCGCCGAATCGAGCCGCTCCAGCCGCACCGGTACGCCGGCGGCCGGTCCGCCCCGGTTCGTGTCGAGCACGTGCGTTGACAAGCTCATGGGGACACCAATCTGTCCAGTCGCAGCCGGGTGATCGCCGCCAGCTCCCGGCGTACGCACCGCTGCTCGGTGACGGGATCGTTGTCGAGCCGGGCCCGTGCCTCGGTCAGCATCCGCTCGGCGGACAGGCCGGTCGCGCAGATCAGGAAGACGTGCCCGAAGCGTCGCTCGTAGTCCACGTTCGCCTGGGCCAGGGCAGCGGCTGTCCGGGCGTCCGCCCCGGCGGCCCCCGCCTGTTCGGCGCGGGACCAGGCGGCCTCACGTCCGCCGGACGCCAGCTGCTCACCGATGCGTGGATGCGCGTCCAGCGCGGGCAGCAGGTGCTCCCAGTCCAGGGCCGCGATGGTGTCGTCGCTGCGGGCCCGTAGCGCGGCGAGGTCCCCGAACGGCCGACCGTCGGCGACCAGCCGCGCCCACCGGGGCGCCGCGCAGCAGTTCAACAAGTCGGCCAGCACCTGCGGCGCCGGCAGGTCATTGAAGACGGTCAGGAACATGGCTAGAAGTGAACCGGCCGGCGGGGCCGGGGTTAACGGTGCGAAGAACCGAATCTTCTACGCGACCGGGCTACGGTTCTTGGAGATATCTACAAGGGCAGGTGTCGCATGCGGCTTCGTGACCTACTGGGGCAGCGGGATCTACGACTGCGGCTGCTCACCGATGGTGACGGGCTCGACCGCCGGCTCGGTCAGGTGTACACCACCGACCTGCCGGACTCCGGTCGGTACCTGTCCGGTGACGAGCTCGTGCTGACCGGGCTGATGTGGTGGCGCGAACCCGCCGACTCGGAACGCTTCGTCGTGTCGCTGTGCGATTCCGGTGTCGCCGCCCTCGGCGCCGGGGAAGGGCTGCTCGGCGCGGTCCCGGACGACCTCGTCGAGGCCTGCCGGCGGCTGCGGCTACCGCTGTTCGCCGTCCCCGCCGACGTGTCCTTCCGGCACATCACCGACCGATTCAGCTCCCTGCTGTGGGCGGAGCGGGAGGCCGTCGCCATCGCCGACCGTAGCCACCAGCGGGGCCGGCTCACCGCGCTGGCCGCTGGCGCCGAACTCGCCGAGGTCTGGCCGCCCGGGGTCGAGGCGTGGGTGCTCAGCTGCACCGGCCGTGTCGTGGCCGGTCCGCCGCTGCCGGCCGAGGCCCGCCTCGCCCAGGCGTTCCTGCGCGCGCCGGCGCTGCCGGCCAGGCGCACGGTCGGCGGCTGCGATTTCGAGCTGGCCGAGCTGCCCGGTGCCGGGCGTGAGGGCGCGCCCTTCGTGGTGGCCAGGGCGGGATCGCCATACCTCGACGAGCTGGTGCAGTTGGCCGCCCTCGACTACACCCGGCACGCGCGGGCCCGCCACATCGAACGCCGGCTGGCCACCCAGCTGGTGGAGCTGCTCACCGTGCAGGCCGAGCCGGTCGACGTCGCGGCGGCACTGCACGCGTGCCGGTTGAGCAGCGGTGACCGGCACATGGTGCTGGTCGCGTCGTCCGGTATCAGGCGGGCAGCGCTCGCCCTGATCGAGGAGCTGCTGCACCCCCAGCACGCCGCCGTCGGCGGCGGTGACGACCTCGCGGTCGCGATCGTGCCCACCGCCGATCCGCCGGCCACCCTGGCCGGTCTGCGGACCGCCGCAGCGACGGTACGGGCCGGGCCTAGGGGCAAGGTGCTCGCCATCGGCGCCAGTGAGGCCGCCGCCGGACCGGGCGGCCTAGCCGCCGCGCTGGCGTCGGCCCGTCACGCCCACGCCCGCGCGCTGCGCCGGGACGAGCCGGTCGCGATCCTCAGCAGCGCGGATCTCGCCTCGCACGAGCTGCTGCTGGCGAACGTGCCGTTGGCGAACCGCCGTGCCTTCGCCGAGCAGCTACTGGCGCCGTTGCGTGCCTACGACGCCGCGCATCAGGCCGACCTGGTGAACACGCTGGACACGTTCCTGCGCCTGAACGGCTCGTGGACCAAGTGCGCCAGCAGCCTGCACGTGCACGTGCACGTCAACACCCTGCGCTACCGGTTGCAGCGGATCGAGGTGCTGACCGGTCGCGACCTGGACAAGTTCGCCGACCGGGTGGACTTCTACCTGGCACTGCGCCAGAGCGACGAGCACCGACCCTGATCGGCGGCGCCGGTCACCCGCGTTTATCGCTGCCCACCTGTACGGTCACCGCGCCCCGGCGGCCGTGGGCCGGGCCCACGGCGGGACGTCCTGGCTACGCCGAGCGGCTTCGGCGCGGGGCTGGGGCGCGGGCGCGACGGGGCGGCGGGGCGGCGGAGGCGCCCACGGACTACGGTGCTCCCGGTACACCGCACGGGAAACTCATGCGTGAGCTGCAACAACAGGTGCTGAACCAGGCCGGCGCGCCCGCGCACACGTCTGTGACTTGCGACAAGAAGTTCATCACCGGCAATGTGAAGGCGAAGTGCATGGTGAAGTTCGACGATCTCGCGGTGCCGATGGACGTGACCGCGTCGATCGCTGACCAGTACATGACCTGGTCCGCCATCGCCTCGGTCGGCGTGCTGTCCCGGACGAACGTGGGCTGGCTGTGGAACAGCGAAGCAGTCAACAACAACGCCCGGCTGGGCACCGCGATGTGCGACGCCGCGATGCCCGACCAGGCGGTGTTCCCCTTCGGCGCGACGCCGTTCTTCTGCTGGTACACCATTGCGGAAGGCACCGTGGTGGAGAAGCAGGTGTCGGTCGGCCGGCGGGGCATCACCTTCGAGAAGGCCTGACCGAGCCATGGGGAGGCTCCGGCACGCCGCCGAAACACTCCGCCACACCGCCCATTGCGCTTCAAAGCGTAACCGGACCAGGTCTATCCCCACGAATACCAACCAGACCCTGAATGCAAAAGGTGTCTACCGCCGGACGAACACTACGGGCCGCGATCGAAGGGTGGGCTGAGTGGATAAACGAGGGCGCGACGGCGCCCGATTCTTCGGCGTTCTACACGGCCCAGCACGGCGCCACATCCGACGAAGCCAGGATGACCTGCAAGGTTGAGTGACCAGGCGTGGTCGTCACCGGCCTGCGCCGCGCGGCAAGATCATCCGGGCGGATGCCGAGCGCTGTGGCGACTGCATGATCAACTGAATCCGCCATCTGAATCTGGACGGCTGGACTCGGAACTGGCCGGATGAAATGGCAGCACGGCAGGTTTGACTCCGCCCTCCGGCGATACTTACTCGTGGGTCTAGCGTTACGTAATGCAGTTTGCTATTGTTGGCGCATGAACACCCATTTTGAATATGGGTGCTATGTGGACGTGTCTTAATCCCCCCCTCGGACACGAACCATGCACCCACGGTCCGCGTCGAGATCCACTTCAGCGCGGACCGTTTGTGTTTCCGGCTGGTAGACGAGGTGGAGGCCGAGTTGCCGGTAGACCTCGGCCTTGTCGGCGGGGTTGGCGTCGCGGAGCACGGTGATGATGTCGCCCAGGCTGTGGACCAGGTTGGTTATCTCTGTACGGCTCATGGGGCGTGGTCCGGTGGTCTGAAGCATGTGCAGGTGGGATTTTGCTCGGGTTCGTTTGGTTTGTGGCTGGGCTATCCATTCGGTGACCACTGCCGGATCCGCTCCGGCGTCGAGGGCGGCTCGGTAGCGTTCGAGTTTCGCGTCGCATTCGGCGAAGGGATCAGCCTGGACGAGATCGGCCGGGCCCGCGACTCCGACGTCGGCTACATGCGCAACGTCCACCCGCTGCCCGACCGGCCCTGCTGCGGTGTGATCAACGGCGCCTGCGGTGGTGGACCGTCACTCCGCGAGCCTCCAGGCGGGTCGGGACATTGGGGTCGTCGAGGTGCGCCAGGGTGATGTCCAGGTTGCGCAGTGCCAGCAGCGACTCCAGCGCCCCCGCCCCTGTGCAATCGCCGGTCAGGAACAGCTCCGACAGTGTCGGGTGGTCGGTCAGCGGGGTCAGGTCCAACGGCGCCGGGTGATAGCCGTGACCGTCCAGGTCCAACGACTGCAGGCCCGGCAGCGCGTGGATGCCCTCCAGCGACGTCACGTTGTAGTCGTCGGACTCGCCGCCCGTGTCGATGTCGAGGGTCTGCTCGATGAGCATGTAGATCTCGTTGCCGCCATCGAAGTTCAAGTGGTTGAGGGTGCGTTTCTTTTTGAGTGAGGTTGTTGTCCGGGTCATGCGGCTAGGGCGAGTTGGTCCTT
>NZ_JBAKHU010000088.1:0-19048 GCF_036906895.1 Micromonospora sp. CPCC 206060
GGCACGTTCCGGACAAGCTGGACCGTCACTCACCGCGCTGACCTCGTTGCGCGGAATGGCTCACTGCGTTGTAGGCGCTGTCAGCGGTCACTGGGAAATCCGGTGGGGCGGACGGGCCGATCCGGATAGACGGACAGTCGTACGCCGGACGAGCGGACAATGCATCACAGGCTGTAGCGGCTGATCCGGAATGTCTGGTATGTCAATCGCGGACCCGGGTGCGCCGCTGAGATCGGGCAAGGCGGGCCAGCCACTGCGCATGCCGACGAATGCGGGATGGGTCATCGGAGAAGCAGCTTTCCCACTGGTGATCCAGGTTCATCCAGGCGGCGGGCTGGCCAGGCTCGGCCACCAGCGGAACAGTCCGGTCGACGATCGCGGCATACGACAGTCCCAGCGTCGCCGGATGATCGGGATGGTATGAGCGGACGCGGACAGCGGCCGGCCGGGTGAGGAGCTCGGCCACGACACCCGTCTCTTCAAACAACTCACGGCGGGCTGCCTCACGAGGTGTCTCGCCGGGTTCGACTCTCCCTCCGGGCGGAACCCAGCCCCGCCACGGATGGCACACCAACAGCACCTGGGTCAGATTCGTGTCGAACACCCAGGCCTCAGCCCCCAGCGGGTCGACCGGACTGCCACCGAGGGCGGCCAGCCAGTCGGCGACGCCCTCGAATTCGTCGATTGCTGTCTCAACGTCGCCCAATGCGGCCTCGAGCGACTGCCGCTGCAACTCGTCACGGCTCATGGGCCGGAACCTAGCGCGACAGTGCGACATTGCCCGGCCCGGGCATCGATGAGCCCGGCGTGCATGGCGGCCGTCTCCACCAACGGTCGGTACCCGGCAGCCTCCACGTCGGTGAGAGAGCGGCTTCCACCCGGCGCAGCGCGCGCCCATACTCCCGGGGGAACTGCCGCAGCGCCTCGATGACACGGTCCCGGTTTTCCCCGAAAAGCAGGTCGTGGATCGCCACACGCTGGCCGCCTTGAGCCCACGCAATGGCTGCCTCGTCACCGGCGGCGAGGTCGCGTGGAGCGTGTCAGCGGCCGGGCGTGTCAGTGGACCGGTGAGGACATGGCCCCCTCCCGGTTGTCGCTTCCGCCTGTGATCCCAGTTGTCTCCATCCCAGCCCCGCCAGATGAAGGGGGCGAGGTGGCTGTGGACGGTCCGGGTGCAGCGGTGCTCGGGACAGGGGGAGCAGCGCCGGTGGAAGACGGGGTGACCGTCGTCTCCCCGACCCACAGCAGCGAGCCCGCCGGGGATACGCCGCGCCCGTTGCGAGGAGTCGGACTGGCGGATGACCCGGTGGGCCCCGCTGCCGGGACGCCTCAAACCACGTCGCGGGCCCTACGCCCGCGCCTCGCGGCGGGCCGGCGTGACCGTCGGCGACAAGGGGTGGTGGAAGACCCCCGCCGACGCCTCGGCCCACCGACGGGACCGGGACGGAGCCGGGAAGGGCGTGCCCCGTCCCGGCTCCGGCGCGATCCGCGGATCAGCAGGACGGCACGTCGGACCTGGTGTTCGGGCCGAGGTGCCGGGCGTACGCCCCGGTGGTGAAGAACGCCGGCAGGTCCTCGCCGAGCGCGGTGTCCTCGACGATCCGCGCGGCCCGCTCGGCGCGCTCCCGATCGCCTCCGGCGCGTTGCGCGACCAGAGCGGCCAGTTCCTCCGCGAGGATGGACCGGACCAGTTCGTCGGTCACGCAGCCGCCGCCGGCCAGGGGAGTGCCGTGGTGCAGCCACTGCCAGACCTGACAGCGGGCGATCTCGGCGGTCGCCGCGTCCTCCATCAGGTTCCACAGGGCCACCGCGCCCACGCCGCCGAGCCAGGCGTCGATGTAGCGCAGGGCGACCGCGATGTTGGACCGTAGGCCCGCAGCGGTAACCTGGCCCGGGGTCTTGTCGACGGCGAGCAGGTCGGCGGCGGTGACGCTGACATCGTCACGGAGCCGGTCGAGCTGGTTCGGGCGGTCGCCCAGCACCGCGTCGAACTCCTCACGGCAGGTGTCGATCAGGCCCGGGTGGGCCACCCACGAGCCGTCGAACCCGTCGCCGGCCTCCCGACGCTTGTCCGCCCGTACCCGGTCGAGGGCCGCCTCGTTGACCTCCGGATCCCGGCTGGGGATGAACGCGGCCATCCCGCCGATGGCGTGCGCGCCGCGCCGATGGCAGGTCGCCACCAGCAGCTCGGTGTAGGCGCGCATGAACGGCACGGTCATGGTGATCTCGGAGCGGTCCGGCAGGACGAAGTCCGACCACTGCCCGAAGTTCTTGATCACGCTGAAGATGTAGTCCCACCGCCCGGCGTTCAGACCCGCCGAGTGCTCGCGTAGCTCGTACAGGATCTCCTCCATCTCGAAGGCCGCGGTGATCGTCTCGATCAGGGTGGTGGCCCGGATGGTGCCCTGCGGCAGGCCCAGGTGACGCTGGGCGAAGACGAAGATGTCGTTCCACAGCCGTGCCTCGCGGTGGCTCTCCAACTTCGGCAGGTAGAAGTACGGTCCGGCGCCCGCGTCGAGCTGCCGCCAGGCGCAGTGGAACAGGTGGAGCCCGAAGTCGACCAGGCTGGCCGAGATGGGCCGCCCGTCCACCGCGATGCCCTTCTCCACGAGGTGCCAGCCGCGCGGCCGGACGACGATCGTGGCCAACTGCTCGCCGAGGGCGTACCGCTTGCCGCGCGGGTCGGTGAAGTCGATCCGCCGGTCCAGGGCGTCGATCAGGTTGAGCTGCCCGCTGATGACATTGAGCCAGGTGGGGGCGGTGGCGTCCTCGAAGTCGGCGAGCCACACCTTCGCCCCGGAGTTGAGCGCGTTGATGGTCATCTTACGGTCGGTCGGTCCGGTGATCTCGACCCGCCGGTCGACCAGGCCGGGTGCCGGCGGGGCCACCCGCCAGGTGGGATCGGCGCGGATCGCGGCGGTCTCGGGAAGGAAGTCGGGCAGCTGCCCGGTGGCATACCGGTCCCGGCGGGCCCGGCGGGTGTCCAGCAACGCCACCCGGCGGGCGGCGAACTGGCTGTCCAGCGCGACCAGGAACTCCAGCGCGTCCGCGGTGAGGACCTCGTCGAACCGTTCGCCCATCGGGCCGATGATCTCGTACCTCATGCGAACTGTTCCTCCTCGGTGGAACCGCGCAGGGCGGTGGTCTCGGCAGCCGGGTTGAGCACGGTGCTGATCAGGTCGAAGTAGCCGGTGCCGACCTCGCGCTGGTGCTTGACGGCGGTGTAGCCGACCGGCTCGGCGGCGAACTCCCGCTCCTGCAACGCCACGTAGGCGGACATGCCGTCGGCGGCGTAACCACGGGCCAGGTCGAACATCGAGTAGTTGAGGGCGTGGAAGCCGGCCAGGGTGATGAACTGGAACCGGTAGCCCATGTGGCCGAGTTCCCGCTGGAACTTGGCGATGGTGGCGTCGTCGAGGTGCTTGCGCCAGTTGAACGACGGCGAGCAGTTGTAGGCGAGGAGCTGGTCCGGGTACTGCTCCTTGATCGCCTCGGCGAACCGGCGGGCCACCTCCAGATCCGGGGTGGAGGTCTCCATCCAGAGCAGGTCGGCGTGCGGGGCGTAGGCCAGGCCACGGGCGATGCACGGCTCGACACCGTTGCGTACCCGGTAGAAGCCCTCGGCGGTCCGCTCGCCGGTGACGAACGGCCGGTCCCGGTCGTCCACGTCGGTGGTGAGCAGCGTGGCGGCCTGCGCGTCGGTACGCGCGATGACCACCGACGGCACCCCGGCGACGTCGGCGGCCAGCCGCGCCGCCTCCAGGGTACGGATGTGCGCCCCGGTGGGGACGAGCACCTTCCCGCCGAGGTGACCGCACTTCTTCTCGGCGGCGAGCTGGTCCTCCCAGTGCACCCCGGCCGCACCGGCCGCGATCATCGCGGTCATCAGCTCATAGGCATTGAGCGGTCCGCCGAAGCCGGCCTCGGCGTCGGCGACGATCGGCGCCAGCCAGTCGACCCCGCCGTCGTCGCCCTCGGCGGTGGTGATCTGGGCGGCGCGCAGCAGGGCGTTGTTGATCCGGCGCACCACCGCGGGCACCGAGTTGGCGGGGTAGAGGCTCTGGTCGGGGTAGGTGTGCCCGGCGAGGTTGGCGTCCGCGGCCACCTGCCAGCCGGAGAGGTAGATCGCCTTGAGGCCGGCCCGGACCATCTGCACGGCCTGGTTGCCGGTGAGCGCGCCCAGGGCGTGGATGTAGTCCTCGCTGTGCAGGAGCTGCCACAGCCGGTCGGCTCCGTACCGGGCCAGCGTGTGTTCCTCCTGGATCGCCCCGCGCAGCCGCACCACGTCCTCCGCCCGGTAGCTGCGCCGTACCCCCTGCCAACGCGGACTGGTCTCCCACTCGGTACGCAACTGCTCGACGGCGTTCTGCATCATGTCGTCCCCTCGGATGTCGATGACGCCGGCATGTCGGCCCACTCGTGTGGCGTCAACCCGGGTGCCGGTGCGGCGTGCGCCAACGGTCACACGGCACCCACAGTGGGGTCGAGAGACGGAAAATGCCAAGTTCTGGGAATTTTCCGCACCATTTTGCGAAGTTGTGAACGGGTATATTCGCAGCCTGCAAAGGGTGTCGCGCCATCAGCAGTCGAGGGGGGTGAGGGAGATCGCCAAGACCTTCGCGGGCGCCCGACTACGCCGGATGCGCGAGGACCGCGCGCTCAGCCAGTCGCACCTGGCCCGCCTACTGGGCATCTCGCCCAGCTACCTCAACCAGATCGAACACGATGCGCGACCGCTGACCGTCCCGGTGCTCATGCGCATCACCGAGGTGTTCGGCGTCGACCCCACCGTCTTCGCCCCGCGCGACACGCCGCGACTGGTCGCCGGGTTGCGCGAGGCGCTTCCCGGACGGGTGGCCGTCACCGATCTCACCGAACTCGCCACCCGGCTGCCCGAGGTCGCCGAGGCCGTCATCGACCTGCATCGCCGGTACCGGCAGGCCGACGAGCAACTCGCCGAGCTGCTCGGTGACCGCGAGACGGTCGGCCGCAGCCCCCACGACCGGGTGACCGAGTTCTTCTACCGCCGACAGAACTACCTGCCGGACCTGGACGAGGCCGCAGAACGGCTGGCCGCGAACATCGGACTACGCCGTGGCGGGGTCCGCGCAGCCCTGCAGGACCGGCTCGCCCAGCGGCACGCCGTCCACGTCCACCGCGACGACGCCGTTACGCTCGGCGACGAACTGCACCGCTACCGCCCCCAGACCCGCACCCTGCACCTGTCGACGTCGCTGCGGGCCGGACAGGAGGCCATGCGGATGGCGGCGCAGATCGCGCTGCTGGAGTTCGCTGACGTCATAGACGAGATCGTGGAGGAGGAACGGTTCGACGACGTCCAGACCCAAATTCTCACCCGGGTTGGTCTGGCCAACTACTTCGCCGCCGCGCTGATCCTGCCGTACGAGCAGTTCCTGGCCGCGGCGGAGCAGCACCGCTACGACATCGACCTGCTCACCCAGCACTTCGCGATGGGGTGGGAGACGGTGTGCCACCGGCTCAGCACGCTGCAACGCCCCCGCGCGCGGGGCGTGCCGTTCTCCTTCGTCCGGGTCGACCGGGCCGGCAACATGTCCAAACGCCAGTCCGCCACCGGCTTCCCGTTCTCCCACACCGGAGGCACCTGCCCGCTGTGGAACGTCTACGAGGCGTTCAGCTCACCCGGCCGGGTGGTCGTCCAGGTCGCCGCGATGCCCGACGGGCAACGCTACCTGTGGATCGCCCGTACCATCACCCGCCACCACGGCGGCTACAACCAGCCCGGCAAGGTCTACGCGATCGGCCTGGGCTGCGAGACCCGGCACGCCGACCGGCTGGTCTACTCCACCGGGATGGACCTGTACGCGGCCGACGCCGGCACCCCGATCGGCCCCGGCTGCAAGACCTGCGAACGGATGACCTGCCCGCAGCGGGCCGCCGCGCCGATCAGCCGGCAACTCGACCTGGACGAGAACCGCAGCACCTTCGTCCCGTACCCGCTGAAGGACTGACCACGGCCCGAGCCGCTTCCACCGACGCGTCCACCTGCGTCGACGGCCCGCTCACCGGTACGCCACGTCCGGGACCGTCCCCCGCACGACACCGCAGCGGGTGAGCGGTCACCCTGGTGCCCTGGTGACCGCCCACCCGGATCCTGCAGCCGCTGTGGGGTGAAGGCGTAGATGTACGTGGCCGAGCTCTACCGCCGGGCCGGTGGCCGTACCGGTGACCGGGGTCGGTCAGGGAGTAGGTGTCAGGCTCGGGGTGAAGCCGCCGTCCCCGTTGGCGAACGCCAGCGGTATCCAGGGCCAGTTCGCCCCGCCGGAGACCGCCAGGTCGTCACGGCCGTCGCCGTTGAAGTCCCCGGCGACCATCTGCGTCGCTTGCGCGGCGTAGCCCGGGAAGGGGGCGTACATCCGGTTGACCACGGTGAAGCCGCCGATGCCGTCGGACACGGCAACCGGTGTGGACGACGGGTGCAACGGTCCCGCGACCGCCAGGTCGGCCTGCGGGCCGGCGTCGTGGAATCGGCCGATCGCCACCTTGGCCTGGCTCTGTGCGGTGTACGACGGGAAGTCGGCGACGCCGGTGTCGGTGACGGTGAACGTGCCGTCACCGTTGGAGAAGGCGACGGGGATGGTGGTCCAACCGGTGCCCCCGGTCGCCACCAGGTCGTCGCGGCTGTCGCCGTTGACATCGCCGCTGAGCACCCGGGCGCGGGTGGTGGCGGCGCGGGCGGGGAAGCCGGGAACCGTCTGCTCGGTGACGGTGAACGTGCCGTCGGTGTTGGCGAAAGCGACGGGGATGGTGGTCCAGCCGGTCCCGCCGGCCAGCGCCAGGTCGTCCCGGCCGTTGCCGTCGAAGTCGCCGCTGAGCAGTTGGGCGCCGGTCACCCGGGCCAGCGCGGGGAAGCTGGGCAGGCCGATCGGGGTGGGCCGGAAGGTGCCGTCGCCGTTAGAGTAGCCGACCGCCAGCCAATTCCAGTCGGCTCCGCCGGCCAGCGCCAGGTCGTCGCGGCCGTCGCCGTCGAAGTCCCCGCTGACCGCCTGCACGCCGGGTGTCGCCGCCCAGGTGGCGAATTGCTGCTGCGGCTGGTTGGTGAGCCGGAACCGGCCGTTGCCGGTGGAGAAGGCCACGGGTATCGACCCGCCGGTGGCTCCGGTGAGCGCGAGGTCGTCGCGGTCGTCGCCGTCGAAGTCGCCGCTGAGCATCCTGGTGTTGGGCAGGCAGGCCCAGGTGGCGAACTTGCTGACGCCGAGGGTGTACAGCAGGCGGTTGGGCGTGCCGGTGCCGGTGTTGGTCACCACGTTCCGGGTCGCCATCTCGAGCACGATCCAACTGGACACGGCGCTGATCGTGTCGTCGGGGTGGGTCTGGAGGTAGAGTGCCGCCGCGCCGGCCACGTGCGGACTCGCCTGCGAGGTACCGCTCAGCGTGTTCGTGGCGCTGTCCGAGGTGTGCCAGGCCGACGTGATGCCGCTGCCGGGGGCGAAGATGTCGACGCAGGTGCCGTAGTTGGAGTATGAGTCCCGGCTGTCCGTACGGCCCGTCGCTGCGACGGTGATCGCCCAGGAAACCCGCGCCGGTGAGTAGCCGCAGGCGTTGGAGCCGTTGTTGCCGGCCGCGACCACGTAGGTGATGCCCTGGCCGATCGAGTTGTTCACCGCCGTGTCCAGGGGCGCGCTGGCGCTGCCGCTGAGGCTCATGTTCGCCACGGCCGGTCGGGTGGCCCGCCCGGTGACCCAGTCGACTCCGGCGATGGCGGCGGACACGGTGCCGCTGCCGTTGCAGGCCAGCACCTTGACCGGTACCAGCCGGACGCCCTTGGCCACCCCGTGGGCGGTACCGCCGAGCGTGCCGGCGACGTGCGTGCCGTGACCGTTGCAGTCGGTCATGCCGTTGCTGGTGTCGACGGCGGAGAATCCGGGCACCACCCGGCCGGCGAAGTCGTGGTGGGTGGCCCGGATGCCGGTGTCGATCACGTAGGCGGTCACCCCGGCCCCGGTGATGCCGTTGTGCCACTGGTACTGGCTGTTGAGCGGCAGGTTGCGTTGGTCGACCCGGTCCAGGCCCCAACTCGGCGGCGGCGACTGGGTGTCGTTGACCGCCATCCGCTGATCGGCGGCGAGGTAGGCGACGCCCGGGTCGGCGCGTAGCGCGGCCACCTGTGCGGGGCTGAGCGCGGCGGCGAAACCGTTGAGCGCGCGGTCGTACCGGTGGCTGATCCGGACTCCGGCGGCCTCGGCGCGGGCGATGGTGGTGGCGGCGTGCGCCGCGTGGGCGGTGCCGGGTTCACCGTGGAGCACCACGATGTACCTGCCGGGAAGCGCCCCGGTGCTGGCCGTGTCGAGCAGTGGTGCCGGGCTGCCGGCTCCGGTCGTGGGCGTGGCGAGCGCCATCGTGGGCAGACTGAGCGATGCGAGCACGGATACCAGCGTGAGCGCGACGTGGCGCACCGGGCTCGCGTACCGTCCGGATGCCGAGTCCAGTGGGTGAGTTGGCCCGTGGCGTCGGTTGCCCGGTGTCGACCGTTCGAGGTGTCGCATGTGGTTGCCTCTCCTCGGAGGTACTCCTCCCCTTATATTGACAGATTTCTTTTTACGGGTAGCGGTCCGTTCTGCGGGGCAGGTGCGCTGCCGGGCATTCGTCTCGTCGCGGCACGGTCCGGCCGGTGCTCCAGCGTGCATGACGATCTGACCGACCGCGTCGAGGCCACACCAGGAGGTGCCACCGCATCGGCGGCGGGTGACCGTGGACACCACCGGCGCCTCTGGCTGATCCGCGCCAACCTCCCCGGGCACCCGCCAGCGATCATCTTGCGCTCCGTGTGCTGCGGGCCGTGTCGACGGGGCGTCTCGTCACCCCTGGGGAAATCTGAATCTCAACGGTGTGCGCCACGGTTGCAGATGGTGTGCGCCGTTTCCGTCTCGTGGATTGCCGGGCTTCGGTCTGGGAGCGACCGGCAAGGGGCGCGGTGGGCCGTCGTCTTGTGGGTCGACGTCGGCTCGCGCAGGCGCGGGTGCTCGGTGACCTCCCGGCCCGGGGTCTGGGTCGAGGGCGCGCGGGCTCAGTTCGGCCAAAAACTTGATTCATTCCAGAAGAGCGGACTATGTTCGACACATGACGTCCGACTTCGAGACCCAACTCCGGGCGGTCTCGTTGCGCGTGACCCGACCCCGGTTGGCGGTGCTCACCGCGCTGCGTGACCATCCGCACGTCGACACCGACACGGTCATCGCCCTGGTACGGGCGAATCATCCCACGGTATCCCATCAGGCGGTGTACGACGTGTTACGTGTCCTCACCGACGCCGGTCTGGTGCGGCGCATCCAGCCTGCTGGTGCGACCGCCCGGTACGAGTCCCGGGTGGGGGACAACCACCACCACGTGGTGTGCCGCTCCTGCGGCGCGATCGCCGACGTCGACTGCGCCGTCGGCGATGCTCCCTGTCTCACCGCCTCCGACGACCACGGCTTCACGGTCGACGAGGCGGAGGTCGTCTACTGGGGCACCTGCCCCGACTGTGCGACCGAACGCACCTCCCAGTGATCCGCCAGTTCGGAAGGAAGCAGATGAGCGACACCCAGGAAAACCGCCCCGCCAGCGCGCAGGGCGTGGACAAGAAGGCGGCGGCCGGCTGCCCGGTCGCGCACGACTCCGTGACCGCGCACGGCAGCGAGAGCGAGAACCCGGCGATCGACTCGCCCACCCCGAAGACCGGAGGTCGCCCGCGCACCAACCGGGACTGGTGGCCCAACCAGCTCGACCTCTCCGTGCTGCACACCCACTCGTCCAAGTCCAACCCGCTGGGGGAGAACTTCAGCTACGCCGAGGAGTTCAGCAACCTCGACGTCGAGGCGCTCAAGCAGGACATCATCACGGTCCTCACCACCTCGCAGGACTGGTGGCCGGCCGACTTCGGCCACTACGGCGGCCTGATGATCCGGATGAGCTGGCACGCCGCAGGCACCTACCGCATCCACGACGGTCGTGGCGGCGCCGGCGACGGTGGTCAGCGGTTCGCCCCGCTCAACAGCTGGCCGGACAACGCCAACCTCGACAAGGCCCGCCGACTGCTGTGGCCGGTCAAGCAGAAGTACGGCCAGAAGATCTCGTGGGCCGACCTGCTCGTACTCGCCGGCAACGTCGCCCTGGAGTCGATGGGCTTCAAGACCTTCGGCTTCGGTTTCGGCCGGGAGGACGTCTGGGAGCCCGAGGAGATCTTCTGGGGTCCGGAGGACACCTGGCTCGGTGACGAGCGCTACGTCTCCGAGAAGGAGATGGCGGCCGACGTCGGGGCGACCGAAATGGGTCTCATCTACGTCAACCCGGAGGGCCCCCGGGGCAACGCGGACCCGGCCGCGGCGGCGCACTTCATCCGCGAGACCTTCGCCCGGATGGCGATGAACGACGAGGAGACCGTCGCCCTCATCGCCGGTGGCCACACCTTCGGCAAGACCCACGGCGCCGGCGTCGCCGACGACCACGTGGGCCCCGAGCCCGAGGGTGCTCCGCTGGAGGCGCAGGGCCTGGGCTGGCTGAGCACCCACGGCAGCGGCAAGGGCGCGGACACGATCACCAGCGGGCTTGAGGTGACGTGGACCGACCGGCCGACGCAGTGGAGCAACCGCTTCTTCGAGATCCTCTTCGGCTACGAGTGGGAACTCACCACGAGCCCCGGTGGCGCGAAGCAGTGGGTCGCCAAGGACGCCGAGGCGATCGTCCCGGACGCCCACGACCCGTCGAAGAAGCACAAGCCGACGATGCTCACGACCGACCTGTCGCTGCGCGTCGACCCGGCGTACGAGAAGATCTCGCGCCGCTTCCTGGAGAACCCCGACGAGTTCGCGCTGGCGTTCGCCAAGGCCTGGTACAAGCTGCTGCACCGCGACATGGGGCCGGTCAGCCGCTTCCTCGGCCCGTGGGTCCCGCAGCCCCAGCTGTGGCAGGACCCGGTGCCGGCCGTCGACCACGAACTCGTGGGCGAAGCCGACGTCGCCGCCCTCAAGGCGAAGGTTCTGGAGTCCGGCCTCACGACCGCCCAGCTGGTCTCCACCGCCTGGGCCTCCGCCGCCAGCTTCCGGTCCACCGACAAGCGCGGTGGCGCCAACGGCGCGCGGATCCGTCTCGAGCCGCAGCGCAGCTGGGAGGTCAACCAGCCCGAGCAGCTTGCCACGGTCCTGGCGACCCTGGAGGGCATCCAGCAGGAGTTCAACTCCGCCGGCGGCGCGAAGATCTCGCTGGCGGACCTGATCGTGTTGGCCGGCTCGGCCGCGGTCGAGAAGGCGGCGCGCGACGCCGGCGTCGAGGTGACCGTGCCGTTCCGCCCGGGCCGCACCGACGCCACGCAGGAACAGACCGACGTCGAGTCCTTCCGGGTCCTTGAGCCGCGCGCCGACGGCTTCCGCAACTACCTGCGCCCCGGTGAGAAGACCCAGCCGGAGGTACTGCTCATCGACCGCGCCTACATGCTCAACCTGACCGCACCCGAGATGACCGCCCTCGTCGGCGGCCTGCGTTCCCTCGGGGCCAACGCCGGAGGTACGCGGCACGGCGTTCTCACCGACCGGCCCGGCGTGCTCACCAACGACTTCTTCGCCAACCTGCTCTCCCCGGGTACCCGGTGGAAGGCGTCGGAGTCCGACGAGCACGTGTACGAGATCCGGGACCTGGCCACCGACGAGGTGAAGTGGACCGCCACCGCGGTCGACCTCATCTTCGGCTCCAACTCCCAGCTGCGGGCCCTCGCCGAGGTCTACGCCAGCCAGGACGCGCGCGACAAGTTCGTGACGGACTTCGTCGCAGCCTGGACCAAGGTCATGGAACTCGACCGGTTCGACCTCGCCTGACCCGGCTCCCAACCGACGGGCCCCGGTCGATCCATCCAGTGATCGACCGGGGCCCGCCCGTCACCGGCCCAGGTCAGGGGGAGCGCGTCGACGGCCCGACCCATCCGGGTGACGGCTTCGGTGAGCACCGCCGGCGAGGTGGCGAAGTTGAGCCGGACGAAGCCGGTTCCGCCGGCGCCGAAGACGTGCCCGAGCTGAGGGCGACCCGCGCGCGGTCCAGGAACATCCAGGGTGAGCGGGTTCCGGTTCCCGGTGCCGCCGGCGGAGGGCGCAGGGCGTGCCAGGCCCGTCACCCTAGGCCCGGTCGTCGGCCCGCTGTCAGGAGCAGCCCGACAGCGGCCAGGGTGACGCCGACACCGGCGGCGTACCCGGGCAGGCTGGCGGGGACACCCAGGTGAACGGTGATACCGAGGATGCGGGACAGCCCCCAGGGCAGCAGCGCCAACTGGTCGTTCCACGCCGTCAGCGCGTCCTCCAGACCGACCACCGCGACCAGCCCGGACAGCACGCCGAGGGGGACACCCGCAGCCGTCAGGGTCAGCCCGGCGGCGCGTCGACGCCGCAGACCGTACCGGTCCCGCAGGATGACGGCGGTGGCCACGAACAGCCAGCAGAACGCCGCGACCGCGACGGTGACGTACACCGCGCGCAGGGCCGGCACGGTCCAGAAGACGAACCAGTACCGTCCTGGACCGCGCCCGGCGAGCGCCGCCAGCAGCAGCACGCTGCGCAGCAACGCGACGCCGCCGACCACGGCCCACAGGTGGAACGGATCCCGCCGGCCCACGGCGAAACGCACGACGAGGGCGAACAGCGCCCACCCGCCGAGGGTGACCAGCAGGTGCGCCGGGGCGGCGAACCAGGTGAAGACGAGCCGGCTCGCCATCAGCACACCGGCCGGGAGCAGCCACACCAGCATCCGGTCCACCCGGGACCCGGGTACCGGCAGCGCGGCGACCCGCCACGGCCGGACCGCGCCGAGCAGCAGCCCCCGCGCGGCGGCCCCGCCGAACCCGCGCCCACGCAGACCGAGCAGTACCACCAGCAGGATCGACCCGAGCAGCAGCCGGGCCGCCCAGGCCATCGCCGGGTCGCGGTCCGCGCGCTGCGCCCCGAGATCGGCGGCGGTGAAGTGGTACGCGGGCAGGTCCAGGTCGCCGCCGTAGCGCTGCCGGTGCACGTCGCGCGCATCGCGGTACGCCGTCCTGGCCGACCGCCAGCCGTGGTGGGCGGCCGGGGAGCCCGTGTCCAGCCACTGCGCGTGCCGCAGCACCATGGTCCGGTAGGCGCCCAGGGTCTCGAACAGGTTCACCTGGTAGTCGAGCGTCCTGGTGAAGTGCGCGCGCAGCGCGGCATCCCGCCAGGTCCCCGGGTCGGTCGTGGCGACCAGGTCGCGCATGCGTCGGGCCAGCGTGACCGCCTGCTCGCCCTCGTCGATCGCCGCGTCGACGCGACCACCGGTCACCGCGTAGATGCTGTCGAGCGCGGCGGAGTCGCCGGTGGGAATGTCCCACTCGAAGATCCACATCATGGGCGGCGGTTCCAGCCCGAGCGCCCGCACCGACCTGTCGGCGTACGGCCCGATGTACAGGCCCGTGGTGACCGCCTGTCGGGACAGCGCCATGGCCTGCCCGATCGCGGCGACGGTGGCCGGGTCGGCGGAGAAGGTGCGGTACGCCCAGTCGGCCGTGACCTGCGCCGAATCGGCGTCCGGGTCCCAGGCCAGCCGGCCGGTCGCGTACGTGTTGAGGTCGTACAGCTGCCAGAATCCGGCGCGTAGGTGGAGTGACATGGGCCCGGCGCGCAACGGTCCGCCGTCCTGGGTCCAGTTCCAGACGCCCTCGACCCTCGGGTTGGCGGCGAGAAACTCGCGTAGCGCCTGACGGTGCAGTGGGCCGAGGTCGTTGGGCAGCGAGCCGAACCCCTCGAACTCGCGTCGGGCCTGCAACTCCACGACACGGCGGTGCCCACCGGCCAGCAGCGTGGTGTTCAGGGGAAGGTGACTGTAGAAGTCGCCCAGGGTGTACTTCGTGGACACGATCAGGTGCGGGTCGTCGAACCCGCCCAGCACCTGCGTGTACGACTCCGGGCTGGTGTGCAGGTCCCCGACGGCGCCGACGCCCACCGTCCAGGTACGGAAGATGACCTCTCTGCCTGCCGCACCTGCGGTGTCCAGCAGCGCTCGCAGCATCGTGCGCACGGATGCCTCCGTGGTGACCGCGAGTTTCGACGAGTAGTCCCAGCCGTCCTCGGCGTACACCTCGCCGCCCTCGCCGATGCGCACCATCAGGCCGTCGACGAACGGCATACTGCCGAACAGTTCGGCCAGCCCGGCCTGGTAGACGGCCCACAGCCGAGGGTCGGCCACGTCGAGTCCGCCGACGGTTTTGGTCAGGTACGCCTCCAACGGAGGTGAGACGGCGAGCATGTCGGTGAGCAGGAAGACCTTCACGCCCATCTGCTCGGCGTACCCGAAGACCGGGCCGAACGCCGCGACCATCGCCTGGGCGCGCTCGACGTGCGGGTCGCCGGGCGGGTAGACCGCGTGCCCGTCGCCGACCTCCGCGAAGGTGACGTACTCCAGGAAGCCGGGCACGACGATCCCGTGACGAGCAGTGCCGCGGTACGACGCAGAAGCATACGGTGTCCTCTCTGGAGGTTCGGCTGAACTGTCCCGAAGACCCGGGTCGACTCCGCAGTGTATCGACGGCGCATACAGAACGACACCATTCGCGTACGGGCAATTCAACCCGGCAAATTCCCGAGATCCATTGCCGGGGTGATGGGCGCGACACCATGCCGACGACACGCGGACACTCGAGACGGCTGTGAACCGTTCGAGGACCGCACGCCAGCCGAGAAACGGCCTCCCAGGGCGAAGGTCAGGACCCGCACCACCCCGTCTTCTCGTGCTTCAGCACGATGCTGATGGCCCGCCGCAGTGCGGCGGCGACCTGATCGGGCGGATATCTGGGCAGCGCGTCGTTCTCCACCCGGCGGAGCGCGGCGCCGATTCGAAGTGGTGAGTGTTCGTCAGCAGATGCAGCAGGCGGGTTTCGAGTTGACGAAGGTCCGCCGACGCCGGATTGTCCAGTCCTGCGGACGGATCACCTGCACGTCGTCGGGCAGGATCGGCCATGACGCAATGCCGTTCAGTTAAGGCATTAGTGCTGGTCAGCCCGGTGAGCTGACGGGGGGCCGATGAGTCGGTACGGTGCCGTGGCGTGACGTTGTCTCAAGTGGAGCCGCTGCGGCCGCGGGGCCGGTTGACCGATCACATCGGGCTCGGGGTGGTGTCGGCCCGGTTCAACCGGGATCTGCTGGAGGAGGTACTCAACCGCAGCCAGCGGCGGGAGAAGCGGGTCCGGCGGCTGCCGGCGCACGTGATGATCCGCTACGTGATCGCGATGGGGTTGTTCTGCGCCGAGTCCTATGACGAGGTGATGCGCCGGCTGGTGGGTAACCTGCGCAGACTCGGTTCCTGGGACGACGACTGGCAGGTCCCCACGGCCTCGGCGATCACCCAGGCACGTCAGCGGCTGGGTGCCGAGCCGGTGAAGATGTTGTTCGACCGGGCGTGCGTGCCCTTGGCCGGACCGGGCACGAAGGGCGCCTGGCTGGCCCGGCGCCGGCTGATGGCGATCGACGCGACCAGTTTCGACGTGGCCGACACCCCTGCCAACGCAGAACGCTTCGGCCGGACGGGGTCGGGGCCGAAGGCGTCGGCATACCCGAAACTGCACGTCGCGGTGTTGGCCGAGTGCGGCAGCCACGCGATCGTCGGGGCAGTGCTCGGCTCGTGCCGCACCGGGGAACGCACCCTGATCAAGGATCTGGCTCCGCGAGTCGGGCCGGGCATGCTGGTACTGGCCGACGCGGGCCTGTACTCCTTCGACCTGTTCGACTCCTTCGCAGCGACCGGCGCGGACCTGGCCTGGCGGATCGGCGCGAGCGTGTCCATCGGGCATCTACGGTGGCTCGCGGACGGCTCCTACCAGGCACTGATCTTCAAAGCGGGGTTGTCCGCCGAGCGCCGGGCGAGGCTGGTCGAGCAGGCCCGGACCGGCCAGGAGATCCCCACCGGTCTGGGCGGCGATGCTGCCCGTCTTCGCCGTGCTGACCGAGCCCGTGCTGATCGCTGTTCTGTTCGCCGCCGCAGCGTTCGTCGGCCCGGTGTGGAACGTCGCCGTCGTCATCGCGCGGGTGGCCGCGACACCCGACGAACTACAGGGGCGCGTCACCACCGCCTCCAAACTCGCCAGCTACGGCGCCATTCCGCTCGGCTCCATCCTCGCCGGAACGGTGATCGAGTTGACCAGCGCGATATGGACGGCTGTCGCGATCAGCGTGGCCATGCTTGTTCTCGCTGTGTTGGCAACCATCAGCCCCACTATCTGCCGTGGGGTCACCCGGTGACATAAGGCCGGTCGCAGGTACAGGCCGGCAACGCCGCCTGTGGCACATCGGCCACCCGGCCGGCCATCGCCGTGTACCCCCTCATCCCCGCGGCAGTCGCCGCTTCGTACCCACTGCCCGGTGCGACCCACCACTGTGGCCGGACCACGACGCACCATCCACACCGCACTCGTGGCCGTGAAATGGTCGTGCCCGATAACCGGACGTTCTTGCATCGTCCAGAACTAGCAGTATCACGTGGAATCCGGCCGCCCTCAGGGCGGCCGGATTCCGGCGTTGTCGGCCGGAGTTGCGGTCGCCGGCGGTGCAGGATCCCGGCTCACGCGGCTCATCCGCAAGCCGCACCTCCGGACCGGTCGGGATCCGTCGAAACGGACCTGACCGTCGGCACCTCGCTGGCGGCCAGCCCAGCTGTACGCCGGGACCGGGGGCGGCTCGGGGACACCCACCGATGGAAACTTCGGCAGGCTCCCCGAGCCGATCTCACCTACCCGGCAGCATTGGCCTACCCGCCCCCGACTCAATGCACTACGGCACCGTCGGCAAGGTGCGCGACCTGCGGCTGCGCGTCCTTGATGCCGCCTGGCGGGCCACGCCGACCGGCTCACCCGCCGCCGCCCGCGGGCCCTGCCCGGCACCGTCTGGATCGACATGTCGGCTCCGCCCGGCACCTGACCACGGGACGTCTCCACGTGACTGACAGGTTGGCTGGGCTACCGGCTGAGGACGACCTTGAGCGCGCCGGTTTCGCCGGCCCGCGCGAAGACGTCGTAGGCCTGCATGAACTCGCCGAGAGCGAAGCGGTGGGTGATGAGCCGGGCCGAGTCGATCTGGTTCGCGGCGACCAGCCTGAGCAGCGTAGGGGTCGAGTACGTGTCGACCAGGCCGGTCGTGATCGTGATGTCCCTGTTCCAGAGTTCTTCCAGGTGCAGCGTCGCCGGCTTGCCGTGCACGCCGATGTTGGCCACCCGTCCACCGGGGCGTACCAGGCGGGTACACAGCTCGAACGCCTCGGGGACACCGACCGCCTCGATGGCGACGTCTGCGCCGAGCCCGTTCGTGAGCCGCATCAGCTCAGCGACCGGGTCCTGGCCGCTGCTGTTGACCACCACGTCCACGCCGAACTGCTTGGCCGCCTCGAGCCGTCCGGAGGCGAGATCGATCGCGACCACATGGCTCGGCGTGAAGAGCTTGGCACCGAGAATCGCGGACAATCCGATCGGGCCGGCTCCGACGATGGCGACGGTGTCAGCCGGACGGACGGCACCGTTGAGCGCGCCGACCTCGTACCCGGTCGGGAGGATGTCCGCGAGCATGAGGGCCTGTTCGTCGCTGACCCCGGCCGGCAGTGAATAGGTCGAGTTGTCGGCGAACGGCACCCGTACGTACTCGGCCTGGGTTCCGTCGATGCGGTGGCCAAGGATCCAACCACCGCCACCCACGCACTGCCCGTAGCGGCCGTCACGGCAGAACCGGCAGCGGCCACAGGCGGTGATGCAGGACACGAGGATCCGGTCACCCACGCGGACGTTCTTCACACCGGTGCCGACCTCGACCACGGTGCCGACGGCCTCGTGGCCCAGGATCCGCCGATCCGTGACCGTCGGCACGTCCCCCTTGAGGATGTGCATATCGGTGCCACAGATGGTTGCCGCGTCCACCTGGACGACGGCGTCGGTGTCCTGCTGAATTGTCGGGTCCGGGACTTCGTCCCAGCTCTTGCGGCCCGGACCGTGATAAACCAACGCTCGCATCTCCAGTCGCCTCCTAGCACTTGTCTTCCTGGTACCAGTCGCTCCGCACCTCAACCGGTCACAGAGCTACAGGTCCCGCCCCGGTCGGGACCGCATGCCGCTTGGCTGGGCATCCGACGGCATTTGCCGGGTATCACCCAGTCCGAGAGGTTGCCGCGCTCGCTGTCCTGCATGCCGCCGAGGATCGCCGCGTCGGGCTTTCCCCCACGGATCCTCGCGAAACTGGTGGCAGGCCGGACCTCGATGCGCTGGACGAGCGGCTGCGCGGCGCAGCGTGCCCGCACCCGTTCCGGGTCCTGGACGGATGACGCGTAGCCGCTGGCCTACCGGGTACGCGCCCGGCCATGGGTAGCCACAAGCCGAACAAGCGTGATCCAGGCGGCGAATCGGCGCGCGGGAGGCGGCACCCGGGCAGGGGGTGCCCGGGGCCGTCAGGGTTCGCCCGTCGAGCACGGGCCGGAGCAACGGCGCATGCGGACGGCGACCGGCACGTCGGGCACCGCGCGCGACCAGGGCAGGGCCAAGGTCGAGGGCGCCGCGCGCGTGGCACGGCAGGGTACGCGCTGAGCGGTTGCCACAGTGTGAGGGAGGGACTTCGAGATGGCCAAGTTTTTGCTCAAGTCGACCTACACCGTCGAGGGCATAAAGGGCCTCAGCAAGGACGGTGGCAGCAAGCGCGCCGATGTCGTGCGGAAGATGGTCGAGAACGCCGGTGGGACGATGGAGTCGATGTACTTCGGATTCGGCCCGGACGACACGTACGTGGTGTGTGACCTGCCGGACCAGAAGACCGCCGCCGCGTTGGCAATCGACATCCGGGCGGCGGGTGGGCTGGACACGCGGGTGACGCCGGTGCTCACGCCGGACGAAGTCGACCAGGCGATTCGAGAGAAGGTCGCGTACACACCGCCGGGCATCTGACGGGCCGACCTAGAGCCAACGCCGTTCAGTTAGGCGTGGGCGTGGCTGGTCAAGGGTGTGTTGATCGGGTGTGAGAGGCGGGGTTCCGGTATCAAGGTTTGTCACTCCAAGACAACCCGAACCAGGAAC